>NC_011988.1:620000-930000 GCF_000016285.1 Allorhizobium ampelinum S4 | reverse complement strand
GTCATGGACTTGGCAGATGGCTTTCGCAGTTCGAATGTGGGCGCGCAGATCGCTTTCGACGATATCCTTCATACGTAACTGCACGAGTTTTACGCCAAGAGGAATCAAGCGCTCGATCCAGTCGGCGCTATCGACAATCAGGTAAAATGGATCGAGCTTCATGCAAAAACTCCCTTGCCAATAACCGGCGTCGATGGAACGGCCATGTCTCTCGGCTCCAGCAATCCCGCCAGATAGCCACCGTGACCTGCGTCAATGGCGTTTGCAAAGGCTTCGGCCATGGCGGCTGGGTCCGCAGCGGAGGCCACCGCTGTATTCAGCAGTACAGCATCGAAGCCCAGCTCCATCACCGTGGCGGCATGGGATGGCCGGCCGATGCCGGCATCGACAATCAATGGAAGATCTGGAAATTCAGCCCGCATCGCACGAAGACCGGGGATATTTTGCGGCCCCATGGCACTGCCGATTGGTGCGCACCACGGCATCAACACTTTGCAGCCAGCGCCCAAGAGATGCTCACCGACCACCAGATCCTCAGTGGTATAAGGAAAGACTTCGAAACCATCTTCCGTCAGTATGCGGGCGGCCTCGACCAGTTGAAACACATCCGGTTGCAGAGTGTCCTGGTGGCCGATCAGTTCCAGCTTGATCCAGTTGGTGCGAAATACCTCCCGCGCCATTTTAGCCGTCAGCGCCGCTTCCTTGACGCTGTGGCATCCGGCGGTATTCGGCAGAACCCGCACGCCCAAGTCCCGGATCAACTCGAAGAAGGCACCGCCCGCTTTGCCACCAGCGGTTTCCCGACGCAGGGAGACGGTCACGATCTCGGTTTTAGAGCGGCGCACGGCCTCGGCGAGAATGGCGGGCGACGGATAGCGGGCCGTACCGAGCAACAGGCGAGATGAAAGTTCGGTTCCGTAGAGTGTCAGCATGTCAGCCTCCCTGCATTGGTGAGAGAATTTCAATTCTGTCACCCTCGTTCAAAGCGCAGCCCTGCCGGTCTTCGGCGTGGACGAGATCGCCATTGATCGCTGTCGCCAGCCATTCGCCCTCATAGTCCAATTGCTTGAGAAGAGCCGAAAGAGTGGGGGCTGAGCAGTCCAAAGGCTCACCATTGACGATCAGTTTCATCGGGTCGCCCTCCGAGTGGGTTGATTTGATGTCGCGTGTTCGATCTGGTCCGCCGCCTGCCGGGCCATGGCGGGAGACAGTAGGAAGCCATGACGGTGCATTCCGGCAATTGCGAAGCCATCTGGTGTCTCGACAATGCGCGGCAGATTATCGGCAAAAGCCGGGCGAATGCCGACGCCAGTCTCGATCAGCCGGGCCTCGCCGAAAGCCGGGTTCAACGTGTAGGCAGCATTGAGGAATTCCATGAGAGACCGCGCGCTGATCGGACCGTCATCCCGCGCCTCTATCATGGTGGCGCCGACCATAAAGCAATTGTTGTCGCGTGGCACGATGTAGATCGGATGGCGCGAATGCAGCAGCCGGATGGGGCCGCTCAGGCTTATATCTGCTGTTTGCAGATAGATCATTTCGCCGCGCACCCCGCGCAGGTTCTCAATCGTATCGATCGCGGCAGCACCGCTACAATCGACGATGCTGTC
The DNA here is from genome assembly GCF_000016285.1 of Allorhizobium ampelinum S4. Lineage (NCBI taxonomy): Bacteria > Pseudomonadati > Pseudomonadota > Alphaproteobacteria > Hyphomicrobiales > Rhizobiaceae > Gillisella > Gillisella ampelina. The sequence goes on along the minus strand of NC_011988.1, from coordinate 928,390 downwards.
AAAGCGGCTGGTATCAAGCTCGGCATCCGGCCCGAGATAGAAAGAGACACCCTGCTGCACCAACGCCTGATAAAGACCGTCCAATGCCTGGCGCGGATCGAGGTGGGCTTCATCCGCGAAAAACAGGCCCTTGCGAAAACGCCCGGCCAAATCCGGTTCCAATGCGGCGATGCCATCGGCGTCCAGCCATTGGTAGCCACGCGTGCGGCTGGCAAAGCGGTTCAGGTCCTGGATATCGCGGTTTGGGGTGAGGACCAGCGTCCCCTTGCGCGTGACGGAGCCAGGCAAAGCCTGTTCCCACCAATCCCCAGCTGCAAGGCCTAGCGTCAGAACCTGCTCTTCGGCGGCTTCCCGCTCACAATAAGGTGCAAGCATGCCGCCTGCATAGTGAGAAGCCCCCTGCCCTACCGAGGTTTTGATATCGCGCACCGCGACATTAATACCGCGTTGAACAAGTTCAAACGCCAATGTGAGGCCGGCAACGCCGGCCCCCTTGATCAGAATGGACATGTCATTCTCCCACCGACGGTTTCTCCTCATCGGAGACCGGCATGTAGAGATCACCGCCATCGCGGTATTTGGCCGCCATGGCTTCCAGCCCCTCTTTCTGGGCTTCGGCGCGAATATCGTGGGAAATCCGCATCGAACAGAATTTCGGGCCGCACATCGAGCAGAAATGCGCAACCTTATGGGCTTCCTTTGGCAGGGTCTCGTCGTGGAAGGATCGAGCTGTGTCTGGATCGAGCGACAGGTTGAACTGGTCTTCCCAGCGGAACTCGAAACGGGCGCGCGACAATGCATCGTCACGGACCTGGGCTGCCGGGTGCCCCTTGGCGAGATCGGCGGCGTGAGCCGCGATCTTGTAGGTGATGACGCCGGTCTTGACGTCATTGCGATCCGGCAGGCCCAGATGCTCCTTGGGTGTCACGTAGCAGAGCATGGCCGTGCCGTACCAGCCGATCATCGCCGCCCCGATGCCCGACGTGATGTGATCGTAACCGGGAGCGATATCAGTGGTCAGCGGACCAAGCGTGTAGAAGGGTGCCTCGCCGCAGGTCTTCAACTGTTTGTCCATATTCTCCTTGATCTTATGCATCGGCACGTGGCCGGGGCCTTCGATCATCACTTGGCAATCCTTCGCCCAGGCGATTTTGGTCAGTTCGCCCAGCGTTTCCAGTTCGGCGAATTGCGCGGCATCATTGGCATCAGCAATCGAGCCGGGGCGAAGGCCGTCACCAAGCGAGAAGGACACGTCATAAGCCCGGCAAATATCGCAGATTTCGTCGAAATGCTCGTAGAGGAAGCTCTCCTTGTGATGATGCAGACACCACTTGGCCATGATCGAGCCGCCGCGCGACACGATGCCCGTGACCCGGTTGACGGTAAGGTGGATATAGGAGAGGCGCACTCCGGCATGGATGGTGAAATAATCCACCCCCTGCTCGGCCTGTTCGATCAGCGTATCGCGGAACACGTCCCATGTGAGGTTTTCGGCGATGCCATGCACCTTTTCCAATGCCTGATAGAGCGGCACCGTACCAATCGGCACCGGAGAATTGCGGATGATCCAGTCGCGGATATTATGAATATTGCGCCCGGTGGAGAGGTCCATCACCGTATCGGCGCCCCAGCGGATCGCCCAGACCATCTTTTCCACTTCCTCGGCCATGGAGGATGTGACGGCGGAATTGCCGATATTGGCATTGATCTTCACCAAAAAATTCCGGCCGATAATCATCGGCTCGGCTTCCGGGTGGTTGATATTGGCCGGGATGATGGCGCGGCCCATGGCCACTTCCTGACGGACAAATTCTGGCGTGACGTAATCCGGGATGGACGCGCCAAAGCTTTCGCCATCGCGGATCAGCGCGTCCTTGGCGGCTTTGCGGCCAATATTCTCGCGGATGGCAATGAACTCCATCTCCGGGGTGACGATGCCAGCGCGGGCATAGGCAAGCTGGGTTACGGCTTGGCCGGGTTTTGCCCTCAAGGGCGCATTGCGCACCGGAAATTCCGGGGTCAGCTTTTCGCCTGAAGCAAAACCATTATCCTCTGGCTTGACGTGGCGTCCGGCATAGGGTTCGACATCACCGCGTGCGACCACCCATTCGGCGCGAATGCGCGGCAAGCCTGCATCGATGGCGATGGTGGCGTTTGGATCGGTATAGGGGCCGGAGCTGTCATAAACATTGACCGGCGGCTCGCCGGAGGTGGGGTGCAGCGTGATCTGGCGCATCGGTACGCGGATCTGCGGGTGGATCTCTCCGGCAATATGCACCTTGGCGGAGGCGGGAAGCGTCCCGGTGGTGACTTCGGGGGTCGGAAACTGTGGGGCGATATTCATTTTTGAGGCTCCAAGTGTTCAGGTTGGAGACCCAGTCATGATAGCCGGAATGATGGAAAGACGCCTGACCAACCCATAACGGGCCAACCCAATACGGGCCATGGTTTTGCAGCGCTTGCACCGTCCCTACGCCAGTATGAACTGGATCAGGTTCAACGGGTCACCGCGCTGCTGTTAAGCCTAGCGGAATCTCAGCCCCTTGCGGGACACCCCTGGTGAATGAGAGAAGATTACTGCCGAACTGGCACTAAGGTCAATGCCCGGCGAAATCTCATTTCGCCGAAGAGAGGGCTAAGCACCCCAGGTTCGCTCCAGCACCGAAATCCAATTGCCATGGCAGATCTTGGCAATCGAGGTCGCATCATAGCCCCGCGCTTCCAGCCCCTGGACGATCAAGGGAAGACCAGTTGCGTCCTTGAGGGCGGCGGGAACGGTTGTGCCATCGAAGTCTGAGCCGAGTGCGACATGGTCGATGCCGATGCGCGTCACGATATAATCGATATGGTCGATGAGCACATCCAGCGGTGTATCGAGATTGCGCTGACCGTCTTCGCGCAGGAAAATCACCCCGAAATTGATACCCACCAAACCACCACTGTCACGGATCGCATCCAACTGCCTGTCGGTGAGGTTGCGGCTATGAGGGCAAAGCGCGTGGGCGTTGGAATGGGAAGCGACAAGTGGTGCATTGGAAAGACCGGCGATATCCCAGAAGCCCTGTTCATTCATATGAGAGAGATCGACCATGATCTTCAACTCATTGCAGGCGCGGATCAGGTCCTTGCCAGCATCCGTCAGACCGGGGCCGATATCCGAGGAGGATGGAAAGCGGAAGGGAACGCCATGGGCAAAGATATTCGGCCGGCTCCAGACAGGACCGAGCGAGCGGAGCCCCGCCTGATGCAGCACATAAAGGGCATCGAGATCGGCAGCGATGGCCTCAACGCCTTCGATGTGAAAAACCGCCGCAAAGATTTCATTGGCGAGAGAATGCCGTATATCGGCGGCACTGCGGCAGACCTTGACGCGACCAGCCGAATTCGCCTCGATTTCGAACAGCAGCCGGGCCATGGCCAACGTCTCATTCAGCGCTTCCGGCTGGGCCGGGGCCTGGAAATCCCCGTTGTCATCAGGTTTGAAGCTTGGCGAGGGAATGAATACGGCACAAAGTCCACCGGCCAGTCCCCCTTGGCGCGCCTTGGGCAAATCAATATGCCCGGCCTCGCCGCCCTGCAAAAAATCCTGGTAGGGATGGGGACGGCCAGAACGGCGCAGCCGCAGCAGCACATCATTATGGCCATCGAAAACGGGAACGGTCTGTGTCATCGCTCTATCCTTGCACATCATCCAAATGCATCGGCCATGCCGAAACATCCTCGCATCGAAGATTCGTGAATATCCAAATGCATCAAAGGCTTGACATATTTAACCCCCAAATGCCACCCATTGAAGCAGATGCAAGACGGTATTGTCATCGGTCTCGCGCGACAAAGCGCATTGTCATACAACCTAAATGGATGCGGTAAATGACAACGCTATCATTGTCGCGGATATTTCGGCGGTAAAAGATTGAATGGAACAGATGTTAAACTGGAAAGACGCCGAACGGACCGTCAACGCCGCTCTTGAACCTTGGACGCAGGACGGACCCGGTGGGGCGGTGATCGGTTTTGACCTAGATGGCATCCGGTTTGGGTTAAGCGGTGGCATTGAAAACCTGAGCACGGGGGCGTCTTTTACCCCGGATAGTGTCATTCGCTATGCCTCCGTCACCAAACATGCATTTTGTACGCTGGTTCTGTCTCATCCAGACCTCATCGGCCTTGATGATCGGTTGGGCGTGCATTTGCCGGAACTGCAAGAACCACTCGCCAGTGTCACCGTCGGCCGCGCCCTGGATATGAGTGGCGGCTTGCCGGATACCCGAGAGGCGCTGAGCCTGCTTGGACTGTCGGTCTATACGGAAACCCGAAGCGGGCCGCTGCTGGACTTTCTCAGCCGACAGACCCGGCTTAACTTTGCCCCAGGTTCCGAAGTTTCCTATTCCAATACCGGCTACAGGCTGGTGGAAGCAGCGCTTGAGCGCAAGGGCATTTATTTCCGCGATTGTATCCAGCGTGCCGGCGCTGAAACCGGTGCGGTTTTCGATGCGCCAGAGGGTTGGAATGATGTCGTTGCCGGGCTTGCTCCAGGTTATTGGCATGACGGCCAGAAATGGCAGCTTTCCGCAGCTGGCCTGCATATTTCCGCCTCCGGCAGCATGACGGGCAGCGCCCGCTCGCTTGCCCTATGGCTGCAAGCCCTGCTGAAGGGAGAAGGCGCGCTGGCCGGGCGGCTCGAAGCCATGGCCGCTCTGCGCCCGCTCGCCGATGGCAGGCCAAGCGGTTACGGGCTGGGACTGGCCCGCACACGGTTAGGCGACAAGGACTTTGTTGGTCATGGCGGCTCGCATCCGGGCTACAAGACCTATTTTCTGCTTGATCCTGAAACAGGCGTTGGTTTCGTCGTCGTTTCCAACCGGGAGGACACTAACGGCGCCAAAATTGCCCAGTCTGCAATGATCGCGCTGTTCGGCCTGCCCCTCCCACGCTTGTCGAGGGCAATCCAAGACGGGCTTTACGTGGAAGACAGCGGCCCGAACTGGATTGAAGTGAAGGCAAGCAGCATTATTGCACTCGATGCCGAGGATGCGGCCTATGATGACGGCGACGGCTGGGTTTCCTCGCGCTCTTCCACCTCGCCGCTGCGGCTGAAAATGCAGGGAGACGATATTATCGGCGACGTCGGCCATGGGCCGCGCCATTACCGACCAGCCAAGGACGATGGTATCTCGCCATCGCTTTCCGGCACCTGGCTTTCGCCGGAAGGCGCCCGATTTGAAATCCACGGTTCCATGCTGGTGATGGGCATCGGCCCAACCCGCCAGTCCATGCCGTTGCAAGCGCTGGGTGGCGGTCGCTACCTCTTCACGCTTCACGATGGTCCCTGGACCAAGCGGATCTGCCTGAACATGCTCAGTGAAAACCGCCTTGAACTGGTTCTGGCTCGCGCCCGAATGATTGAGTATCAGCGGGCGGGATAGCGTTTGTCAGGGTCGGAGTGAACCATACTACACAACACAAACGCTCTGATTTGTCGTTACCCCCCCCTCTGTCCTGCCGGACATCTCCCCCTCATTGGGGGGAGATCAGATAGGCTTTGCCATTCATTTTATCGGATACCATGGTGATTTCCGACACTGTGAACTGTAAATGTGAAGCGAAGCGCTCACTCCGAGTCGATCTCCCCCTTGAGGGGGAGATGCCTGGCAAGGCAGAGGGGGGTAAGCCCCAAATAGAAACGATAACGTCGTGTCAGGGAAACCCAAGCTCCATCTTTCCCTGACAAACTCTAGGTTCGATTAAATCGCCGTCTTGCGGGCGTTTTCCATGTAGAGCGCCCGCAGCCGCGTTACCACTGGGCCGGGCTTGCCATCGCCAACCTGTTTGCCATCGATGCTGGTGATCGGCACGATGAAATTCGAGGCGCTGGTCAATGCCGCTTCGCGGGCCCCCAGCGCTTCCTCAACGCTGAAGGGACGCTCTTCGATAACAAGCCCATGTTCCTTTGCCAATTGCAGCAGCGCCAGCCGGGTGCAGCCGGGCAATGTTGCGTTGCTATTGGCGCGGGTGATGATCTTGTCATCGGCGGTGACGATATAGGCCGTCGAGGACGCGCCTTCGGTCACGAAACCGTCTTCCACCATCCAGGCTTCGTCACATGCTTCGGCCTTGGCGGCGCGCTTGGCCAGAACCTGCGGCAGAAGGCAGACGCTTTTGATATCGCGTCGCGCCCAGCGCTGGTCCGTCACGGTTTTGACCCTCAGGCCTTTTTCCATAACGCTGGCAACGTCGAGCGATTTTGACTGGGTAAACAGCAGCAAGGTCGGAGCGAGATCCTCGGAATAGAGGAAATTGCGATCTTCTGCACCTCTTGTATATTGCAGATAGATCATCCCTTCCTTCAAGCCGTTCTCGGCAATAAGCCGCCGCTCAATCTCAACGATTTCATCCGTCGATACCGGCAGATGCCCGCCGATTTCGCCGACGCTGCGCTCCAGCCGGGTCATGTGCAGGGCGCTGTCAACCAGCTTGCCGTCCAGCACGGCGGTCACTTCATAGATGCCGTCACCAAACAGAAAGCCACGGTCAAAAATCGAGATATGCGCTTCGTTTTCGGCCAGGAAGGCGCCATTGAGATAAACGGTGCGAAGGGCGGGATTGGACATGCAAACTCCTGTCATGCGGTAAAAGCGTCAGAGACGACGGATCGTGTCGAGAGAAATGGCGGAAACAACGGTAGGCTTTCCCGTCGCGGCATTAACGCCGGTCATGGAAACGGCCATGGTCAGTGAATTGAGGATCGCCTCCTCGGTTGCCTCGATCACAGCCTCGAAAAGCGGCGAAACAACGTCATTGGAGAGCTGTTCAACGCTCATCATCGCCTTTCGGCGGGCTGGCGTGCGCCGGACCGACTGTGCCGTCGAAAAGGCCAGTGCATAATCGCCCGAACCATTGCTGAGCGCAGCACCAGTGCGGGCAAGGCCGCCAAAGCAGCGTTCTGCCAACCGGGTCAGATTGCGCGCGCAAAGCGGCGCATCGGTCGCCACCACAATGACGATGGAGCCATCCCTGTCGTGAGCCGTATCGGACCGATAGGGCTTGCCCGCAACGATGAGATGGCCGCCATAGTTGGACTGCACGAGAACGCCGAGTGTATATCGGGCATTGCCGATCTCAACCAGCCGCGAGCTGGTGCCGATACCGCCTTTCAACCCGAAAGCGACGGTTCCCGCGCCAGCGCCAACAGCACCCTCCTCTACCGGACAAGGCTGTGCCGCCACAATCGCCGCGCTAATCTCCGTGACATCGGGACGGGCAGCGCTGATATCATTCAGGCGGCTGTCATTGGTTTCTCCGACCACGGCGTTGAGCGAGGTGACGCGCTCGTTACCCTTCTGGGCCAGCGTATAAAGATTGATCGCCTCGATGGCGCGCCCGACCGCAAGCGTGTTGGTCAGCACAATCGGGGTCTCGATCTCGCCAAGCTCGACGATCTGGGTGCTACCGGCAAATTTTCCGTAACCATTCAAAACGGCGAAACCGGCAGGTACCTTGTCCTGAAACAGATTGCCGCCATGCGGAAGGATAGCAGTGGCACCAGTCCGCGTCCGATCTCCGTCGATCAAGGTCATATGACCAACCGAAACGCCGGTGACATCGGTAATGGCGTTGAGCGGTCCGGCGGGATAATGGCCAACGGGGCTGCAAAGCTCCCTGAACCGCGCACGCGAATTTTCCGTCACATCCTGCTCCGCCAACCGTCAAATCGGCGGCACCCTACGCCCGGCCCTGACAAATATCACGGCAAATCTAGGGATATCCACGATGTTGTCGAAAGGCTCGAAGATGCTGACGCATCCTCGCCTTGAAGACATTGCAAATCTCTCAAAGGCAGCCGGGGCTTGAGAGATTTGCAAAAGGAATATGATCAGGCATCTTCAACGACTGATCATATTAGGGCTTGGTCGCCGAATCCCAATGTTCGTCCGCCTTGCCGTCCACGAAACGCCAGCTGTCGAACCAGGTCGTGGTATAGGTCTTGGTCGGGTCTTTCGGATCCTTCAGTTCGCGGGGAAAGGCAACAGTGACAATGTCCCCTTCAGCCACCACCGAGACCACTTTGGTCTGCATCTTTTCCGGGATCGGCGACGGCGTGACTTTTCGCACCTTGGTGAAATAATCGATCACGCCCTGACGGCCCGAGGCCGCATTGGGATTGTGCTGAATGTAGCGCTCGGTCAGATAGAGATCGGCGCGGTCCCAGTGGTTGGCCTCCAGCAGTTCCTTCAGGATCTTATACGTCGTCTGCTTGTTGCGGTTCAGCACCGGATCGGGGCTGGTAAACAGCGCTTCGGCATTATCAACGCCACGAACCGGCTCCTGTGCAAAAACGCCCGAGGCGAGGCTGAGCGACAGCGCGACGATGGAAAGAAAGATTTTCATGGCAAATCCCGTCAGTGAATGATGGACGCTTTGAGATCACACGCCAGCGCCCCATGCAAGACGGCAGTTTTCCAACCCATAGAAACCAAAAGGAAACCAGCCCCTTTCAATCCTTGTCGTGCCGTATCTCCGCAAGCACCTCAGCCGTATGCTCTCCCAGGCGCGGTGCGCGCCTCGTCGTCTCAAGCTCGGCTTCAGAAAAGACGATGGGGGTTCGGATACCCGGCACGCCATCCGGGATGATTTTCATTTGCCGGAAGGCAAATTGCGGATCGGCAAACAGGTCCGCCACCGTGTTGATCGGCCCGGCCGGAACGGTCGCCGCCTCCAGCCGCGCCAAGAGGTCGTTGCGCTCGAATTGCCGGGTCTTGTCTTCCATCACGGTGGTCAATTGATCCCGATGGGCGACACGGGCAGAATTGGTGGAAAATTCAGGTGTTGTCGCCAGCTCAGAAAGGCCCAGCACACCACACAGCCGGACAAATTGGCCATCATTGCCGCATGCAATGATGATATGGCCATCGGCAACCGGAAAGGTCTGGTAGGGCGCAATATTGGGATGGTTATTGCCCATGCGCTTCGGCACAATGCCTGACGCTGCGTAATTCATCGCCTGATTGGCCAATACCGCCGACATGCAGTCGAACAGTGCCATGTCGATGAACTGACCGCGCCCGGTCTGAAGACGTTGCGCCAGCGCCGCCTGAATAGCGATGACCCCGTAAAGCCCGGTGAAGATATCGGCAAAGGCAACGCCGATCTTCTGCGGCGCACCGTCTGGCTCTCCGGTCAGGTCCATGATGCCGCTCATGCCCTGGATCATGAAATCATATCCGGCACGTTGCGCATAAGGCCCATCCTGGCCAAAGCCGGTGACGGAGCAATAGACCAACCTAGGATTAAGCTCCTTCAGGCTGTCGTAATCGAGGCCATATTTGGCAAGACCGCCAACCTTGAAATTCTCGATCACCACATCGGCGGAGGCAATCAGATCGCGAAGGGTTTTGATATCTTCAGCCCTGGTAAAATCCGCCGTGATCGACCGTTTGCCGCGATTGCAGGCATGGAAATAGGCAGCGGCCTTTTCCACGCCGTCGTCTATGAACGGCGGTCCCCAGCTACGGGTATCGTCGCCTTGCGGGCTTTCCACCTTGATCACATCAGCGCCGAGGTCGGCCAGCGTCTGGCCGATCCAGGGACCGGCCAGAATCCGGGCCAGTTCAATGACCTTCAATCCCGAAAGTGGCGCATTCGACATCGATCCGTCCTCAGAAAAATGCCTGGATACCGGTCTGGGCGCGGCCCAGGATCAGCGCATGCACATCATGGGTGCCTTCATAGGTATTGACCGTTTCCAGGTTCTGCGAATGCCGCATGACGTGATACTCGATCTGGATACCGTTGCCGCCGTGCATGTCGCGGGCCATGCGGGCAATGTCCAGCGCCTTGCCGCAATTGTTGCGCTTGATGAGGGAAATCATTTCCGGCGCATGCTTATGCTCATCCATCAACCGCCCAACCCGCAACGATGCCTGCAAGCCCAGCGCGATTTCGGTCTGCATATCGGCGAGCTTCTTTTGATAGAGCTGCATCCCGGCCAACGGCTTGCCGAACTGATGGCGGTCGAGACCATATTGACGCGAGCGCACCCAGCAATCTTCGGCAGCGCCCATGACGCCCCAGGAAATACCATAGCGCGCCCGGTTCAGGCAGCCGAATGGGCCTTTCAACCCACTGACGCCAGGCAGCAAGGCATCCTCACCAACCTCAACGCCGTCCATGACGATCTCGCCGGTAATTGAAGCGCGTAGCGACAGCTTGCCGCCGATCTTCGGGGCGGACAGGCCCTTCATGCCCTTCTCCAGCACGAAGCCGCGAATGGCGCCATCATGCGCCTCGGATTTCGCCCAGACCACAAACACGTCCGCGATTGGCGCGTTGGAAATCCACATTTTAGAACCGCGCAGGCGATAACCGCCCTCGATCTTTTCGGCTCTGGTTTTCATGCCACCCGGATCGGAGCCCGCATCGGGTTCGGTCAGGCCGAAGCAGCCGATCAACTCACCGGACACCAGACCCGGCAGATATTTATCTTTTTGCTCCTCGGAGCCATAGGCAAAGATCGGATGAATCACCAAAGAGGATTGCACGCTCATCATCGACCGGAAGCCGGAATCCACCCGCTCTACTTCGCGCGCCACCAGCCCGTAGCTGACGTAATTGGCACCCGCCGCGCCATATTTTTCCGGTAGGGTGACGCCTAACAGGCCCGCCTTGCCCATCAGTGGAAACAGTCCGCGCTCGGTTTTTTCGTTGAGATACATGTCCTCGACGCGCGGGCTCAGTTCAGCCTTGGCAAACGCCGCCGCCGCATCGCGGATCATCCGCTCTTCTTCGCTCAACTGGTCTTCCAGCAGAAAGGGATCGTCCCACACAAAGCTCATGGCATCCTCGTATCAAAAATTCTTAGAGCATTTCCAGCAAAAGTGTGTAGCGGTTTTGCGTCCGGAAATGCGTTCTAACTCAGTCTCGCAGATCAAACCGGAATCGCAAAACAATGTTTACGAAACGGGATATGAGTTATAATCATAGCTGATGAAGCTCATTCAACGCCGCCTGCTGCCGTCCACCAGCGCTCTTGTCACCCTGGACTCCGTGGCGAGGCTGGGCAGTTTTTCCGCTGCCGCCAGCGAATTGAACCTGACGCAGGGCGCGATCAGCCGGCAGATCCAAACGCTTGAAGAGCAATTGGGAACGCAACTGTTCCTGCGCAATGGTCGCGGCGTGGTCCCGACGCCGCGTGGCGAGAATTTTCACCGCGCCGTCCAGTCCGCACTGTCTCTGATTCAGGATGCTTCCCTGGAAGCCATGACCGGCTCGCAGGGCAACGCCCTGAACATCGCCATTCTCCCGACCTTTGGGACACGCTGGCTTTTGCCGCGTATTTCCAGCTTTGTCGCCGCCCATCCGCATATCAACCTGAATTTCGCAACCCGCATCGGCATATTTGATTTCGATGCCGAACAATTGGATGCTGCCATCCATATCGGCAAGCCGAACTGGCCGCGTGCCACCTGCACCTTCCTGATGGACGAGACCGTTGCCCCGGTGTGCAGCCCGGCTTTTCTAGTCAGCCACCATATCAAAGCGGACAGCGATCTGGCCGACCTGCCGCTGATCCAGATGAAGTCGAGACCGCTGGCCTGGGATCATTGGTTCGACAGTCTCGGCATCACCGCCACGCCGCGCGCCGCCATGAGTTTCGAGCAGTTCATGAATGTGGCCCAAGCCTGCATTGCCGGGCTTGGCGTTGCGCTGATGCCGCTATTTCTGATCGGGCCGGAATTGGAAAGCGGTCAGCTTGTCCTGGCATCTCAGCACAGCGTCAACAGCCAGAGCAATTATTATCTTGTATCACCCGACAACAGGCCGCTATCGAAGCCGCTGGCGGCCTTTTCACAATGGCTGCTCCAAGAAGTAAAGGCATTCACGACCAGAGACGCAGGCTAATCAGCTTTTAGCCACCATTGACCAGCGCCAGAATAAGCTGCTGGATCGGCCCGCCCGGCGCCATTTCGGATTGCTCGAAGATCCGATCCCGCTCACGCTTTCGATCGGAGATTTCTCCCAGGCGCTTTGTCAGGTCCGTGCGGATCTTCTTGCAGTCGGGATCATCCGGCACGGTCAGACCGATGCTTGCCGCCTCGATCGCCTTGACCATGTCCTTGATGTTTTGCCCGTGGACACGCTCGTGCGTCTCAATCCCGGCGATAAATTTTGCCCAGTTTTCCCGAACCGGACTTGTAAGCGACTGGGATGGACGAGGCAGCGTATAGATAACAGTCAATTTGGGAATGGCCGTCTCCAGCACACAAGTGCTGCCATGCGGCACATATTTGCGTGTCCATGTCAGCTTGAATGTGGTATGAGCAATGACATGTATCCGTTTGTCAGTGCCGATAACCGGGCCTTTTTCTCCGATGGATTGATAGAGTTGCGGCCCGCTTTGACCTGAAACGGGGTAAGTCGCAATCTGCTCGACCGCTTGCCAGTCTGCAAATGTTGGATTTGCGACATTTAAAAAAAGCCATGCCATAACGCCAATAGCCATTTTTTTCGAGCGAAATACACCCGATAGGTTGTTACTGCCAAAAAAGCGATCAAGCATGGTTGTTCATGATCCTGTGACAAGGGCTCGTTACTCAAACAATAGTAAGGTTTATTTTCCTGCCTCAAACACACCTGCGAAAGCAAGCGTTTTTTTGCCAGAAAATACTCTAACTCATTGAAATAAAAGAAATGTCACGATTTCGCCACAATGTAATGTTCTGTGTCAGGCGTGGGTGACGCATAACTCCTATCCATCGAATCGTGCTGTTTGGCAGCATTCGCCAGGAGACTTCAGTGATGCAGACAATTGAATCGAACCCGCAGGATCTCGAATCCATCGCTCGCAAAGGTAGTGCCTTTCGACGCATGGCTGTGCGCATTCCGACATATATTGCCGACGTGAAGGAAAACCCTGCCTGGCTGCCAATGTTTATGCTGGCCAGAACCATGCCGGGTCGGCAGTTGCATTGGCTGACAGCTCGCAAGCACAAACCAGGCTCCAACACCCAACCCAGCATGTTCAAGGCAGACAGCGGATCCGCCACGCTTGCCTTGCGCAAGGACGGAATTTTCACCGGCCTGCAATTGCCAAGCGACATCCATGAATCCATTCATGACCATGCGTTAAAAACGCCCTGCTTCGGCAACTTCGACCGGCGACTGGAATTCAAGGCAGGCGATCATGCCGAAGCCGAGAAGACATTCGGACGCCCAATCCTGAGCGGTCACTTGTTCGAGCGGACATTGAATTGCGAAGCGGCTGTCGCCATTCAAAGAGATCCGTTGCTGATCGATATCGCCAAAAACTATCTCGGCGGCCAGGCACAGTTGATCACCACCCGTCTCTGGTGGAGCTTTCCCACTGCCGCCACCGAGAAAGACCGCAGCATGGCCTCGCTCGACAAGTTTCATTTCGACCTCGACGACTGGCGCATGTTGAAATTCTTTTTTAATATCAATAGCGTTGATGAGGGGACAGGGCCGCATATTTACGTCAAGGGTAGCCATCGCCGCCGCCGGCTGAAACACCAGTTGACCTTGTTGGTCGGCCACCCGGCGGAAGAAGTGCTTGACTATTACGGCAAGGACAGCGCTGTCACACTTACCGGACCAGCAGGATCGGGCTTTGTCGAAGACCCTTTCGGCTTCCATATGGGTACTGTGCCAACGGCTAAGCCACGCTTGATGATGGAGGTCGGCTTCGGCGTTTCCAAACCGTCAAAGCGCCGCTTCCACGGCGAACCGATCTTGCGCTGAACGCTGCCAGTCAATAATCCACGCGACATTAATCCGCAGGACATTATTAATCCGCAGGACAGGGCCAATCGGACGGATTGGTCAGGCCTGCGGGAAGCTTGGTCTTTGCATCGCCACAGGCAAGGTTGACCTGGTCCTGTTTCAGCCCTTTGGCTGTCGACAGGTCCACACCTTCAATACGGGTGCGAAACAGGAATGCGTCTTCAAAATCGACTCCACCATCCAGCCGCGCCAAATTGAAACTGGCGCGGGACAGGTTTGCCACTGTGAACTTGGCTCCCATCAGGATGGATTTTTCGAAATTGACCCGGCTGAGTTCCGCCTTGGTAAAGTCTGCACCAGCCAGATTGGCGCCACCTAAATTGACGCGCTGCATTTCAGCGGAGACAAAACTGGCGTCCACTCCAGACATTGCCGACATCTCAGCGCGATAGGACTCGATACGGTCGAATTTCGCTCCGTCGGCATTGGCGCCAGCAAAAGAGGCGCGGATCAACGTCGCCTTTTCCAGATCGGCTGCCTGCAAACTGGAATTGCTCAAATCAGTAAAACTCAAGTCCGCATCATAGAGATTGGCACCGCGAAGGTCGCTTCCGCCCAGCATCAACTGCCGTTTGCGGCATTCTGACCAATCCACCTTGCTGGCTGGGCCGCTTCGGCAATCGGCTGCCTGGGCAATGTTCGTTCCGAGCATAGAGACGACAACGAGAGAGAACAGGCAGGACGCAAGCCTGGCAGTGTTTTTAACATCCTGGAACAAAGCGAATTGCATAGATCTCGTCCAACCTCACCTTTTGGCCATGCACAGCAATCGACCGCACGGTCACCATGCATTCCCCCCACTGCATGATTCCTTAAATCCCACCTGATGTCAGGAGAAAATCATGCAGCAATTTAACGTGCTATAGCCCTTTGTTTTTACGCATCTTGTTTTTTGCGTATCTCCAGCCTCCATTCACATATGGAAAGGATAGAGGCGTCAAGTCTGCGATCAACCTATCTAACCAGACCTTGCCTGGTTACCCAAGGAGTCTCTGCTTAAATCACTCTATACCGGCGCGATTTTTCTCCAAAACAGTTGATCGCAGTCCTAAAACCCTGCCTCATCAAGAAAATCATCACACCGACTAACTGTCATGCTCACAAATCATGCCGAGCGACGATCCTTTTGGACACCTTGTCAGGATCATTGGTGTGCAATGCAATTGTCAAGTATTTCGCAGTGCGGTAAGCCTGATGCGTGACCCACAGCGACCTGACCATTCTTGTCATCGATGAAAATGCCATCCGCGCCTCGATTATCGAAGAAGGGCTGCGGGAGGCAGGACATCTGCATGTCACTGTTATCAACGAGGTCCAGGGTATCGCCCGCAGCATCGAAACGCTGGCGCCAGATGTGATCATCATCGACCTGGAAAGCCCCAATCGCGATATGCTGGAGCATCTGTTTCAACTGAGCCGCAGCGTCAGCCGACCGATTGCAATGTTCGTTGACCGGGCCGATACGGAATCGATCGCTGCTGCCGTCGATGCCGGAGTGTCCGCCTATATCGTCGATGGGTTGCGCAAGGAGCGTGTCAAGCCGATCCTCGATATGGCCGTCATCCGGTTCCGGGCCTTTGAGCGATTGCAGCGCGAATTGACGCAAGCGCGCACGGCGCTGGAAGAGCGCAAGGTGATCGAGAAGGCCAAGGGTATCTTGATGAAAATGCGTGGCCTTTCGGAAGAAGAGGCTTTCGCCCTGCTGCGGCAAAGCGCCATGAACGAGAAAAAGAAAATGGTGGAGATCGCCCAGAGCGTTGTCACCGCCGCCAGCCTTTTGATGTGAGGACGCCAGACCATGACCGAGGCCGCCACACAGACGACCATTCTTTCCGCAGCGGTCGCAGGCCGGACGGAAACCCGTCACCTGCGCGTTGGCTTCATTCCGCTGGTCGATGCCTCAGTGCTGATCGCAGCCGTTGAATTCGGCTTTGCGGCGCGCCATGGTCTGACGCTGGAGCTGGTGAAGGACGTGTCCTGGGCCAATCTGCGTGACCGTCTGGCTTTCCAGCAATTCGATGTCGCCCACATGTTGTCGCCAATGCCTGTCGCTTCCATGCTCGGCCTTGGCTCCAACCCCTCCCCAACGATTACGGCGTTCTCGCTGGGACAGGGTGGCAATGCCATCACACTGTCGATCCGGTTGTTTCAGCGGATGGAAGAAACCGGGTTGGTTGCAGCGCAGGCAAGCGCGCTGGACAATGTCCGGGCGCTGGCCCGTGTGCTGGAGACCATGCGCGAACGCGGTGAGCCCATGCCGACCTTGGGCATGACCTATCCGTTTTCCTCGCATAATTACGAATTTCGTTATTGGCTGGCCGCTGGCGGCATCGATCCGGACCGCGATGTGAAGCTGGTCGTGGTACCGCCGCCGCTCACCTCCGATGCCCTGGCCGCAGGCGCCATCGATGGCTTTTGCGTCGGCGCGCCTTGGAACATGGTGGCGTCAGAGCGCGGCGTTGGCCGGATCGTTGCTGCCAAGCAGGACATCTGGCCGTCGGCCCCTGAAAAAGTGCTGGGCATGCGCCCGGATTGGGCGGCGGAAAACCAGGAGACTGTTAACAGGTTGATCACGGCTCTCGATGAGGCTGCCCGCTGGTGCGACGCACCCGACAACCGCGATGCGCTGGCCGAAATGCTCTCCGCACCGCGCTATATCGGCGCGCCTGGCGACATCATCCGCCATGTGCTGGGTGGTGTCTTCCATCTGGATGCCAAAGGCAATCGCCGGGTCATCGACGACTATTTCCGCTTCCATGCCGAGCACGCAAATTACCCTCGCCCAAGCCAGGCCTTGTGGATCTATAGCCAGATGATCCGCTGGGGACAGGCGCGCTACGACGAAGCCGATGTGGAAAAAGCAGCCAGCGCGTTTCGCCCGGATATCTACCGCGCCGCCCTTGGGCTGCCCGATCAGTTGGCAGAAGACGATTTACGGGTAGAAGGACTGCGCGAGGGGGACCGTTTCATCGATGGTTTTGTCTTCGATCCTGCCAAACTCGCCTCCTATGCCGGGCAATTCCCGGTGCGCGCCCATCTTGCAACATCTGCGAGACCAGAAGAAATTTGAACGGATTTCGGGCAATTTTTTCGCCACGTAAATAAGCACTGCGCAATAATTAGACGAGTACCTCGGCTGATTTTCGAGCGCCCTCAGCTGATCCGCCGGCAATTCGAAAAAATGCGATACATTTCACTTTTATTTTTATGCATTCAATTTCATCAACTTAACGTTTAAAAACTCACCTCTCGCTAGAAAAACACGCGGCATTCGCCGGAATTTTACAAAACTGGCACGGGCTTTGCTTCTATAGATTTGCGTGGTCAACGGCGACCAACGCGAAATAGCGCAGACGCTGCGCTTTCCCTGAGACATCGACGTCGCAAGGTTTTTGAGCGGACACCTCCCGGTCCGCGCAGGAATCTTCGCGGCGTTTTTTTTGCGTTTTGCCCTTTTGCCCGCCCGACAGGAGCCCGTCATGACCCGCATCGCCCATCACGCTATCAATCGCCGTTCCATTCTCAAGGCAACAGGTGCTGTTGCCACGCTTGCCGCCGCCCGCATCCTGTTGCCATCAGGCGCGCTGGCCGCCACCGCCACACCGGAAGTGACGAGCGCCAAACTTGGCTTCATCGCCCTGACGGATGCCGCACCCTTGATCATCGCGCAGGAAAAAGGCCTGTTTGCCAAATATGGGATGACCGGCGTGGACGTGTCGAAGCAGGCCTCCTGGGGTGCGACCCGCGACAACCTGGTGCTGGGCGGCGCATCCAATGGCATTGACGGCGCACATATCCTCACGCCAATGCCCTACCTGATGCAAACCGGCAAAGTCACGCAGAACAATGTGCCGGTGCCTATGTCCATCCTTGCACGCCTCAATCTCGACAGCCAGGGCATTTCAGTCGCCAAGGAATATGCAGAAACCGGCGTCGCCCTTGACGCCGCCAAGCTGAAGGACGCCTTTGCCGCCAAGAAAGCCAAGACCGGCGAAGTCAAGGTGGCGATGACCTTTCCGGGTGGCACCCATGATCTGTGGATTCGCTACTGGCTTGCCGCTGGCGGCATCAATCCCGACAAGGACGTCTCAACCATCGTCGTGCCGCCACCGCAGATGGTCGCCAATATGAAAGTCGGCTCCATGGACGCCTTCTGCGTCGGCGAACCCTGGAACGAGCAATTGGTCAACCAGGGCATCGGCTTTACCGCCTGTACCACCGGCGAGCTTTGGAAGGGCCATCCTGAAAAGGCCTTCTCGATGCGCACCGAATGGGTGGAAAAGAACCCCAACGCCACCAAGGCGCTGATGATGGCGATCATGGAAGCGCAAATCTGGTGCGACAGCATGGAAAACAAGGCCGAAATGGCCGATATTCTCGGCAAGCGCCAATGGTTTAACGTGCCGCCCAAGGATGTGCTTGGCCGCCTGAAGGGCAATATCAATTACGGCAATGGCCGCGTGGTGGAAAACACCGGCTTGCAGATGAAATTCTGGCAGGACCATGCCTCCTACCCGTTCAAGAGCCATGACCTGTGGTTCCTCACCGAAAATATCCGCTGGGGCAAGTTTGCCGCCGATCTCGACATGAATGCACTGGTCGACAAGGTCAACCGTGAAGACATCTGGCGGGCTGCCGCCAAGGATCTGTCGGTCGCCAGCGCCGATATTCCGGCATCGACCTCGCGCGGCAAGGAAACCTTCTTTGACGGCAAGGTCTTCGACCCTGAAAACCCCAAGGCCTATCTCGACAGCCTGACCATCAAGGCTGCGGCGTGACCGCGCGCAACAGGAGAAAACTCATGTCCGCAAGTCTTCGCAAAGCAGAACCCGCAACCATCACCGCCCCTCAATCAGCTGGAACGGTGGTTGCCATGGCACGCCGCCCCACTCGCAGGTTCAACAGCCAGCGCATCGGCGCAAATGTGCTGCGCAATGTCGTGCCACCATTCGTCGTTCTCGCCATCCTGCTGGGCATCTGGCAGATCGCCTGTTCCCATGCTGGCGCGACCTTGCCGCCGCCAAGCCAGGTCTGGGAAGAAGCCCATGACCTGATCACGGCCCCCTTCTTCAACAATGGGCCGCAGGATATCGGCCTTGGCCTGCGCGTTCTGGTGTCGCTGGAGCGGGTGGCAATCGGCTTCGGGCTGGCGGCGATTGTCGGCGTCTTTCTCGGTGCGGTGGTCGGCCAGAGCATCTGGGCAATGCGGGGCCTTGACCCGATCTTCCAGATCTTGCGCACCGTGCCGCCGCTTGCCTGGTTGCCTCTGTCACTCGCGGCCTTCCAGAATTCCAATCCGTCGGCAATTTTCGTGATCTTCATCACCTCGATCTGGCCGGTGATCATCAACACCGCCGTCGGTGTGCGCAATATTCCCGACGATTACCGCAATGTTGCCCGGGTGCTGCGGCTCAACCCGCTGGAATTCTTCATCCGCATCATGGTGCCTGCCGCCGCCCCTTACATCTTTACCGGGCTTCGCATCGGCGTCGGCCTGTCATGGCTGGCCATCGTTGCCGCTGAAATGCTGACCGGCGGCGTCGGCATCGGCTTCTTCATCTGGGATGCGTGGAACTCCTCGCGGCTCTCCGACATCATTGTGGCGCTTGCCTATATCGGCGTGACCGGCTTTGTCCTCGACAAGCTCGTCGCTCTCCTTGGCAGTGTCATCACCCGTGGCACCGCGAAGAACTAAAGGGAGGCCTGCTAATGAATGCCTATCTCAAAATCGACCATATCGACAAAAGCTTCGAACGATCAGGCACAAAGACCGAGGTCTTGAAGGATGTCTCGCTGTCCATCGGCAAGGGCGAGTTCGTCTCGATCATCGGCCACTCCGGCTGCGGCAAGTCCACGCTGCTGAACCTGATTGCCGGACTGACCCGCGTGACCGCAGGCGCGATCCTGCTGGAAAACACCGAGGTCAACGCACCGGGGCCGGAACGGGCCGTGGTGTTTCAGAACCATTCGCTGCTGCCGTGGCTGACGGTGTATGAAAACGTCAATCTCGCCGTCTCCAAGGTGTTTGCGGGCCGCAAGACCAAGGCGGAAAAGCATGACTGGGTGATGCGCAATCTCGATCTCGTGCAGATGGGCCATGCCAAGGACAAGCGTCCCGCGGAAATTTCCGGCGGCATGAAACAGCGGGTCGGCATTGCCCGGGCGCTGGCCATGGAGCCGAAAATCCTGCTGCTGGACGAGCCGTTCGGGGCATTGGACGCGCTGACCCGTGCCCATTTGCAAGACGCCGTGATGGAAATCCATGCGCGCCTCGGCAATACGATGATCATGATCACCCACGACGTCGATGAGGCCGTGCTGCTCTCCGACCGGATCGTGATGATGACCAACGGCCCCGCCGCAAAGATCGGTGAAGTGCTTGATGTACCGATCCCACGCGTCCGTGACCGCATCGCATTGGCCGGAGACCGGACCTATCTCAAATCCCGCGAAGCCGTGCTGAAGTTCCTTTACGAACGTCACCGCTTCGTCGAAGCCGCGGAGTAACCCCCATGCTGGAAAAACTTGTCATCATCGGCAATGGCATGGCGCCGGGACGGATGCTGGAAGAGCTGTTCGAAAAAGCGCCCGGCCTTTATGATGTCACCGTTTTCAATGCCGAGCCGCGCGTCAATTACGACCGCATCATGCTCTCGCCGGTGCTGTCGGGCGAAAAGGCCTATGAAGACATCATCATCCACAACGATCAATGGTATGAAACCCATGGCGTGACCCTGCATCGCGGTGCGAAAGTCTCCGGCATCGACCGGCAGGCAAAAACCGTGACCTCGGAAAACGGCATCACCGCCGCCTATGACAAGCTGGTGATCGCCACCGGCTCCCTGCCCTTCATCATCCCGGTCCCCGGCCATCAATTGCCCGGCGTGCTCGCCTATCGCGATCTCGATGATGTCGAAAAAATGCTGGAGATCAGCAAGGGCCAGGGCCGGGCCATCATCATCGGCGCAGGGCTGCTGGGGCTTGAAGCCGCCTATGGCTTGAAGCGTCAGGGCATGGAGGTCACCGTCATTCATTTGATGCCGACCATTATGGAACGCCAGCTCGACCCCGCCGCCGCCTATCTTCTGGAAAAGGCACTGAGCGAGCGGGGTATCGAAATCATCACCAAGGCCAATACCAAGGCGATCCTCGGCACAGAAAAAGTCGAAGGCATTGAGCTGGAAGACGGTCGGGTGATTGCAGGCGACATGGTGGTGATGGCGGTTGGTATCCGTCCGGCTTCACAGCTGGCCAAGGATGCCGGTCTTGCCGTCAATCGTGGCATTGTTGTCGATGACGGCATGCAGACGTCGGACGCTTCGATCTTTGCACTTGGCGAATGCGCTGAACATCGCGGCATGTGCTACGGTCTGGTCGCGCCGCTCTATGAAAGCGCCCGGGTGCTGGCCGATAGGCTGACCGGCGGCCATGCCGAATATCACGGCTCCGTCGTCAATACCAAGCTGAAGGTCACAGGCATCAACCTGTTTTCAGCTGGTGACTTTGCAGAAGCCCCGGACCGCGAAGAAATCGTGCTGCGCGATGCCTCATCCGGCATCTACAAGCGGCTGGTGCTGAAGGATAATCGCATTATCGGCGCCGTGCTTTACGGCGAAACCGGCGATGGCTCGTGGTTCTTCGATCTGATGAAGCGCGGCACCGACATTTCGCAGATGCGCGACACGCTTATTTTCGGCCAGTCCTACCAGGGGGGGACTCCGCTGGACCCTATGGTGGCCGTTGCAGCCTTGCCGGATGATGCGGAAATCTGCGGCTGCAACGGCGTCTGCAAGGGCAAGATCGTCTCGACCATTACAGGCAAAGGCCTGACCTCGCTGGATGAGGTTCGCGCCCATACGAAAGCCTCCGCCTCCTGCGGCAATTGCACCGGCCTTGTCGAGCAGGTCATGGCGCTGACGCTGGGTGATGCCTATAACCCAAAGGCCGTCACGCCGATTTGCGCCTGCACCGACCTTGGTCACGATGACGTGCGCCGGCTGATCAAGGCCAAGGGCCTGAAGACCATCCCCGCCGTCATGCAGGAACTGGAATGGAAGAGTTCCTGCGGCTGCGCCAAATGCCGCCCGGCGCTCAACTATTACCTCGTCTGCGATTGGCCGGATGAATATGCCGATGACTATCAGTCACGCTTCATCAATGAGCGCGTCCACGCCAATATCCAGAAGGACGGCACCTATTCGGTCGTGCCGCGCATGTGGGGCGGCGTCACCAATGCTGCCGAACTCAGGGCCATTGCCGATGTGGTCGACAAGTTCGAAATCCCCATGGTCAAGGTCACCGGCGGCCAGCGCATCGACCTGCTGGGCATCGAAAAGGAAGACCTGCCCGCCGTCTGGGCCGATCTTGGCAAGGCAGGCTTTGTCTCCGGCCAGGCCTATGCCAAGGGTCTGCGCACCGTAAAGACCTGCGTCGGCTCCGACTGGTGCCGGTTCGGCACGCAGGATTCCACCGGGTTTGGCATCAAGCTTGAAAAATTCATGTGGGGCTCCTGGACGCCCGCCAAGTTGAAATTGGCCGTCTCCGGCTGTCCGCGCAACTGCGCTGAGGCGACATGCAAGGATATCGGCGTCATCTGTGTGGATTCCGGGTTTGAGATCCATTTCGCAGGTGCCGCCGGTCTCGACATCAAGGGTACCGATGTTCTGGGCCTGGTCAAAACAGAAGAAGAAGCGCTGGAGCATATCGTTGCGCTGACGCAGATGTACCGCGAACAGGGCCGCTATCTGGAGCGGATCTACAAATGGGCAAAACGCATTGGCCATGATGAAGTCCGCCGCCAGATCATGGAGGATGAAACCAAGCGCAAGGCTTATTTCGACCGCTTCGTTTTCAGCCAGAAGTTTGCCCAGGTCGATCCCTGGTCGGAGCGGGTCTCCGGCAAGGACAAGCATGAGTTCAAGCCGATGGCGACCATCGGTTACACCCAGGCAGCGGAGTGAGATCATGAATCAGAACTGGACCTCAATCGGCCATATCGACGACATTCCGCTGCGCGGCGCGCGCTGCGTAAAAACTCCTCAGGGCAAGATCGCGGTGTTTCGCACTGCCGAAAACGAGGTCTTCGCCATCGAGGACCATTGCCCGCACAAGGGTGGACCGCTTAGCCAGGGCATCGTCCACGGCAAGGCGGTCACCTGCCCGCTGCACAATTGGGTGATCTCACTGGAAAGCGGCAAGGCGCTGGGTGCCGATGAAGGGGCCGTGCGCACGATTGCGGTGCGCAATGTCGAAGGCATGCTCTCCATAGCCACGGAAAGCCTGTTGCAGGCGGCGGAGTGAGCATCATGTCCGGCGAGACGAAAACCACCTGCCCCTATTGCGGCGTCGGCTGCGGCGTGATTGCCAAGGTCGAGGAAAATGGTACCGTCAGCATCAAGGGCGACCCGGATCATCCGGCCAATTTTGGCCGGCTCTGTTCCAAGGGCTCGGCGCTGGGTGAAACGCTGGATCTGGATGGCCGGGCGCTCACTCCGACCGTTTACGGCGAGCGCCAAAGTTGGGATATGGCGCTCGATCTCGTTGCCGATAGGTTTTCCCGCAGTATTGCCGAGCATGGCCCGGATTCGGTCGCCTTCTATCTCTCCGGCCAATTGCTGACCGAGGATTATTACGTCGCCAACAAGCTGATGAAAGGGTTTATCGGCTCGGCCAATATCGATACCAATTCCCGTCTCTGCATGGCGTCTTCGGTCGCAGGCCATAAGCGGGCCTTCGGCTCCGATACCGTTCCCGGCACCTACCGCGACCTGGAACTGGCCGATCTCATCGTGCTTGTGGGATCCAATATGGGCTGGTGCCATCCGGTGCTTTATCAGCGGATTGCTGCGGAAAAGGCCAAGCGCCCCGGCCTGAAAGTGGTGGTGATCGATCCGCGCCGCACCGCAACCTCAGACATTGCCGACCTGCATCTTTCCATCCGTCCGGATGGCGATGTGGCACTGTTCAACGGTTTGCTGGCGCATCTGGTCGAAAACCGCAGCATCGACCAATCCTATATTGCCGCCCATACAAACGGCTTTGCGGACGCGTTTGCCGCCGCTGCCGGTCAATCGCTTGGCGATTTGATGGAGAAGACCGGCCTGCCCGCCATGCAGTTGCGGCAGTTTTTCCAGCTGTTTGCCGCAACGGAAAAAACCGTGACCTGCTATAGCCAGGGCGTCAACCAGTCATCGCTTGGCACGGACAAAGTCAATGCGATCATCAATTGCCATCTGGCCACAGGCCGAATCGGCAGGCCCGGCATGGGACCGTTTTCGCTGACTGGCCAGCCGAATGCCATGGGCGGACGCGAGGTTGGTGGCCTCGCCAACATGCTGGCCGCCCATATGGAACTGGGCAATCCCAGGGATCGGGATCGCGTGCAGCGATTCTGGGCCTCCCCCACCATGGCCGACAAGCCGGGCCTGAAGGCCGTGGACATGTTCAAGGCGGTGGCCGATGGCAAGATCAAGGCGCTGTGGATCATGTCCACCAATCCTGTTGTCTCCATGCCCGATGCCGATGCCGTCAAGGCGGCGATTGCCGCCTGCCCCTTTGTTGTCGTCTCCGACATGCAGGCCGATACCGATACGGCAAAGCTGGCGCATGTGCTGCTGCCAGCGGCTGGCTGGGGTGAAAAATCCGGCACCGTTACCAATTCCGAGCGGCGGATTTCCCGCCAGCGAGCCTTCAAACCGGCCCCCGGCGAGGCCAGGGCAGACTGGTGGCAGATGGCGGAAATTGGCCGCCGCATGGGCTTTGGCAAGGCCTTTCGCTATCAGTCACCCGCCGACATCTTTGCTGAACATGCCGCCCTATCGGGTTTTGAAAATACTGGCACCCGCGATTTCAATATCGGCGCTTACGGCGCGATCACGGAAACAGACTATCAGGCGCTTGCCCCCTTCCAATGGCCACAGAGACAGGGCGAGCCAGCGGCGGACAGCCGGTTTTTCGCCAATGGCGGCTTTTATCATCCCGATGGCAAAGCGCGTTTCATTGCTTGCGAAACTGCAATACCGGATAGGGCAAGCCAGGACTTTCCCCTCACGCTCAATACCGGGCGGGTGCGCGATCATTGGCATACGATGACACGGACGGCAAAAAGCGCGAGGCTGTCAGCGCATCTGGCCGAACCCTTCGCGGAAATCCACCCGCTGGACGCCGCCAATCTCGGCATTGCCGATGCGGAACTGGTGGAGATTTCCAGCCAGACCGGCAGCCGGGTGATCGTTCGCGCCCTTTTGACCAGCCGCCAGAGCCGTGGCGCCATTTTCGTGCCAATGCACTGGACCGGCGAAACCGCCTCACTGGCCCGCATCGATAGCCTCGTACCCTCGCGGGTGGACCCGGTTTCCGGCCAACCAGCGCTGAAACATGTGGGTGTTGCGGCAAAGCCCTATGCGGCAATCGCCTATGGTTTTGCCGTCTCAGCTCATAAGCCGCAGGCGCTGGACGCATCCTATTGGGCTTTGGCCAAGGCCGAGCATGGCTGGCGGCTGGAGCTGGCTTTCGAAAATGGCCAGGATTGGGAAAACTGGGCGAGAACCGCGCTTGCCGTACCCGCCACCGCAGAGATGATCGGCTATAGCGACCATGCCAGTGGCGATGTCCGGCTGGCATTTTTTGACGCAGGCAGGCTTTGCGCCGCGCTGTTCATGGCAAGCCAACCGGTTGCGGTGTCGCGCAATTGGGCCAGCGCCCGGCTTGACGACGACTTTACCGATCGCCGCACCCGGCTGGCGCTGATTGCCGGGCGGCCCGGCGCTGGCCAGATCGATCCGGGGGCAATTGTCTGTTCGTGTTTCTCCGTGGGGATCAACCAGATCACCAGTGCTGTCAGGGGCGGCTGCGGCTCGGTCGAAGCCGTCGGTCAGACCCTGTCAGCCGGAACCAATTGCGGCTCCTGCCGCGCCGAAATCAGGAGGATTATCGATGCCGTTCAAATCCTTGCCGCAGAATAACTCCCGCCGCCCGGAACGGGTCGCGCCGCTCGCAAAACTGCCGGTGTTCTGGGCGCTGGAGGGCAAGCGCGTCATCGTCGCCGGTGGTTCGGATGGGGCAGCCTGGAAGGCGGAATTGCTGGCTGCCTGCGGCGCTGATGTCGAGGTGTTCTGCGCCGAGGACGAATTGTCCGATACCTTCCGCACCCTCCTTGAAGAGCCGGACCGCATGGTCCTTCATCCCCATTGCTGGCATATCGGCATTTTTGAAAACGCCGCTTTGGCGCTTGCCGATTGCGAGACGGAGGACGAGGCCAAGGCGTTTTATTGCGCGGCGAAAGCTGCGGGCGTCCCGGTCAATGTCATCGACAAGCCCGCCTATTGCCAATTCCAGTTCGGCTCCATCGTCAACCGCTCGCCGGTCGTGGTGGCGATTTCCACCGATGGCGCGGCACCAATCCTCGGGCAGGCGATCCGGCGGCGGATTGAAACGCTGCTGCCGCCAGCGCTCAAACCATGGGCAGAACTGGCGCAAGCGATCCGTGGCCGGATCAATGAGAAGCTGGCACCCGGCGCACCGCGCCGCGCCTTTTGGGAGCGCTTCGTGGACCGCGCCTTCGCTGGCAATGCACCGCCGCAGGACAATGAGGAGGATTTGCTGCTGAACGAGACCGCCAGGCTCGCAAACGCCCCGGCACTGGGGCGGGTCACACTGGTCGGCGCGGGGCCGGGCGATGCGGAACTATTGACCCTGAAAGCCGTACGGGCGCTGCAAGCCGCCGATGTCATCCTGTTTGACGATCTCGTCTCCCCTGACGTTCTCGAACTTGCCCGCCGTGAAGCCAAACGCATGCTGGTTGGCAAGCGTGGCGGGCGGGAAAGCTGTAAGCAGGACGATATCAATGAGATGATGGTGCGGTTTGCCAAGGCTGGAAAACGTGTGGTGCGGCTGAAATCCGGCGATCCGATGATTTTCGGGCGAGCAGGCGAGGAAATCTCCCGGCTAGCGGATGAGGGCATTGCCGTGGATGTCGTACCCGGCATCACCTCAGCCAGCGCCATGGCGGCGGCGCTTGGTATTTCACTCACCCACCGCGATCACGCTCAATCGCTGCGATTGGTGACGGGCCATTCCCGGCATGGCGACCTGCCGGAAAGCCTCAACTGGCGCGATATGGCCGATCCATCCGTCACGACAATCTTCTACATGGGTGGTCGGATGGCAGGCCGGATTGCCGACAATCTGATGGCCGCAGGCATGGCTTCCAACACGCAAGCGGTGGCGATGACCTCAATCAGCCGTGCGCAACAGACGAGTTGGCGGGGAACGGTCGGCGAACTGGCCGATGCGGTCGCTATACTTGGCGTCAGCAACCCGATCCTCATCGGCGTCGGCACCGCCTTTGCCCAGCCAGGCACAGCGATGCCCTGTGCTTATCCCCAACAGGCAGAACAGCAATTGGCGGCCTATTGAAAGAAAACACCTCCAAAAACGAAAAGCCTGCCGCGGGAGGAGGTGCGGCAGGCTTTTCGAAAAGAACCGAACGACGGCTGGGAGGAGGAGTTCCGTCATTCCGACGGGCCGCTCTGGGAGGAGGAGAAGCTGGCCCGGTGTATCGAAGCTCAGCGGGAGGAGGATGCATCGCTTCGATGAAAAGAGTTATACCTGATTTTCGCACATTTTCGAGGCAGTTTTTCGCACGCCAGCCATGCGCTATGCGCGTAGCGAATTGCTCGAACCGTCAATGCCCCCCTGCGTACAGAACGGCCTGCGGATCGCGGTGAACAGCAAACCGGTCCATCATATGCGCACTGGCGATGTTCATGCCCTTAACATCGACCTCGGCCCCCTTGGCGCGAAACTTCAGCACGATCTTATCCAGGGCACCAACAGCGGTAATGTCCCAGAAATGCGCCTGGGTGACGTCGATGGTAATCGCCTTCACGTCATCATCGAAATCGAAGGCGGCAATGAAGGCATCGGCGGAGGCAAAGAAGATCTGGCCATCGACCCGGTAAAGCCTCGACCCATCCTCTTGGTCTTCCGCCTTCACATGCACCATCCGCGCCACTTTGCCGGCAAAGAACACCCCCGACAGCAGCACACCGGCCAGCACGCCCTTGGACAGGTCATGGGTTGCAACCACGGTCACCACTGTCACCAGCATGACCAGCGAGGAGGACGGAGGATTGCGGCGCAGATCGAGGATAGACCGCCATGAAAAGGTGCCAATCGACACCATGATCATGATCGCCACCAGAGCCGCCATCGGCACAACGCGCAGGATATCGTCCAAGACCAGCAGCAGGACCAGCAGGAATGCACCCGCGACAAAGGTCGAAAGGCGCCCTCGCCCACCGGACGAGACATTGATGACCGACTGGCCGATCATGGCGCAGCCGCCCATGCCACCGAACAGGCCGGAAGCGATATTGCTTGCGCCCTGGCCGATGCATTCCTGGCTCTTGTTGCTTTGCGTATCCGTCATGTCATCGACGATCTGCGCTGTCAGCAGCGATTCCAGCAGGCCGACAGCGGCGAGCGCGATGGAATAAGGGAAAATGATCTGCAACGTCTCGAAGGTCAGCGGCACCTGCGGCCAACCGAACAATGGCAGGCTGGATGGCAATTCGCCGAGATCGCTGACGCTGCGGACATCCCACCCGAACCACCAGGTCGCAGCCGTCAGAACGGCGATAGCCACCAGCGGTGACGGCACCACCTTGGTGAGGCGCGGGAAGAGATAAATGATGGCAAGCGCCACACCGATCATCACGAACGTCGATGGTGGACGACCAAGCAATTCCGGCAATTGCGCCATGAAGATCAGGATCGCCAGCGCATTGACGAAGCCCGTCATCACCGAACGCGATACGAAGCGCATCAACCGCCCCAGCTTCAGGAAGCCCGCCAGAATTTGCAGCAGGCCCATCAGCACCGTTGCGGCAAACAAATATTGAATGCCGTGATCCTTGACCAATCCACCGATCAATACAGCGGTTGCGGCGGTGGCAGCGGAAATCATGCCCGGACGCCCACCGCAGAAGGCGGATACACAAGCGATGATAACCGAGGCAAACAGCCCGATCTTCGGATCGACCCCGGCAATCACCGAGAAGCCGATAGCTTCGGGAATAAGGGCGAGGGCCACGACAATGCCCGACAGGACATCGCCACGGATATTCGAGAACCAGTCTCGCTGGTATCGTTCAATTTTTTTCATGGAGATTGTTTCGCAACGGGGAAGATTTTTCACAAACGCTCAGATCTTGCCGAATAAACGGATCATCACGTTTCAGAAATGTCGTGCGTTGTCTGGCGGATTGGCGGCCAGAATAGCCACCCGGAATTTCACCGGGTCCGTGGTTCATGGCTTTCTATACGCAGAAAGCACCTGTCTTTGCAATCCCGTACCCACACTGGCCAGGAAGAAGCGGGGGTCAGAAGCCCGCGACCTTGCCCCAGGCAGAATGAGCCAGCCGCTCGGGCCGATAGTCTTTGGGATCGACAATCGGTTCGGAACCGGTGATGATGTCGGCGATCAGATGCCCTGCCCCCGGCCCAATGCCAAAGCCATGGCCACTGAATCCGGCCGCCAGGATAAAGCCCGGCAGAGATGGAACCTCACCGATGGCGGGCACACCATCTGGAGTGCTGTCGATATAGCCAGCCCAACTGGCCGAAATCTTTGCGCCAGCCAAAGCAGGCAGCAATTCGCCGGCACGGCGATAGGTTTCGGCGATCAGTTTGCGATCCGGTATCGGGTCGAGAATACGGTTACGCTCCATCGGCGTCGCCTTGTCCAACGCCCATTTCGCCAGTGTCTCATGGCCATTGCGCAGACCTTCGATCGTACCCGGCTTCAGGCTTCTCCACCGCCGCTGGAACATTGGCAGGAAAGCCTTGCCATAGCGAATTTGCTGGGGGGTCAGATCGACGCTGGCACGGCCGCTGATCGCCAAGGTATAGCCGCCATCGCCCCGGCGGGTCACGGAAACCCGCGCCGTATGCAGGGCGTCTGGCAACGCTTCGGCACCTAATCCGTCAAGAGGACCGACAGAAAGGATAGAGGACCGGATAGACGCCTGCGGAAAGCGAATGTTCAACTGATTGCAGAAGGAAGACGCCCACGCGCCGCCCGCCATCACCACGGTTCCCGTGCGGATCGTCCCCTTTTCCGTCACCACGGCACTGACCCGGCCAGCCTCGGTTTCCAGCCCACGGGCCGCGCAATGCTGCATAACGGTTCCGCCAAATTTCATCACGCCGCGCGCAATGACAGGGGCAGCCCTTTCGGGGACCGCTATGCCATCGCTGGGCGAAAACACCCCGCCAAGCCACGGCTTTCGCGTCGCTCTGCCTTTTTCGGCTGCTTCCTTGCCCGAAAGCATGTGCGTGGTGACACCGACTATTTTGGCAAAGTCACGCCATTTGGCCCAGGTGGCGATTTCCGCCTCGCTATTGCTCAGGTAAAGCAGGCCGCAGCGGCGAAACCCGACATCCTCGCCAATGTCGCTGGCAAAACTTTCCCACAGATCCAGGCTTTTCGTCGCCATCGGCAATTCGCGGGCATCGCGGTTCTGCTGGCGGCACCAACCCCAATTGCGGCTGGACTGCTCCGCCCCGATCAACCCCTTTTCCAGCAGCACGACTTTGACGCCGCGCTTTGCCAGGAAATAGGCGGTGCAGGTCCCGACGATACCGCCGCCAATCACCACGACATCCGCTGCCTCAGGCAAAGTGGTGTGGGTCTCTACTCGCAACAGGGGTACACGCATGAAAAGCTCCTTGATTGCTGATCAGCATAAGCATTTCCATCAGTGAAAAGCACCGCGATTGCGCCAGATTCAGCATTTCCTTCCGTTTTTAGAAACCCAAACAATCCCTGTGTTGCATAAGGTTTTTCAAAGCTTTCCAGCGTGCTTTCCTGATGATGAACGCTTGCACTTTAGCTTTCGAAGCATAATATGCTGGCCAACAGGCATTAAGGGAAACAGCAGCGTGAAGCTCGACAGGATCGACATCAAGATTCTCTATGAACTGCAAAAGAATGGTCGGATCACCAATGTGGAACTGGCCGAACTGGTCAATCTCTCCCCCAGCCCCTGCCTGATGCGGGTAAAGAAACTTCAGGCCGATGGCTATATCGAGGGCTATTCCGCCCAGATCAATGTCAGCAAGCTTGGCCAGACGCTGACCGTGTTTACCGAAATCACCTTGAAGAACCACAGGCAGATCGATTTCGCCCGGTTCCTCGCCGCGGTTGAAAAAGTTGACCAGGTGATCGAATGTCACCTGGTCTCCGGCGGCTATGATTACATGCTGAAATTCGTCACATCGGGGATTGGCGAATATCAGTCGATCATGGAGCGGCTGACCGACATGGATATCGGTATCGACAAATATTTCAGCTTCGTGGTGCTGAAATCACCAATCGTCAAATCGCATATGCCCCTCACCAGCCTGTTTCCAGTATAGGCTCATTTAGCCGCAAACCACCGCTTCCACCGAAAGCGCCAGACCAAGCAGGGCCTCATCGGACCGTGCAGGCCCGGACACTTGCAGACCAACCGGCATATTGGCATCCCCCGTGCCGCACGGCAGCGAGACCGCGCACCAATCGAGAAAATTGCCGAGCATCGTGTTGCGCAATGTCTTGCCGTTGATGGCCACGAACAGGTCATCGTCAGCCACAAGCCGCGCGGTCAGCGGTGCGACATGCGCAACGGTTGGTGTCAGGATGAATTCATCCGCTCCGATCTGGCTGGTAAATTCCGAAATCAATTGCTCACGCCGCTCAACAAGCTCGACATAGTTGGCAAGGCTGATGTTTTCGCCGAGCCGTGCGCGGGTCGCAACGCGGTGATCCATGCGGGCTGCATCCGGTCCATGCAGACGGTGGCGATGCAGAACATAGGCTTCCGCCGTCACCAGCGGGCCATGCTTGGCGAGTGCATCGAGGATCTGCTGCATGATCGGGAAGGCCTGACGGCGCACCACGGCGCCCGCCTGTTCCAGACGGCGTATCGCAGCCTCAAATGCTTGAACCACACCATCCTCGGCACCGTCGAAAAACACTGTTTCCGGTACGACGAAACGGCGTCCAGCCAAGGCGGCACGGGTCACCTGCGGATGCGTCAGCCCGCGCATCGCAGCATCCACCCAAACCGCATCCTGCACGGTGCGGCAGAGTGGCCCAAGGGAATCCAAACTTTTTGACAGGGGGAAGACACCACGCATGGAGTAGCGGCCACGGGTCGCCTTATAGCCGACAATGCCATTAAAGGCGGAGGGAATGCGGACAGATCCGCCCGTATCCGTACCAATCGACACCGGCACCAGCCCGGCAGCCACCGCTACAGCCGAGCCTGAGGACGAGCCGCCGGGAACCCGCGCCTCACCCACGCCGTGCGGATTGCGCGGTGTGCCGTAATGCGGATTGACCCCAAGACCGGAGAAGGCGAACTCGCTCATATTGACCTGACCGATGGACACCATTCCAGCACTTGCCAGAGCCGCGACCACATCCGCATCGCGCGATGCCGGTGGCTGATCGTCCAGCACCACGGAGCCAGCGGTGGTTGTTACGCCCTTGAGATCAAAGAGATCCTTCCAGGCAATCGGTATCCCGTCCAGAGGGCCAAGCGAACAACCGGCCCGGATGCGCAATGCCGAAGCCTGAGCCTCTTGCATCGCCCGCTCCGGCGTTAGCCGGGTGAAAATTGTCTGATCCGCGTAATCCCTGATAGCCCCCAACGTCTGATGGGCCAGATCCTGCGGATCAAGCGCGCCGGACTGGATCAAGACAGCAAGCTGGGCAATGCTTTTGCCTGAAAGGCCTTGGCCTGAAAAGTTTGGGGTCATCGGTTACTCCTTCAATACAATATTACGCCGCCATCAGCTGAAGCCAGCGACGCACCAGATAATTATGCTCGTCCATGGTGGTGTTCCACACCGCGATGCGGTTGGCACGCTGCCAGTAGGACCCGCCGCTGCGGCTTTCGCCAGCCTTGATCCGCATTGCGCCATCGGGTCCGGGCAAGTCCTGCGCGGCGGGCAGGCCGCCATACCAATAATCCCATTCCGCCTTGCTCAGATACGCCTTTGAGCGCTGCGGCGTGGAGATGTAATAGCCTTGCCGCGCAACGACAGCACCTGGCAACCCGGAAATCCACCAGTTAAGATAGTCATAGGCCACATCCAGCATCCGGCCTTCAAGGCCACGCGACAGGCAAAGCCCGCCATGCCAGGCCCTGTAGCCTTCGACCGGCACCGCCTGCTCCACGGCCATGCCCTGACCGCTCAAGATGGTAATGCCTGTGGACCACATGCTCTGGATATCGGTACGGCCCCGGACCATCAGGGCCGCGGCATCCTCGGCGGTGCGCCAGAAGTCCCTGAAAAATCCGGACTTTTTCTTCTCGGTCAGAATGGCGATCAGCCGGTCGATCTCAGCCACGGTCATATTGCCGATATTCTCGAACCGCATCAGGCCAGCCGCCTCGGCAGCAAGAGCTGCATCGAAAATACCGATGGCGGGCTCGTCAATCAGGGCCACCCGGCCCGCCCAGGTCTCGTCCAACAGACTTGCCCAACTGGACACGGACCTGGGGCTTTTCACCAGATCGCTGCGATAGGCAAAACTGTCGAAATTATGGGTGGTGGGCAACATGGAAATATGGCCGGTCGGATTATCGCCCAGCGACAGGTCCGGCTGAACGAACAGTTTCTTGACAGGTGCATCGCCCTTACCCAGTTGGGCACTCGACTCCAGTCGTCCGGTCTTGGTGAGATCGGAAATCTCGTTCCAGAGGTCGATCCGCTTCAGTTCTATCGGCTGGATGGCGCGCCAATACCAGACGATGTCCAGGTTATGAAAGCACTGATCGTAGATGTCGTAACTATCCGGCGCCTGCGCCGCCTTGTGCTGGGTGGTCAGGAAATCATTGTTGTCGAACACGACCTCGATGCCAAGATCCTGCTGCGCTTGAACGCGCAACGGTTCCAGCAAGGAAATCGCCGTGCCGAGCACCCGAAGACGCGGTTTGCCTTGCGTATGAAGGGCGGGCGCAGGAAAAGAAGCCGGTGGGTTATGGGTGTTCATTGGCGTTTGACATTCCTGACTCACTTATAAAGCTATCGTAAAACCATAGAGCCTCTGCCACCATCCATGCCTCTCACTTTATCGCAAAGGCCTCGAAAGACCGCCTGATCAGCGCCGTCTCCAATCCATCGACAATGAAAACCAGCCTGGAGCGTCGATCCGCCGATGGCCAGCCGCCCATATGGACGGGCGGATGCACAAGATGCTGGACCCCATGAATGGCAACGGGCCGGTCCTCACCCGCGATGTTCAAAATGCCCTTCACCCGGATAACCCTGGCGCCATGGCGGTTAAGCAGCATGGTCAACCAGATGCCGAAGGCGGTCCAGTCGATCGGCGCGTCAACCGTCACCACGAAGGAACGAAAATCGCCGCTATGGCCAGCATCTGCTGGCGCTTCGCAGTAAAAACCGCTGGCCGATTGCAGAGTGGAACTGTGCAGGCTGGCATCGTCATCCAGCAGGCTGGCAGCTGAAAAATCCGGGGCCGCGGCGGCAATTATCGCTGCATCCGGATTGATCGACGCGATCCGGGCCATCAACCGTCCGGTCAATTCAGTCTGTTCAAGGGCTTCAGTCATATCGGTTTTGGTGATCACCAACCGGTCGGCAATCGCCACTTGCCGGGCCGATTCGCCATAAGCGTCCAGTTGCCCCAACCCATTAATGGCATCAACCGTGGTGATGACATTGCCGTGGCGGAAATGATGGCGCAGGACAGGATCGGCTTTCAGCGTCGATAAGATCGGAAACGGATCGGCAAGCCCGGTGCTTTCAATCATCACCCGACGAAAAGGCGCGATTTCGCCACGCTCCCGGCGGTCATGCAAGGTCCGCACGGCTTCAGCTAGATCGCCGCGAATGGTGCAGCAAACACAGCCGGATTGCAAAAGCACCGTATCGCCATCGACCGTTTCCACCAGGTCGTGATCGAGGCCGATTTCGCCGAATTCATTGATCAGCACCGCCGTATCGGCAAGGGCGGGGTCTGATAGCAGACGCTTCAGCAACGTCGTCTTGCCGGAGCCGAGAAAGCCGGTCAGCAAATTGACCGGGGTGAACTGGGGAATAGCACCCTTTGCATCAGCCATTACGGGCCATTTCCATCCGTATGATAAGCACCGGATCAAGCGGATCGCAGGCCCGACCGGACATTTTCTCAGCAACCGACCAGAGATGGCCGAGATCCTCGATGATCTCGGTCTTTCCCGTCAGGCTGGATAGGAGATAGGATGAGCCCTGCCAGTCGGAGAGCGACAGGCCATAAGCCTTCAGCACCCGGTTGGCAGTGTTCACACGGTTCATCCGTTCACGGCGGCGGTCCACCCGCTCGCCATTGCGGGTGTAGACTCCGGGTCGGGCCACGGCATCGGCCCAATGTTCATTGCCGCCGATCACACCGCAAAGCGAACACATGACACTCTCCTTTTACGGCCAAGGGACGGCATCGCGCCGCCCCTCCCCGTCTTGTTACTTCTTGCGCGGAAAGCGCTTTGCGAAATCGTCGGCGATCTCGTTCATGGTCACGAATTTCACCCCCGGATGCTTGCTCATATGGGCAAACAACCGCTCCAGCATCATCAACACCTGCGGGCGTCCGGCAACGTCAGGGTGAATGGTGATCGGGAAAACCGCATAATCCATTTCACGATAGACCCAATCGAACTGGTCGCGCCAGATCTGCTCGATATCATGCGGATTGACGAAGCCGTGGCTGTTGGGTGATTTCTTGATGAACATCATCGGCGGCAGGTCATCGAGATACCAGGAGGCCGGAATTTCGATCAGGTCGGTCTCGTGGCCACGCTTCAAAGGCACCATCCAGTCGGAGGGCTTCTTGGAATAGTCAATCTTGGTCCAGCTATCGCCAACGCGCACATAATAGGGCGTAAAATCATTATGCATCAGCGAGTGGTCGTATTTGATGCCCCGCTCCAGCAGCAATTCATTGGTGACATTGGAAAATTCCCACCAGGGCGCGACATAGCCGGTCGGGCGCTTGCCCGACAGCCTTGTGACCAGCTCGATGCACTTGTCCAGCACCTCGGTTTCCTGTTCGCGGGTCATGGCAATCGGGTTTTCATGGGTATAGCCATGAATGCCGATTTCATGGCCTGCATCGGCCACAGCCTGCATCTGTTCCGGGAAGGTCTCGATGGAATGGCCGGGAATGAACCAGGTGGTCTTGATACCGAAGCGTTCGAACAATTTCAGCAGGCGCGGTGCGCCGACCTCACCGGCAAACAGACCACGGGAAATATCGTCAGGCGAATCCTCGCCGCCGTAAGAGCCGAGCCAGCCGGCCACCGCATCCACATCGATGCCGAAGCTGCAAAAGATTTCCTTTGCCATGGTGTTTTCTCCTTTTGATAAAGACTTTTTGATCAGGTGTGGAACTGTCAGTGTGCGGCGATAATGGTGGCATCCGAAGGCTTCCACGACAGAAACACGTCGGAGCCGACCGGAAACTCATCCGGGCGATATTTCTCGACATGAGCTTCGAGAGACAGAGACCGCCCATCCGCCAGCACCGCTGAGATATGCGAGACATGACCGACGACGTCGGCACGTTGAATGCGGGCATGCACCGCGTTGCCACCATGGGCCACAGCCACCCGCTCAAGCGGCTCGCGGTTTCCATGATGAACCTGAATGGCCTCGGCGGGAACGACGAGATTGGCGAGGCCACCGTCGGATACCGGGCCATTGACCAGGCCTGCAAGCAATCCCTCCGGGGTCTCGACCCGTAAGTCGCCTGTGCCATCGGCGCGGGCATGCCCTTTAAAAATCGCGTTTCGGCCAATGAATTGCGCCACAAAGGGCGTGGCGGGCCGGGTATAGAGCTGATGCGGCGGGCTGACCTGCTCGACTCGGCCCTGATTCATCACCACCACCCGGTCGGACAGCGCCAGCGCCTCCGATTGCGCATGGGTAACGAAGATGAAGGTGACGCCCAGCGTCCGTTGCAGGATTTTCAGCTCGTTCTGGATCGCCTTGCGCAGATTGGCGTCAAGCGCGCCAAGCGGCTCATCCAGAAGCAGAATGTCAGGCTCGATCACCAATCCCCGCGCCAAGGCCACCCGCTGGCGCTGGCCGCCGGAAAGCTTTTCCGGCTTGCGCTCGGCTATGTCTTCAAGCCCCAGCGTTGCAATGATCCGCTCCACTTTGCGGTCGCGCTCGGCCTTGGCCATGCCTTTGACTTCAAGACCATAGGCGACGTTGCGGCGCACGCTCATATGAGGAAACAGCGCGTAATTCTGAAAGATCGTCGCGGTCGGACGCATCTGGGGCGGCACGTCGTTCATCCGCACGCCCTTGATCATCATATCGCCGGAAGAAATCCCCTCGAACCCGGCAATCATCCTCAGCGTCGTGGTCTTGCCGCAGCCGGATGGGCCGAGAAAAGCGATGAACTCACCCTTTTTCACCGCCAGGCTGAAGGCACTGACAGCCGTGGTGCCATTGTCATAGACCTTGCCCACATCGATTAGTTCCAGGTCGTAAATCATCCTAAATCTCCAGGCGGTGCCCTCTTGGGCGATCAGATGCCACGTCCGTCACACAACGTGCCGTCATGCTCGGCCTTGTGCCGAGCATCTGCCGTGATGCGATATGCAGGTGACGATCATGGCTTGGCCCTCGGCAGTAGACCCTCGGGACAAGCCCGAGGGTGACGGTGGGTGAACGCAGACCGAGTAACCGATCTACGGCGGTCTCGTCAGGCGTTCAGGAACTCGTCCCACTTCTGCACCAGATGGTCGTATTCATCCGGCCATTGATGCCAATAAGCGACGTTTTTGGCGCGCTCTTCCAGCGAGCCGCCATCGCGCAGGTCGCCTTCCTTGATGCCGCGCTCCGGCGCGCCGGTCCAAGGCTTGCCCTCGTACCAGAAGGCATATTTTTCCGGTGCCATGACGCTTTTGATATTGGTGGAGGGCGAGTAATAGCCCTGCTCCGACACGGCAATGCCCGGCTCGCCAGACAGCCAGTAATCGGCATAGGCGGTGACGGCTTCCTTGTTGGTGGTGCCTGCAATCATCGACGGCCCGATGGCCCAGGCGCGGTAGCCTTCCTTCGGCACCGCATATTTGCAAGACTTGCCCTGCGCCTTCACCGCCATGACCGCAGGCTGCCAGGCATCGCAAACCACCATTTCGCCTGAGGCCATCAGGTTGACCAGTTCGCCGAAATCACCCCACAGTGCCCGGAACTGACCTTCTTTCTTCTTCGACACCAGGAAGGCGGCGGCCTCGTCGATTTCCTTGGCGCTTGGATTGCCGGGGTTCTTGACGTTGAGCAGGCCAAGCGTGTTCATCGCCATGATCGCCTGACCAAAGGCAATCAGCGGATCGGTGTTGAGGCCGGACTTGCCCTTCCACTTCTTGTCGAAAATCGCCGCCCAGCTATTGGCCTCTTCGGCGGAGACAACATCCGGGTTATAACCGATGGAATCGTAGTTATAGACGGCTGGCACCATGTTCAGTGTCGTCTGTCCTTCATCAGCCCAGATCTGTCCAACGATCTGCGCCTTCAAGTCCCATTTGTCGGATGGCTTGGTGAAGGTGTCGCGGATATTCGCCCAATTTTTCAAGCCGGAGGCCGGTACGGGCTCGACATTGTTGGTCATGACGATGGCAGGCAGGCGCTCGGCGATGATTTCCCAGCAATCGTAATCTTTCGAGCCAGACAGGATCTTGGTCTGCGCATCCGGGAAGGTTGCCGCCGTGCCGGATGTGCCACCGACGCCGGAGGCTTTCTTGAAGTCATTGAGAATGCGTTCCTGCACCGTCACCGAAAGGCCGATGGTGCGGAGCTGCTGGCTGGCAAGGCTGGTTGCCTGGGCATAGGCCGCCCGCGACGAGAGGAAGGGTGTCCCCGCCCCCATGGCCAGCGCCATCATGCCGGTGGAGCGTTTGAGAAGCGATCTGCGGTTTAATTCGAGTAATGACATGGCAGTTCTCCAGTTTTTGAGTTCCCGATCCGGCTTTGCCGGTTTTTGTTGTTGTTGATTGTTCCTGTCAGTAGCGCCCAACCAGCAGTCCTCCATCGACGACCAGCACCTGGCCGGTCATGTAGCGAGCCGCATTGGAGGCAAGGAAAGTGATGACATCGGCAATATCGTCGGGTGTTCCGAGACGGCCCATCGGGATGATTTCGGCGGCTTTTTCCGCTCCCACCGGCCCCAGCGAGTTTTCCTCCGACAGCAATTGCGCGGTGCGGATATAGCCCGGGGCAATGCCGTTGACCCGCACCCCTTCGCGGGCAAGCTCGACGGACAGACCGCGCACCAGTCCGATCACCCCGGATTTTGCAGCGGAATAATGCACATGCTCATCCCAGCCATAGGCGATGCCCATGATCGACGACAGCGCGACAATCGCCCCGCTTTTGCGGGTGCGCATCCCAGGCGTAGCCGCCCGCACGAGGCGGAAGATACCCTTGAGATCAATATCGAAGGTCAGGTCCCATTTTTCATCGGTCAGCTCTTTCAGCGGCACGCGATGCGCAATGCCTGCATTGGCGACCACCACATCGATCCGGCCAAGCCGTGCCTCGATATCGGCGACCAGCGCATCGGCTGCTGGTGTCGAGCGCACGTCATAATGATGAAACTCTGCCGAGCCGCCAGCAGCGCGAATGGCCTGCGCCACCGCCTCGCCTTCGGCGTCCAAAATATCGGTGACGACGACATGATCGCCGAGCGCACCAAAGGCTTTAGCCGCGGCAGCGCCGATGCCGATCCCGGCTCCAGTTATGATGACGATCCGCTGGTTCTGGTTGCTCATCTGTCTCTTCCTTCAGGGTTCAAAGCATCACATCGCCGGAATTCGGCCCCAGTGTCTGGCCGACGAACAGGGCGGCATCCGGGGAGGCAAGGAAGGAGACGGCGGCGGCCACTTCCTCCGGTTCGCCGAACCGGCCAAGCGGCAATTGGGCTCGCTTGGCATTCCGCCAGTCTTCCGAAAGGCCCATGACCAGCGGCGTATTGATTGGGCCGGGAGCAACCGCATTGACACGCACGCCACGGGAGGAGACTTCACGGGCAAGTGCCTTGGTCATGCCGATAATGGCTGCCTTTGCGCCGGAATAATGCACCAGTTCGACGCCACCGATCTGGCCAAGCTGCGAGGCAATATTGACGATCACGCCGTCTCCCCGCTCCAGCATCGGAGGTAACACGGCGCGGGTCATCAGGAAATTACCGCGCACATGCACTGCAAACATCCGGTCGAAATCAGCGACTTCAAGATGCTCAAACAGCGATTGATGGGCGATCCCCGCATTGTTGACCAACAGCGCCACCGGCCCATGGGCGACGACAGCGGCAGCGCAAATGGCGGCCGCTTCTGTCTCGTGGGAGACGTCACCGGCATAGGCCGAGGCCTTGCCGCCCGACGCCACAATCTCATCGGCGACAGCGTTCGCACGGTCGATGGCAAGATCGTTGACCAACACGCCATACCCGTCTTTTGCCAGCCGGAGTGCAATGGCTCGCCCGATGCCGGAACCCGCTCCGGTGACAATAGCAGAAGGGAAAGCAGACTTTTCCATCATGCATCCTCCTGCACGGCGATGCGCCGGGCGCGGCGCACTGAAAGCCCCATCAGCACGGCGTAAGTGCCAAGCAGCGCGAAGGAAAACAGCGTGGTCAGCACGCCGAAGGCAAAGACATTCGGATGGACTTCCACCGAAAACGTTCCATAGATCGCCAGCGGCAAAGTGAGATCGCGGCCAGAGGCAAACAGCGTGCGGGAAAACTCGTCATAGGACAGCGTGAAGGCAAACAGCATGGCCGACAGCACGCCCGGAAAGATCAGTGGAAAGGTGATCTTGCGAAACGTCCGCATCGGGCTGACGCCAAGCGACCAGGCCGCTTCCTCGACGCTTGGGTCGAAGCGATTGAAAATCGCCAGCATCACCAGGAAGGCAAAGGGGAAGGTATAGACCACATGCAGCACGAAGGCGGTACCCCACCAGTGCCGGTCGATGCCCAGTGTATTGGCAACCAGCGCCATGCCAAGCCCGACCAGCACACCCGGCACCATCATACCCAGCACGATCAGGTAGAAGACCAGGCCGGAGCCTTTGAACCGGCTGCGAAAGGCCTGCGCCGAAATAACCCCCAGCACGGTGGAGACGATCATCGTCATCACCGCCAGCCCCATGGACCGCACCAAGGCATCGTTGATCGGCAGTGGCGCAATGCGCGAGGGCGGCGTCAGGCCGAACAGGTGCTTGTACCAATAGACCGACCATTCGATGATCGGAAATTGCGGACCGCCTTCCGGTCCCGTCTGGAAGGACAGGATGGCGAGAACCACCAAAGGCCCGTAGAGAAACACCAGAAACAGCGTGGTATAGACGCAAAGTCCCAGTTTGACCGCTCCGGAATTCATCCTACAACTCCTTCCTGAGATCGACGACCCGCAGCAGCGCCGCGACAACCAGCCCCATCAGCAGGGTCAGCACAACGCCCGCCACCGCCGCGAAAGCCCATTTCAAAGAGCCCACCTGGGTAACAATGATATTGCCGAGCAGATTGACCTTGCGGCCCGACAGTGCCGCCGAGGTGGCGAATTCACCGAGAACCATGACCGAGACAAAGATCGCGCCCACCACCACGCCCGGCATCGACATCGGCAGGATGATGGTGCGGAAGATCCGCCAGAAACCGGCCCCGAGATCCTGCGCCGCCTCGATGATTGCCGGCTCGATCCGTCCCAGCATGAAGGCGATGGGACCGACCATGAACACGCAATAGATCTGCGTCATGCCGATGATCACAGACAGTTCGGAAAACAGCAGGACTTCGATGGGATGGCTGACAATGCCAAGCTTCATCAGGATCATGTTGATCGCCCCTTCTTTGCCAAGCATTGGCCGCCAGGCGAGGACGCGGATCAGGAAAGAGGTCCAGAACGGAATGACGCAGAGCACCAGAAGCACGGTTTGCAACGTCTTGTTTTTGACGAACAGCCCGACAAACAGCGCCGCCGGATAGCCGACAGCCAAGGTCGCTACCAGCACCAGCAGCCAGATCCTGACCGTGGTCCAGAGCGCGCCCAGATAGGTATCGCTGGAAAAGAAGGTGATCCAGCTTTGCAGCGTCAACACCGGCTTGATGGTGAAGGTGGTCTGCGTCCAGAAGGACACATAGACCATCATCAACATCGGCAGCACCAGGAACAGCAGCATCCAGATGACACCCGGCAGCACCAGCCAGAAGGAGATGCGCGACGGCTTGGCGGCAGGTTCCGCTGTTGCGACGACGGTTTCGCTAAGGGCTTGATTATGCATAGACAAGGGCGTGCTCCTTGTTCCAGACCAGCGCGTAGCGGGTCTGCGGTTCGAGGATCGGGCGGGCGTCCTTGCTCAAATGGGTTTCCACTTCGAAGACAGAGCCGTCATCGGCCGAGAAAAACGAATAGACCGCCGAACCGGTATATTCCTCAGCCAGAAAGCTGGCTTCGATAGCCACTTCATCACTGCCGCGCTCGGCGATAACAGGACGGATGGAGATGCGGTCATGGCGAATGGCGTAGGCGGGTGTCGAAGCGGATTGCCTGAAACCGCCGAGCGGCAGGCGGCCTGCTGGGGCAACGAAACTGTTGCCATCCACAGCGCCGGAAAACAGATTGTAGCAATTCAGGAAGCGCGCCACATCGGCGGAAATGGGACGGTTATAGATCGTGTCCGAACTGCCGGTCTGGGCAGTCCGCCCACGATCCAGCACCAGAACCATGTCGCCCATGGCCAGCGCCTCGCTCTCGCTGCCGGTAACATGCAGGAAGGTAACGCCGCAGCGCTCGCGGATGTCGCGCAACTCATTGCGCATCCGGGCGCGCAGATTGGCGTCCAGTGCGCCAAGCGGTTCGTCCAGCAGCACCATTTTCGGCTCTGTAACCAGGGTGCGGGCCAAGGCAACACGCTGTTTCTGGCCACCGGAAATCTGGGTAACGGCGCGGGTTTCCAAGCCCTGCAAGCCAACAAGCGCGATGATGTCACGCACCCTGTCGGCCACTTCGCCAGCATTGGTCACCGGTGCCACCTCACGATTGGCAAGGCCGAAGGCGATATTTTCCCGCACACTCAGATGTGGAAACAGCGCGAAATTCTGAAAGACGAAGCCGATGCCACGGCGATGCGGCGCCACGTCCTGCATCGACTGTCCGGCAAAGCGGATAGAACCGCCCTCGCAGCGCTCGAAACCGGCAATCACCCGGAGCAGTGTTGTCTTTCCCGATCCGCTTGGGCCAAGTAGAGAAATATAATGATTGTCGGGCAGCGAAAGGCTCAAGCCATCCAGGGCGCGTGTGTCGCCATAGGTCTTGACCAGATTATGTAGCTCGAGCACGGATGTCACGTCGGTTCTCGCCAGTTGCGCCCAGCCAGCCGCACCCGAACACCCTCCCGGTAAACACAGGAAGAGCGCTTGCGCCCTTCAGCAAAGGCGCATCACAGGAATCGGCAATCGGGCATTTTTCTATTCGTTCCGCTTGTCCGTGCTTCTATTGGCACGATACAGACGAAGCATGGCATGGATGATTTTTGTATTCAATATACTTTTTTATGATTTTTAAATTCAGTTGATTTTTAGGGTAAAACACCAAGGATTCCACTAGCGTACACCCTACAAATCTCAACAAAAAAGCGCAGGCCGGTCTGCAAAAACCGACATTACCTGCCGATTTTTCGGATTCTTTTCAATTGGACGCCTTCAATGGCATCTGGAAGGCTCACACTTTGGCCAACCCAGACATGCGTTTAAAAATGACTATTGCACACGATATCCAAAAATTAGATGCTTCATGCGCATTCTGATTTTTATACCTCTAGTCTCGAAAGCGGTTTTCGCCTTACAGAGATAGCAGACCAACGGGAACAGCCTGCGCCATGACGACACAAACCGGCCAACGCCGCTATGAAATTGCCGAGGCGGTGCTGCGCTCCAACATCGCCGAAGGCCTGTTGCCTCAAGGGCTTGTGCTGTTGGAAGGCCATATCGCCGAGATCCTGCAAACGTCCCGCGCACCGGTACAGCGCGCCTTGCAGGCGCTGGAGGCAGACGGGCTGGTGCATAGGTTTCACGGGCGCGGCTATCTCGTCGGCCCGACAGGGTTTGGCATAGAGCCGTTGAGAACCGATATCCGCAGCATTGGCCTGACCGTCGCCAAACATGCCGACGACGCTTTGCAGAACCGGTCCTCCTGGGAGCGGA
This sequence comes from Allorhizobium ampelinum S4, assembly GCF_000016285.1. Classification (NCBI taxonomy): domain Bacteria; kingdom Pseudomonadati; phylum Pseudomonadota; class Alphaproteobacteria; order Hyphomicrobiales; family Rhizobiaceae; genus Gillisella; species Gillisella ampelina. Next base: position 884,328 of record NC_011988.1, on the reverse strand, counting down.
TTTACGACACCGTTGAGCGCGATGTGGCCGGATGCGTGGTGTTTGGTCGCTACCGGATCATTGAGACCGAACTTGCCAGCCATTTCAATGTCAGCCGCACGGTGGTGCGCGATGTGCTGGCGCGGCTGAGCGAACGAGGACTGGTGCGCAAGAACCAAAGCTCCCATTGGATCGCTGGCCCGTTGACCGCCCAGACCATCAAGGACCATTTCGGGCTGCGCGCCATGCTGGAGCCGCAGGCATTGACGACGGCTGCCCCCCATATCGACAGTGAGGCGCTGCTTTGCCTGCTGGAACGGCTTCGGCAGTTGGAGAGGGATCATGCCGGGGATGGCCTCAGAGATGTCATGGAGATGCAGCAAGGCTTCATCGACATCTGCATTCTCGCCACGCCCAATGAGAAGCTGCGCGAATTGATCCGCAACAATCTTCTGCCAGTGACGGCGGCGACCAGCCTGCTGGCCCGCCTCGGCCTGCCAGGCGACCTGACGACGATTACCGAATTTAGGCTGATCGTCGAGTTGCTGGCCCGTGGGGCGACCACAGCGGCGGCGGCCATGCATGGCACCCATCTGGACGCTGCCCTGAACCGGACCATCGCCCAGATGAAGATCGTCGCGATCATTCCCGATCCCGGCGCCACGGCGGCCTATCTGACCCGCGTTCAGGAATGAGCGTGACGCCGACCCCGTCATGACCTGCCCTCCTACACGTTTGACAGAGAGGCGCTGATGTCACGGATCATCGCCTGCCGCTCACGACGCGCCGCCAATGCCTGTTCCATATCCACCTTGACGAACCGCGTTGGCGTATGAGGCTGCAATTGGCCGATCAGGTCCATATCCGCTGAAATCACCGTGCCGACCATGAAATAGCCGCCGCCGGAAACGGCGTCACGGTGCAAGACGATCGGCTCGCTGCCGCCCGGCACCTGGATCGAGCCATAGGGATAGCAGCTATCGACAATATTGGATGGGTCGGAACCCGCCCCAAACGGCGGGGTGCGGGGCACGAAGTCCAGCTTGCGCCCACCGCGAAACCGGTAGCCCATCCGGTCGGCTTCCGGTGCCACCTTCCATTCGTCTTCAAAGAAATTGCCTTTTGCCTCTTCCGTCAACCGATCCCAATAGAGACCGGGCAACACCCGCAGTTCGGCAGGTGCGCCCGGACGGCGGCGCAGCGCCTGCGGAATGATCCGGCCTTCCGATACAGGCTTCGCCTGCCCGACCGGCAATTGATCTCCAGCAGCAATCGCACGCCCCTGAAAGCCACCAAGCGCGCCTATGGCGTAGGTGGAGCGTGATCCGAGCGCCAGCGGAACATCGATACCACCAGCAACGGCAATATAGATCCGCGCCCCCGCCTTCAGGAAATCGAAACTCAGCACCTGACCTGCCCGCACCTTGAAGGCGGTCCAGCCGGGCTGCTCCTCGCCGTCCAGCCGGATCGGCATCTCGGCTCCCGTGACGGCGACCATGGTGTCGGCGGCAAATTCCAGCTTTGGCCCGATGAACACCGCCTCCAGCCCCGCCGCCCCTTCGTCATTGCCGACGAGCAGATTGGCGGCCTTCAGCGCCAGCCGATCCATAGCCCCGCCCTGGGGAATGCCGAGGTGAAAATAGCCGGGACGGCCCAAATCCTGAACCGTGGTGGCAAGCCCTTGATGCAAAACCTTAATGACCATGGAGAAGGCCCTCCAGCCTGGCGTTGTAGCCGCTGATGTCTTTCTGGAATTCCGAGAGATCAAAGCGCACCTCGCGGATCGGCGGCACGAATATGCCCTTGTCCACCTCTCCCACCGCCTGATCGTAACCGTCTCTATCCACCGGCTTGAACTTGACGATATCGCCCGGTTTGAAGAACACCATGAAGTCGCGCAGGTAAGAGGTGGTCTGGGTCGGATCGTAGATCGGCATCGGGGTAATGCCGAACATCTGGTAGCCACCGGCACCGCGCACCGAATAGATGCAGCCGAAACAGCCGCCGTGGCCGACCGTCAGCCTCGGCGTATCCGTGCGGGGCCGCAGATATTTCGGCACTTCGATCTGCCGCTGCCGCTCGACCATCTGATACATGAAAGGCAGACCAGACACGAAGCCGACCATGGAGACAAACCAGGGCGAACCGGAATGAGCGGCAATGAAGTCCGCAACACTTGGGTAATTGTTGATCTTGGCGGCATAATCGAGATCGGTACCATCAGGCTCCTGATGGCGTTCGCGAAACCGCATCAGCGTCTCATGGGTCCAGGGATCGTTGTAGAACACCGGGATTTCAACAATCCGCGTGGCAATCACCGGATCGCTTTTCGCCGCCGCCACCTCAATGGCCTGGATTTCCTTCAGGATGTCGTCGGGATGAATGACATCAGGGTTGAACTTGACCTGGAAGGAGGCATTGGCCGGGCAGATTTCGGTGACGCCCTTGATCCGGGCTTGTGAAATGCCGTTGGTCATCGACAGCGAGGTGAAGAAAGCCTCCAGCGACATCGCCTCGCTGCATTCCACGAACAGATGCTCATCACCGCCGAATGTATAGCGCATCGCCATCAGACAGTCTCCTTCAGGGGAACAGATTGGGCAGGCGGAAAGGCTGTTTCCAGCCACGGCTCCAGAAACCGGGTATGGACATCGGCGCTTCGCACGGAGGGATCAGCCACCAGCTTTTTGTGCAGCGGAATGGTGGTGGCAAGACCGCCGATCTCGAAATGCTCCAGCGCCGCGCCAAGCTTTTCCAGGCAGGCTTCACGGGTTTCCGCCCAGACGATCAGCTTGCCGAGCAGGGAATCGTAGAAGGGCGGCACCTGATAGCCTTCATAGAGCATGGTATCGAAGCGGATGCCGTTGCCCTCGGGAATGTGCAGGGTTGAGACCGTGCCGGGACCGGGCAAGAAACCCCGCGCCGGGTCCTCGGCATTGATCCGGCATTCGATAGCGTGGCCGGAGAGCACCACATCCTCCTGACGCAGCGACAAAGACGCGCCACCGGCAATGCGGATCATTTCCTGCACCAGATCGATACCGGTAATCATTTCCGTCACCGGATGCTCGACCTGGATGCGGGTATTGACCTCGATAAAGTAAAATTCGCCGCTCTGCTCATCATAGAGATATTCAACCGTGCCCGCGCCGCGATAGTGAACCGACCGCGCCAGCGCCACCGCGCTATCGCACAGGGCTTTTCGCACATCATCAGGCAGGCGCACGGATGGGCCTTCTTCCCAGACCTTCTGGCGGCGGCGTTGCAGCGAACATTCCCGCTCAAAGCAATGAATGGCATTTTCTCCATCACCGAGGATCTGCACTTCGACATGGCGCGCGCGGGTAATGACCTTCTCGATATAAAGCCCGCCATCGCCAAAGGCAGCCAGCGCTTCGGAGGACGCTTGCGGGAAATGCCGTTCGAAATCCTCCATGGTCTCGGCGATCCGAATGCCTCGACCGCCGCCGCCCGCAGCGGCCTTGATCATCACAGGAAAGCCGATCGTCTCGACAATCGCACGACCTGCATCCAGATCATCCACCCGGCCATTCGAGCCCGGCACAGTCGGCACACCGGCCTGCATCGCCACCTTGCGGGCCTCGACCTTGTCGCCAAGCAGGCTGATGGCTTCATGGCTCGGACCAATGAAAATCAGCCCGGCATCGGTGACAGCCTTGGCGAAAGCGGCATTTTCGGAGAGGAATCCATAGCCCGGATGCACCGCATCAACGCCGGTTTCCAGTGCCGCTTTCAGCACGGCCTCGATATTCAGGTAGGATTTGGCCGCCGATGGCGGGCCAATCTCCACCGCCTGATCGGCCAGTTTCACCGCCAGCATGTCACGGTCTGCGGCGGAATGAACCTGCACGGTGCGAATGCCGAGCGCCTTGGCCGCCTGGATGATCCGAACGGCAATCTCCCCCCTGTTGGCCACCATCAGCGACGAAATACTCATGCCTGCACCTGCGCGATCACCTGACCGGCCATGATCGGCTCATTGTCTTCCGCCACGAACACCAGACCGGTGCCGGAGGCATCCGCATGCACTTCATGAAAGGTCTTCATCACCTCAATCAGGCCGATAACATCTCCTTCAGCCACCGCGTCTCCGTCATTTTTGAAGCTCGGGGCATCGGGAGACGGCTTGCGGTAGAATGTGCCAGGCAGGGGCGATCTGATCTCGTGGGTGCTCATGGCTGTCTCCGGTTATTTGAGAATGTCTGAAAGAGGCGAAATGCGAATGCCCTCAGCGACCAGGGCGTCGCGCATATGGCGGACGATATCGAAAGCGCCCAGCGTGTCGGAATGGAAGCAGATGGTCTCGAATGGCACCTCGATATCCTTGCCCGTTACCGCCGTGACCTTGCCCTCCAGACAGGCACGCAGCACTTTTCGGGCAATGGTGGCAGGATCGGGACGCCCGACATCGCGGGTAAAGACGATAGAGCCGCTTTCGTCATAATCGCGGTCAGCGTAGAATTCCCGCGCCACCGGCTGTCCCGCCTCGCGCGCGGCAATTTCGGTGGCCGAACCCGCCATGCACAGCACATAGGCATTGGGATTGGCGGTGCGCATATAGTGTACGAACAGCTGCGCCAGTTCGGAATTAACAGCCATTTCCATATAAAGCGCTCCGTGCGGCTTCACATGTTGCAGACTTGCGCCGTGACGGCGCACGAATTCCTTCAGCGCTCCCACCTGGTAGACGATATCATTGACCAATTCGCGCGGCGTACCATTGATCTTGCGGCGGCCAAACCCCTGGAGATCATCATAACCGGGATGAGCGCCGATACCGACACCATGCTCCACCGCCAGCCGCACGGTCTCATCCATCAGGTTGGGGTCGCCAGCATGAAAGCCGGTGGCGATATTGGCGGAACTGATCAGCCCCATCAAAGCCTGATCGGCGGTATCGCCGACCCGCCAGCGGCCAAAGGCCTCGCCCAGATCACAATTGATATCGACAGATTCAAGCGCCACAGGGAACCTCTATGCTTTATTTTTATGCAAAAAACTCAAGTGCCATCATTTTCGTCAGGAAAAGCTAGGCAGAAAATCGTCATTTGAAAAATGGTATTTTCAGAAAGCCATTATCTGATTTACTGATGGGGCAAGCCTTGAAGGCCAGAGGAAAAATTTGAGTGATTTTCAGACCGTAGACCGCATAATTCAGGTGAATTTTCCAGATACTACAACCAAAAGATGATTCATTCTGATTTTCAGATGGCACTATCAAAAATAACGATGGGAGTTCGCGTCATGTCGCTTAGTCTACGCCAGATCCGCTATTTCGTGGCAACCGCCGAATCCGGGCAGGTCTCGCAGGCCGCCGTCAACCTCGCCATCTCGCAATCGGCAGTGACCACGGCGATCAAGGAGCTTGAAACCATTGTCGGTGCGCCGCTGTTCGAGCGCACGCCGCATGGCATGGATCTGACGGAAGCCGGGCGCCTGCTGCTGTCTCAGGCCTATGATATTCTGCGGAAGGTTGACGACATCACCACGCTCAATCCCGTCACCGGCAAGGTGCAGGGGAAACTCAGCGTCGCTGCCAGCTATACGGTGATCGGTTATTTTCTGCCGCTGCATATCGAGCGGTTGAAACGGCAGTTTCCGGGCGTCGATATCCAGCTGTTCGAACTCAACCGGGAAAGCGTCGAGGAAGGCCTGCTTGCCAATCGCTATGATGTCGCGGTGCTGCTGACCTCAAACATTCTCAACCCGGAACTGACCACCGAAACCCTGCTGAATTCGCAGCGGCGGCTTTGGCTCCCTGCCCGCCATCCGCTACTGACCCGTCCCTCGGTCGGGCTAAAGGACGTGGCGGAGGAAAACTATATCATGCTGACGGTGGATGAAGCGTCGCATACCACGCTGAAATACTGGAGCCCGACGCCCTACCAGCCGAAAGTCACGCTGCGGACATCCTCGGTCGAAGCCGTGCGCTCGCTGGTCGCCAATGGCCAGGGCGTCGCCATTCTCTCCGATATGGTGCATCGGCCATGGTCACTGGAGGGCAGGCGAATCGAGACGGTCACGCTGACCGATCCGGTACCATCCATGGATGTTGGCCTTGCCTGGCGACGCAATGCGGACTTCAGCCCGGCCATGGAGGCGTTCCGCGCCTATTTCCGACGGGCCTTTCATATTCCGGGGTAGGTTTCCCTGCCCCGGAACCATAAGCGAATATCAGGCCAGACCGCCGATATGGAAGGTCTTCATTTCCAGATATTCCTCGATGCCGATCTGCGCGCCTTCGCGCCCAAGGCCGGATTGCTTGACGCCACCGAAAGGTGCCACTTCCGTGGAAATCGCCCCGGTATTCAGGCCGATCATGCCTGCTTCCAGCGCCTCGGCCACCCGCCAGGAGCGCTTCAGGCTTTCGGTGTAGAAATAGGCAGCCAGACCGAAGGGCGTGCCATTGGCAATCTCCAGCGCTTCTTCCTCGGTTTCGAACTTGAACAGCGGCGCGACCGGGCCGAAAGTCTCCTCGCTGGCCAGCAGCATATCGGTTGTCGCACCGGTCAAGACCACCGGTGCCGTAAACTGCGCACCCTGCGGCAATCTGTGGGCATCGGTGACGATCTTCGCGCCCTTGGAAACGGCATCCTCGACATGCTGACGAATCTTGCCAATCGCGGCTTCGTTGATCATCGGCCCGATGGAAACGCCTTGCTCGGTTCCGGGGCCAACCTTCATGGCATTGACCCGGGCCGTCAGCTTGGCCGCGAAGGCATCGTAGACACCTGATTGAACCAGGATGCGGTTGGCGCAAACGCAGGTCTGGCCGCCATTGCGGAATTTGCAGAGGATCGCACCTTCAACCGCCAGATCAAGATCGGCATCGTCGAACACGATGAACGGCGCATTGCCGCCAAGCTCCAGGCTGAGCTTCTTGATCGTATCGGCGGCACCGCGCATCAGCAGCGACCCGACCCGGGTCGAGCCGGTGAAGGAAATCTTGCGCACGACGTCATTGGCCATGATTTCATTGCCAATCTCGGTCGGCATGCCGGTGACGATATTGATGACACCCGCCGGAATACCGGCGCGCTCAGCCAGCACACCCAGCGCTAGCGCCGAATAGGGCGTGAAATCCGAGGGCTTGATGACCACGGTGCAGCCCGCCGCCAAGGCTGGGGCCACTTTGCGGGTAATCATCGCATTGGGGAAATTCCAGGGCGTGATGATGCCGCAGACACCAACCGGCTCCTTCAGCACAACGATGCGGCGGTCGGTGGTTGGCGAGGGAATGGTATGGCCACCGATGCGGCGGGCCTCTTCCGCAAACCATTTGACAAAGGAGGCACCGTAGCGGATTTCGCCGCGCGCCTCATCCAGCGGCTTGCCCTGTTCCATTGTCAGAATCAGCGCCAGATCCTCGACATGCTCGATCATCAGGCCGTACCAGGCTTCCAGCAGCCCGGCGCGCTCGGCATGGGTCTTTTTCTTCCAGAGCTTGAAGGCCTTTTCGGCAGCCTTGATGGCAGCGCTCGTGTCATCGGTGCCCATATCCGGCACCGTGCCGATCACCGTTTGCGTGGCCGGGTCGATAACGTCGATCACCTTGTTGGAGGCCGCACCGACCCATTCGCCGCCAATCAGGCCCTGCTGGCGCAGCAAGGTCTTGTCTTTGAGATTATGCATAGGAAGTCCTCAATTGAGTGAGACGAAAGGTCCGTCCTGCCGTTGAAACATAGGTAGTGATGCCGCCGCTGGCACCGTTGGAATTGGAAAATCTTTAATATCCGCGCTCACGATCAACAAGGCCAATCATCTCTTCACCAGCGCGATGACGACGGATATTGTCGATCACCGCTATGGCGGCAGTCTCCGGCTGGGTGACGCTGGCAATATGGGGCGTGATGATCACATTCGCCTGCCGCCATAAAGGATGGTCCGATGGCAGCGGTTCGGGATCGGTGACGTCGAGAAAAGCGCTGGCGAGCTGGCCGCTCTCGAGCGCAGCCAGCAACGCCGCCTGATCCAGTTGCGCACCACGCCCGGCGTGAACGAGCGATGCTCCGCGCGGCAGGCGGGCAAACAGTTCGGCATTGAGGAAATGCCGGGTCTCTGCTGTCAGGGGCAAAAGACAGACGAGAATATCGGTCTGCTCCAGCAGATCCGGCAGCACTTCTATTCCGGCATGACAGGTGACATCATCGATTTCACGCGGCGAACGGCTCCAGCCTGACAGCTGAAAGCCGAACGGTTTCAACCGCTCCAGCGCCGCCTGCCCCAGCAGGCCAAGGCCCAGCACCGTCACCCGTTGAGCAGGCGCCTGAGATATCGGCAAAGACTGCCATTCACCTTGCTGCTGCTGGCGAAGATAGGCTGGCAGCTTGCGATGAACGGAAAGCACGGCAAGGGTGATATATTCCTGCATCATCCGAACGATTCCATCCTCCACCATCCGCACCAGCTTGACGGTATCGGGCAGCCGGCCGGGATCGAACTGATCAACACCGGCGCCGATGCAAAACAGCACTTCGAGATTGGCATAACGCTCGATCTCCTGCGGCATTGCCCAGGTCATCAAGTAGCGGACATGTTTGGGATCAACCGGCGATGGCGCGACATAAAAATCCACATCGGGCATGTCGCGCGCGAAGGCCTGCGCGAAGACCGCGCCACGCACCGGATCTGAGTTGAAGAGAAAGGCCATGATTATCCTAGAGCTGGACGGTCCCATCCGGCGTCATTGACGAGGCCGATGCGACAAAAAATGAGAGTTGGAGGTGAACGTAACGCGCTTTCATCAGGCTAAGTGTCGCTCTTGGCAGTTTTTTCGATAAAACCTGCTGGAAATTCATGCGGTTTCAGTGGAATCTATTGCCTTGGACGGTTTTAGATAAGGATCGGCGGCATCCTCTGCAAACCGACCCAATGCAAGGAAGACAATGTGACGGTGAAAACGTCGATCCAGGTGGAATCCTTTGAACTGACGTTAACAGACATTCATGACGTCGGCATCGACCGCCTGCATGGTCTTTCCGTCGCTGTCGGCTGGCCGCACCGGACTGAGGATTGGGCTTTTCTGCTGGCAAATGGCCAGGGCGTCGCGGCCATTGACCCTATTGACCGGGTGCTGGGCTCGGCAATGTGGTTTCCCATGGACGAAAATTTCGCCACCATCGGCATGGTGATTACCTCGCCACGCCTGCAAACGCAGGGAACAGGCCGCTGGCTGATGGAGCATATCCTCGCCAGCATCCCCTTCGCACGGCTGGGGCTGAACTCTACCCGTGCGGCAAGACGCCTCTATCGCAGTATCGGCTTTGCCATCGAAGCTCCGGTCTTTCAGTGCCAAGGCGAGGCAAGGCTATCCGAGGCAAGGCTGCCGCCGGAAACCACAAAGCCCCCCGATGGCGCACAGCTGCGCGCGATAACACCAGAGGATTTACCGGATGTCGCTGCGCTGGATGAAATTGCCTTCGGTGCAAATCGCCAGCGCTGGCTTGCCAACCTCCTGCCCCTGTCCGAAGGCGTGGCACTGCTGCGCGCCGGTAAAATCGTCGCTTTCGCGCTGTCGCGGCCCTTCGGGCGCGGTCATGTCATCGGCCCGGTGGTCGCCGCAAGCGATGAAGATGCCATCGCCGTGACGCGACCTCATGTCGCACGCCATCAGGGGCGGTTCCTGCGGCTGGATACGCGGCATAGCTCCGGTGCCTTTGCGGAGTTTCTGCTGGAATCCGGGCTTTCCCTGTTCGATACCGTCACCACCATGTCACTGCGAGCACCGTGGCCGGTCGGGCCAAAACGGGAACGCGACACCGATGGCAAGGGCCACTCAGAGCCCCATGCCATAACTTATGGATTGGCGAGCCAAGCACTGGGTTGACTAAGACACCCGGACAGTCGTAAAGCGGCGCTCCCCTATCGGTTCGAAGGTGATTGACCGCTGCTTCGCGGTCTCTCCCTTAGGCTGATGCAAGACTTTTTTAACATCCATGTCTTACAGCGCGATGCGTCGGCGACGACATCTGCGTTACGCTGTAACATATTCAATATACTGCATAATTTTCAACCTGACCGGTTGCGGTTGGGCCGATTATGCTGTAGCAGCGCCACCCCGGCATCTCACCGCCGGGCCATTCATGAGTTGCGAGTATTATGCCAAGATTGACCCCTTCCGCTCCGGTATTTCATCGGAAAATCGAAACCTTTTGCGAAGTGCGGCTTGCGCCGGCACTTGCCAAATCCGATTACCAAAATTTGCGCAGCTATATGCTCGGGCTGATCGTTCGTCAGGCCACCCCGCCTTTGCATGGCGGCCGTCCGAACTGGAAAGAAATCGGCGCCACCTGTCTGCTCAGTGAAGAGGGCCTCGCCACCGCGCGCCGCGAAGGCCGCCATGCTTTTGAAGCCATCATGCGCTGGGTCACGCTGGCCCAGAAGGCCAAGGCTGCGCCCGCACCGGCCCCTACTCCGGTCGCCCGTCCCGCCGCGGCCAAGACCATCATCCGCCCGGTCGGCATGCGCACCGTCTCTGCCAACAGCAACCGCCGCCCGGTGGATCGGATGCCCGCTGCGACCACAGCGACCACCACGACCCGCGCGACATTTGCCCCCAAGAAGGCTGGCGTTCGCGGCTAACATGTTTACGGACCGGCCCTTTTCGGGCCGGTCGTCTACCTGATGGTTTCAGCCGTTGCGGAACGCATACCCATAGCCGTTCAGGGCTGGCGCACCGCCCAAATGGGCGTAGAGCACTTTCGAGCCTTCCGGGAAATATCCCTTCTTCACCAGATCAATCATGCCCTGCATGGATTTCCCCTCATAGACGGGATCGGTGATCATTCCTTCCAGACGGCCCACAAGACGAATGGCATCCTTGGTTTCTTCCGAAGGGACGCCGTAAACCGGATAGGCATAATCCTCGACCAGGACGATATCCTCCGGGCGCATCTCACGGCCAAGCTTGACCAGATCCGCTGTGCGCTGGGCAATCTCCAGCACCTGGGCGCGGGTTTGATCCGGGGTGAAGGAGGCATCGATGCCGATAACATGGTCGGCGCGGCCATCCTTGGCAAAGCCAACCGCCATGCCCGCATGGCTGGAGCCGGTGACGGTGCAGACGACGATGTAATCGAATGCAAATCCCAAAGCCGCTTCCTGCGCCCGCACTTCCTCGGCAAAACCGACATAGCCCAGCCCACCATATTTATGCACGGAAGCGCCAGCCGGGATAGCATAGGGCTTGCCGCCCGCCGCCTTTACCTCCTCAATCGCCTCTTCCCAGCTGCGGCGGATGCCGATATCGAACCCGTCATCGACCAGCCGAACATCCGCACCCATGATGCGTGACAGCATGATATTGCCAACCCGGTCGTAAACCGCGTCTTCATGCGGCACCCAGGCTTCCTGTACGAGACGGCATTTGAAGCCGATCTTGGCCGCGACAGCCGCCACCATACGGGTATGATTGGACTGGACACCGCCAATCGACACCAGCGTATCGGCACCGGAGGCAATGGCGTCAGGGATGATATATTCCAGCTTGCGCAGCTTGTTGCCGCCAAAGGCCAGACCCGAATTGCAATCCTCCCGCTTGGCGTAAAGCTGCACCTTGCCACCGAGATGATCGGTCAGCCGCTCCAGTTTTTCGATTGGTGTTGGGCCGAAGGTCAGGGGGTAACGGTCAAAAGCGTCGAGCATGGAATCCTCATTGAAAATGGGGGTTGATAATGGCCAGATGCTAGACTTTTGGATGTGAAAGGTGCTTTCTAATTTACAATATAAAGCGCCTCATAATTCATTTTTTTCGAAGAATATGATGCAGACTCTGCCATTTTATCCATATAAACGAAAGCTTCTTCCATGAGTGAATCGCTGGATCGCATCGATCTGAAAATGATCCGCCTGTTGCAGAAAAACGGTCGTCTGACCAATGCCGAACTGGCCGAACAGGTCTCGATCAGCCCGGCCACCTGCCATAGGCGTACCCAAAAACTGTTTGCGCAGGGCTATATCACCGGTGTGCGGGCCATGGTGGCACCCGCCAAGGTCAACCGGGCGGCTCTGGTCATGGTTGGCGTGGTGCTGGACCGGTCAACACCGGACAGTTTTGCCGCGTTTGAAGCGGCGGTCGCCAAGCTGAATTTCGTGCTCGATTGCCATCTGGTGGCCGGCGATTTCGATTATTTCCTGAAAATTCGGGTCGGCGACATGGCCGATTTCAACCGGATTCATGGCAGCCAGCTGATCGCCCTGCCCGGCGTGCGGCAAACCCGAACCTTCTTCGTGATGAAGGAAGTGGTCGATAACCGGGCGCTGGAATTCTGATTAGCCAGCATCCGCCGTGGCGCGGGCAAATGCTGCCAACACCGTGCGCTCCGAGCGGACCAGATAAGAATCGAGAGCGGCAGCCGCCTCTTTCGCCTTGTCGGCTTCCAGCAGGCCGAGGATTTCGCCATTCAGCTCCACGAAGGGCGCGTGCAGCAGTTCAGGATCGTCCAGCAGGCCGAAGCTCAATCGTAGTTCCGCAGCGATTCGCGTATAGAAGTCGCTGAGACGGCTGCTGTCGGCGAGATCGACGATAGCGGCATGAAACTGCATATTGGCGCTGCCGACCCCCAGCCAGTCACGGCTATTGCGACAGGCCCGTGCGGTTTCCACCGCCAACCGCATCCGCCGGACGGCAGGATGTCCGGAAAACGCCTGCTCCAGCGCCTTGCACTCCACCAGCCGTCGCACCCTGTAGATATCGATGATCGAGGCCATGCTGGGAGTGGCGACAAACACACCGCGATTGGCCTCGTGGCGCAGCAAGCCATCCTTGGTCAGCAGCCGAAAGGCTTCCCGCAGCGAATTGCGCGACACGTCGAGCCGGGTGCTGAGTGCTGCCTCCGACAGCCGCTGGCCCGGCTTCAACTCCCCGGCGATCAGTTGATCGCGGATTTTTGTTACCAGTCGCTCCGCCAACGAAAGGCTTTCATCCTCGTCTGCCATAGGTCCCTCTTGTCCAACCGCGAACATGTTCAGCGGCGGCCATCCTTCGCCGGGACTATTGCCGATGCCCTCCGGCAGAGCAAGGCAGCGCGGAAAGCAGCGCAGACTTGCCCACACCATTGGCATGACCTGCCGATATCGCAGGCAAGCCGCTCAGGAAATAAACAGAATGATAGAACGATCAAATAAAATTGTTCAACAATATTGACGGAATTGTGAAACGTGGCAGACTGCCTGCATGGATCATCCGCAGAGGGGCGGATGACGATAAAACGGAGCAAATCCATGGGGCAAAATAAGCTCGCCACCGCAGACACGAATTTAGAAGCCAACGGCGATCCGGGAACGCCAAAATCGGCCAAGGCAAAGCGTTACGCCTTGCTATCGGCCATGTTCCTGATGTCGATGTCGGCTGTTGGCCCAGGTTTCATTACTCAGACAGCCACTTTCACCGTCAAGCTCGGTGCAGCTTTTGCCTTCGGCATCTTCGTTTCCATTATTATCGATTTCATCGTCCAGGCGAACATCTGGCGGCTCGTCACAGTCACCCGCATGCGCGCCCCGGCCATTGCCAACAGCGCCATTCCCGGCTCAGGCTACGTGCTGGCCGTGCTGGTCATCATTGGCGGGTTGTTCTTCAATATCGGCAATATCGGCGGCGCGGGTCTGGGTTTTAACGCCATGATCGATCTCGATCCGAAGATCGGCGGTGCCATCGGCGCACTTGCGGCCATCGGTATTTTCCTGTCTCGCCGGGCAGGTGTCGCCATGGACCGGGTGGTCTTTGTCGCGGCTTTCGTCAAACTCGCCCTCATTCTCTATGCAGCAATCGTCTCCGGCCCGCCGGTTGCCGAAGCGCTGCGCCAGACCATTTTGCCCGACACGATTGATTTCGCCACCATCACCACTATCGTCGGCGGCACCGTCGGCGGCTATATTACCTATGCTGGTGCCCACCGCCTGCTCGACAAAGGCATGGGCGGCGTTGAGAATATCGGTGCCGTCAACCGCGCGGCGTTCAGCGGCATCGCCATTACCGGCGTGCTACGTTACATCCTGTTTCTCGCCATTCTCGGCGTTGTCGCCAGCGGCACGGTCATCGACCTGTCTGGTAAGGCTGCCAATCCGGCAGGCCAGGCCTTCCATGCGGCTGCCGGCAATATCGGCTTTCGTCTGTTCGGCGCGGTGCTGCTGGCATCGGCCATGACCAGCATTATCGGTGCAGCCTATACATCCGTGTCATTTCTAACTGCCTTCAAGAAGGACATGACAGAGCGTCAGCGCAATTTTGCCACTGTCGGCTTCATCGCCTTCTCACTGATAAGCTACATGCTGATCACCACCCCGCCCGCGGCCATGCTGGTCTTCGTTGGCGGCCTGAACGGTCTCGTCCTGCCTATCGGCCTGTCGATCTTCATCTATGCCGCCTGGGCGCGCTCCGACCTGATGGGCGGCTATCGTTATCCGCGCTGGCTTTTGATCCTCGGCGTCCTCACCTGCGCGCTGACATGGTACATGGCCTATAAATCGGTCGGGCCAATCTTTGCCCTGCTTGGCCTGTAACAGCTGGTTCTCGATAGATAAGGAAGGAACGCACATGGCTGCCATCGATCTCAACAGCGACCTTGGGGAAAGCTACGGCGCATGGAGCATGGGCGACGATAGCGCCATGCTGGCCGTGGTCTCCAGCGCCAATATCGCCTGCGGTTTTCATGCGGGCGACCCGTCCGGCATCTGGAAAACCGTCAAGGCCGCCGCTGAAAATGGCGTGTCAATCGGCGCGCATGTCTCCTATCCTGATCGCGTCGGCTTTGGCCGCCGCGACATGGACGTGACCAGTGAAGAGCTGACCGCCGACGTGATCTACCAGATCGGCGCCCTGAAAGGCATGGCGGCGGCGGCCAACACCCGCGTCACCTACGTCAAGCCGCATGGGGCGCTCTATAACCGGATCGCCAATGATGCCCGTCAGGGCCAGGCGGTGATCGATGCCGTCAAAGCCATCGATTCCTCGTTGGTGCTGATGGGTCTCGCAGGCGCTCCTATTCTGGATCTCGCCCGCACGTCCGGCTTGAGCACCGTGGCGGAGGCCTTTGCCGACCGCGCCTATACGCCGCAAGGCCAGCTTGTCTCGCGCCGGGAAGCGGGCGCGGTGCTGCATGACGCGAAAAAGATCGCCAGTCGCATGGTGCAGCTTGCCCGCCAAGGCACGCTGGAAGCCATCGATGGCAGCGTGATCAAGGTGGAAGCGCAATCAATCTGCGTGCATGGCGACAGCCCCGGCGCGGTCGCCATTGCCCAGGAAATCCGCAGGCGTT
The DNA here is from genome assembly GCF_000016285.1 of Allorhizobium ampelinum S4. Lineage (NCBI taxonomy): Bacteria > Pseudomonadati > Pseudomonadota > Alphaproteobacteria > Hyphomicrobiales > Rhizobiaceae > Gillisella > Gillisella ampelina. Next base: position 869,074 of record NC_011988.1, on the reverse strand, counting down.
TCGAGGCTGAGGGCATTGCCGTCCAGCCATTTGTAACTGCTTAAAGCGTGTTGCGGCTTATCAGCCTCAAGCAACACGCTTTAAGTTTTTGTTTTACGCATGTCGTTACCGCAAAACCGCTGCACACTTTTGCGCGACATGCTCTAGGGAGAGAGACGATGATTGCCTTGAAGCATCTGGCGCATTGGGATGTCGAACCGGCGCGTGCCGCCCGCGCCCGTTATCGCAGTGGAGACGTGGAACCTACATCTGGCGTCGCCCCTGGCTTCACCCAGGCCAATATGATCGTCCTGCCGCGCGACTGGGCCTTTGACTTCCTGCTCTATGCGCAACGCAATCCCAAGGCCTGCCCGGTCCTTGATGTTTCCGATCCCGGCTCGCATCTGACGGAACTGGCCAAAGGTGCCGATCTGCGCACCGATCTGCCGCTCTACCGGATCTGGCGCGATGGCAAGCTGGCGGAGGAAACACCCGACGCTACCGCCGCCTGGGCAGAGCATCCCGATCTCGTCAGTTTTCTGATCGGATGCAGCTTCACCTTTGAGACGCCGATGGTGGAGGCCGGCATCGAGATCCGCCACATGACAGATAAAAGCAATGTGCCGATGTATCTGACCAATCAACCCTGCCGCCCGGCAGGCCGGTTGCATGGCAATATGGTGGTGTCGATGCGGCCAATTCCTGCCTCGCGGGTGGCCGATGCTGCGACGATTTCCGGGCGGTTCCCGGCTGTGCATGGCGCACCGGTTCATGTCGGCGCGCCGGAACAGATCGGCATTGTCGATCTGGCCAAGCCGCAATTCGGCGATCCCGTCCGCATCGAGCCGGGCGAAGTGCCGGTATTCTGGGCCTGTGGCGTCACGCCGCAAGCAGCTGTAATGGCGTCGGGCGTCCCCTTTGCCATCACCCATGCGCCCGGCCATATGTTCATCACCGATATTCTCGATTCCGCCTATCACGCCTGAGGTTCCGATGCGCTTTCTCCCCGTCAGCCTGACGACGATGCTGGTCGAGCTTGCCAATCTCGATGAGACCTTGGCTCTGTTCGCCTCGCTTCAGGCAAGCCCCATCCCCGGCATCGATGAAATGGTACCCGCCGCTCGGACCTTGATGATCCGGTTTCGCCCGCAGACCATCAGCGCGCAAGCCCTGGCGGCTGAGGTTAGCACCCGCGACCTGTCCGCCAAACTGGCCCCATCCGATCATCTGGTCGAAATACCCGTAGACTATGACGGCGAAGATCTGGCCGACGTGGCGGAACTGACCGGGCTTGCCGTGGAAGAGGTTATCCGCCGCCATACGGAAAGCACGTTTACGGTTGCTTTTTGTGGCTTTGCGCCGGGCTTCGGCTATCTCGTCGGCGGCGACCCGGCCTTGCATGTGCCGCGCCGCAAAAGCCCGCGCACCCGCATTCCCGCTGGCGCCGTGGCACTGGCAGGTGCCTTCAGCGGTGTCTATCCGCAGGCCAGCCCCGGCGGTTGGCAAATCATCGGCGTGACACCGGAGAAAATGTGGGATCTCAGCCGCGATCCGCCAGCACTGTTTCAGCCCGGCTATCAGGTGCGCTTCACCGATATGGCAAAAGCGGTCCATCCGGTTGTTATTCCTGCAAGCGATGAAGCCCCTAGCAATCCGGCTGATGGGCTTTCCGAGACGAATGGCGCGGGGCATTTGACCGTGCTTGCCGCCCCCATGCCTGCGGTGTTCCAGGACCTTGGCCGTCTCGGCCAGACCGGCCAGGGCGTTTCCGCCTCCGGTGCTCTGGACCAGGGAGCCTTGAAGGCAGCCAATCGCGTGGTGGGCAATCCATCGGGCCTCCCCTGTCTGGAAATCACCCTTGGTGGCTTTTCTTTTGAAAGCGATAGCCGCGCCGTCATCGCGCTGACCGGTGCGCCCTGCCCGGTCGCTATTCGGGATGCCTCGGGTCGGGTGATGCAAGCTGAAACCTATCAGCCGATTGCGCTGGAACCCGGCGATATCGTCAGCCTTGGCCAGCCTCCACAGGGCATGCGCAGCTATCTTGCCGTGCGCGGTGGTTTTGCGGTCCAGCCGGTGCTGGGCAGCTATGCCACCGATACGCTGGCCGTGGTCGGACCTGAGCCGGTGACGGCAGGCACGGTTCTGACGCTGAAGGGCAACAGCGAGGGTCTCGCCGCCGTTTCCCTGCATGAATCTCCACCGCAAGATCTGCCGAGCGCAGGCGATATCGTCACGCTGGACGTCGTGCTTGGGCCGCGCACCGATTGGTTCACCGAAAAAGGTCTGGCGACGCTGACGGACCAGCTTTGGCAGGTGACGCCGCAATCCAGCCGCGTCGGTATCCGGCTTGCGGGCGACGTGCCGCTGGAGCGGATCGACAGCGCCGAACTGCCAAGCGAAGGCACCGCCACCGGTGCCATTCAGGTGCCGCATAGCGGCCAGCCGGTGCTGTTTCTGGCAGACCATCCGCTGACCGGTGGCTATCCCGTCATCGGCACGGTTGCCGAATATCATCTGGATCTTGCGGGACAGATCCCGATCAACGCCCGCATCCGCTTCCGGCCCATTGCCCCTTTCGCAGACATCACCCCTGTCGATGCCCCAGCCGCGAACGCATAGTGATAAAAGAGGAGACACCGATGAAGAAAGTGCTGATCGCCAACCGGGGCGAAATCGCCGTTCGCATCATCCGCGCCTGTCGCGATTACGGGCTGCAATCCGTCGCGGTCTATGCCGATCCGGATATCGACGCGCTGTTCGTGCAGCTTGCCGATGAAGCCTATGGGCTGTCCGGTGCCAAGCCGTCGGAGACCTATCTCGATATCGCCAAGCTGATCGACATTGCCAAACGATCCGGCGCGGACGCCGTCCATCCCGGCTACGGCTTTCTGTCGGAGCGCTCCGAATTTGCGCGTGCGGTGATCGATGCCGGTCTGACCTGGATCGGCCCTGATCCGCAAGTCATCGAAGCGCTAGGCGACAAGGTTGAGGCGCGGCGGATTGCCACCAGCGTCGGCGCGCCACTGGTGGCGGGCAGCGATGGGCCGGTGGACACCGCCGAGGAGGTGATTGCCTTTGCTGAGCGCCACGGCCTGCCTGTTGCCATCAAGGCTGCCCATGGCGGCGGTGGGCGTGGCTTGAAAGTCGCCTGGAAAATGGAAGAGATTCCGGAGCTTTACGCATCGGCAGTCCGCGAGGCGACCGTCGCCTTTGGCCGTGGCGAATGCTTTTTGGAGCGCTTCCTCGACCGGCCCCGCCATATCGAAGCGCAGGTGATTGCCGATAAGCACGGCACCGTGCTGGTGCTCGGCACCCGCGATTGCTCCTTGCAGCGGCGAAACCAGAAACTGGTGGAAGAGGCCCCGGCACCCTTCCTCACCGATACGCAGCGCCAATCCATCCATGATGCCGCCAAGGCGATCTGCGCAGCAGCGGGCTATAGCGGCGCGGGAACGGTGGAATTCCTGCTGGGCGTTGACGGTACGATTTCCTTTCTGGAAGTGAACACCCGGCTACAGGTCGAGCATCCGGTGACGGAAGAAACCACCGGCATCGATCTCGTCATCGAACAGTTCCGCATTGCAGAAGGTCTGCCCTTGGCGATCACGCAAACACCCGCGCCACGCGGTCATTCCATCGAGTTTCGCATCAATGCCGAAGATCCGGGCCGTGGCTTTCTGCCAACCCCGGGCACGATCACCCGGTTTACGGCCCCGTCCGGCCCCGGCGTGCGGCTCGATAGTGGTGTGGATACCGGATCCACCATTCCCGGCGTCTATGATTCGCTGATGGCCAAGCTGATCGTCACCGGTGCCACCCGCGAGCAGGCCCTGCAAAGGGCAAGACGCGCCCTGAAGGAATTCCAGATCGAAGGCGTGGCAACCGTGCTACCCTTCCACCGTGCCGCCATTGAAACCGTCGATTTCATCGGCACTGATGGTTTCAAGGTCCATACCCGTTGGATCGAGACCGATTTCGCCGCCATGCCTGAAGCAGCCATGCGACCAGAGCCAGCCATCGACACCTCGCTGATCCGCACCCATGTGGAAATCGATGGCAAGCGCCATGCCCTCGGCATTCCGGCCCAGCTTCTCGCCGGGCTTGGCAGTCTGTCAGTCAATGCTGGACAGACAGCGGCAGGCGATACAGGAAACACGCCGGAAAAAGGCGCCATCACAGCCCCGGTATCCGGCACGGTACAATCATTCAAGGTGAAGGATGGAGATCGGGTTGCGGCAGGTGATCTTCTCGCCGTTATGGAGGCGATGAAGATGGAGACGCAGATCACGGCGACAACAGCTGGAACCGTCAGTCTCGTCGCAAGCGAAGGCGACTATCTGGCTGCGGGAAGCCTGCTGTTGAAGATTGTCGCGTAACAACGTTTGATTTTCTCCACCCTTGGAAAAGACCAAGGGTGGAGACGGGCAATGCCGTTTCAAAAAACTTACGAAAAATCCAACGCCCGGTCGCCGTCTTCATCCTTGATGCGGGTCGGCAGGCCGATATGGTTGAGGATGTTGAGGAAAGGCCGTGGCGGCAGTTCCTCGACATTGGCCATTTTCTTCACGTCCCATTCGCCGGTCGCCACCAGCATGGCAGCCGCCACCGGCGGAACGCCAGCCGTGTAGGAAATGCCCTGGGAGCCGACTTCGTTATAGGCTTCCTTATGGTCGGCGACATTGTAGATGAAGACGGTCTTTTCCTTGCCGTCCTTCAGCCCCTTCACGTAATCGCCAATGCAGGTCTTGCCTTCATAGTCAGGTGCCAGCGATGACGGGTCGGGCAGGCAGGCCTTGACCACTTTCAGCGGCACGACGTCCGAGCCATCGGCCAACTTGACCGGCTGTTCGGAAAGCAGACCAATGCTCTTCAGCACGGTGAAGACATTGATATAGTGATCGCCGAAGCCCATCCAGAAGCGCACATCGGCACCGTCCATGTTCTTGGCCAGCGAATGCACTTCGTCATGACCGCAGAGATAGGCGCGGCGCGTGCCGACCACCGGCAGGTCGTAATCCTTGCCGATCTCGAACATCTTGTTGACCTGCCATTCGCCCTTCTGCCACGAATAGACAACGCCCGTGAATTCGCGGAAGTTGATTTCGGGGTCGAAGTTGGTGGCAAAATATTTGCCATGGCTGCCAGCGTTGATATCGACGATATCGACATCCGTGACCTTGTCGAGATATTCATCCTTGGCAAGGCGGGCATAGGCATTGACAACGCCGGGGTCGAAACCAGCGCCGAGAATGGCGGTAATGCCCTTCTCTTCACATTCCGCGGCCCGCTTCCATTCGTAGTTTCCATACCATGGCGGCGTCTCACAGATCTTGTTCGGCTCTTCGTGGATCGCCGTGTCGATATAGGCAACGCCGGTATCCATGCATGCGCGCAGCACCGACATGTTGAGGAAAGCGGTGCCGACATTGATGACGATCTGCGAGCCGGTCTTTTCAATCAGCGCCTTGGTGGCGTCGATATCCAGGGCGTCAAGCGCATGGCCTTCCAGCACGCCCGGCTGCTTCATGGCGTTCTTTTCATGCACGGAGGCGATGATGGCGTCGCATTTGCCCTTGGTGCGCGAGGCGATATGGATATCGCCCAGCACGTCGTTATTCTGGGCGCATTTATGCGCAACGACCTGGGCGACACCGCCAGCGCCGATAATGAGCACGTTCTTCTTCATGATGCGGACTAACTCCTTTTGTCCAATCGTCAGAAGCCTCAAGAGAGGCTTTGTTCAAAGTCCGCGTAGGAAAACTCGCGGACAGTCCTGATGCTGCCATCCAGTTCACGGATGGCGATGGACGGCATTTTCACGCCGTTAAACCAGTTCTTCTTGACCATCGTATAGCCTGCGGCATCCTGGATGGAAATCCGGTCGCCGACCTTCAAGGCTTCAGGGAAACGAAACTCGCCAAATACATCGCCTGCCAGGCACGATTTGCCGCAAATCATATAGCTGTGGTCACCTGCATTCGGCTCCAGTTTGGCGGTTTCGCGGTAGATCAGCAGATCGAGCATATGCGCCTCGATGGAACTATCGACAATGGCGAGGTTCTTGCCATTATACAGCGTATCCAGAACCGAGACTTCCAGCGTCGTTGATTTGGTGATCGAGGCCTCACCTGGCTCCAGATAGACCTGAACGCCGTATTCGCCTGAAAACCGCTTCAACCGCTCGGCGAACTGCGCCAGCGGATAATCTTCTCCGGTAAAGTGAATACCGCCACCGAGGCTGACCCATTCGGCACGATGCAGCAGCGAGCCGAATTTCGCCTCGATGTCCGAGAGCATGCTGTCAAACAGCGCGAAATCCTTGTTTTCGCAATTGTTATGGATCATGAAGCCGCTGATCCGATCCATGACCTTTTCCACCTTGGCCGCATCCCATTCCCCAAGCCGCGAAAACGGCCGGGCCGGATCGGCTAGGTCAAAGCTGGACGAGCTGACCTGGGGGTTCAGCCTCAAGCCGCGGGTAATGCCGGAGGCCTTGTCGCCATAGCGCTCCAACTGGCCGACCGAATTGAAGATGATCTTGTCGGCGTGTGAAATCACCTCATCAATTTCATTGTCGCCATAGGCAACGCTATAGGCATGGGTCTCGCCGCCGAATTTCTCGCGGCCGAGCCGGACTTCGTAAAGCGAGGACGAGGTGGTGCCATCCATATAGTCGCGCATCAGGTCGAACACCGACCAGGTGGCAAAACATTTTAACGCCAGCAGCGCCTTGGCACCGGAGGTCTCGCGCAGAAGCGCGATCTTTTCCATATTGGAAAGGAGCTTGCTCTTGTCGATGAGATAAAACGGGGTCTGAAGCACGATGGCTACGCCTTTCCATGAATTCGAAGGGGTCGTTTAAGAAATCTGGCCCTTGAAGGCAAGTCGCTCCGGCCTTTTCCCGGAAAAATGCTTCAACCTGATGACATCCCATTATTTTTCCAGCCGAAAAGAGCTCATATCCACCCGGATGAAGATATTACGAATATCTCAAATGCATCAGTGACTTGAGCTTGTCGCAAATTAGAGCGGATTTTCGCCATGGAGATGCTAAACACTGGCGGGAGCATTGCGGAGAAAGACCATGATGGACAAAGCGGTTCTGACGGATCATCGCGAATATCCTGCCGATCAGGGCAATCTTCTGGACGCATGGTCCATTGAGGTCACTCCGCGGACGGCAGCGAAAATCGCCAGTTTTCAGGCGCTGCTGCCAGCGGGGACCCGAATCTATATCGCCCATGTCGATGGCACACCTTTCGAGGACATGGTCGCGACCGCCAGGCGCCTTCATGGGCAAGGCTTTCCGGTCATGCCGCATATTCCAGCTCGCAGTATCGCCGATGTCACGCAACTGGAAGACCTGTTAAAGCAATACCGGGATGAAGCCGATGTGCGCCAGGCACTTCTGCTGGCCGGCGGCATCGCAAAGCCACGCGGCACGCTTTCCAGTTCGATGGAGCTGATTGAAACCGGCTTGTTCGACAGGCTCGGCTTTACGCATCTGCATATTGCCGGCCACCCCGAAGGCAACCGCGATATCGATGCCGATGGCTCCACCACACAAATCGATGCGGCCCTGCGCTGGAAGTTCGACTTCTCCAGCCGGACGGATGCGCAGATGGCCATTGTCACCCAATTTGCCTTCGATGCCAAAGTGATCATCGACTGGGCCGAGCGAATCGACGCCCTCGGGATCGGATTGCCGATCCATGTCGGCATTGCCGGACCTGCAAAGCTCCAGACATTGATCAAATATGCAATCTCCTGCGGGGTCGGGCCGTCTTTGAAAGTGCTGCAAAAACGCGCGCTCGACCTGCGCAAACTGCTAATGCCTTATGAGCCGACGGACATGGTTGGGCAGTTGATCGCCTACAAGGCCGAAAATCCGCAGAGCAACATCAGCAAGCTGCATCTGTTTCCGCTTGGCGGCATCGAGCCTGCGGCCCGTTGGATCGACCAATATAAGCCCTGAGGACGACTATCCGGCTTTGGTTTTTGAGCCTGCAAAAGCGGCAATGACAGCCACGCAAAACACCGAGATGATGAAAATCGCGCCGGACATCGCGTAGATCGTCGGAGACGCGCCGCCATTCATCTTGCCGAACAACACGACCGGAAGCGTATTCTGCCGCCCAGCCAGATAGAAGGCGCGGGTAAACTCGTTCAGCGACAAAAGAAACGAGAAGATGAAGGCGCTAATCAGGCCTGGGCGGATCAGCGGCAGGGTAATGTCACGAAACTGCCGCCAGCGGCTGGCGCCGAGATCCGCTGCCGCCATCAGGAAGACGGGCCGCACGGCGGAAAAACCGGTGAGAATGACGATAAACGCGAAGGGCATGGCCCAGAGCAGGTGTCCGGCTGTCAGTGTCCAGATCGAGGCCTTGATGCCGCTGCGGCTGAACACCGTGGACAGCGCCAGCCCCTGGATGACACCCGGCACGAACATCGGCAGAATCACGGCAAGAAACCATATGTCGCGGGTTCTTCGCAGCTCGAAATAGGCCAGCGCCGCCATAAGCGATAGCAGCGTGGCGCCTGTTGCCGTCAACAGGGCAACGCTGGCTGATTGCCAAAGGGCCGCCATCAGCGCTGGTTCCGCTGGAAGGGCGGCATACCATTTCACCGTCAGATCCGACAGGTTTGGCAGGCCGGGCTGGAGCGACGGATTGAAGGAAACCCCCAGCAGATAAAGTGGCGGCGCATAGATCGCGACAAGGCCGAAAATCGTCATGGTCCAAATCAATATCTGGTTTGCCCGACCTTCCGCGCTCATCATGCCGAACGATCCCCAAACAGAGCCGCCAGGCCGAACAGCCGGTTTCCAACTAGCACCATGCCGAACACCACGATCAGGACGATGGTGGAGATTGCAAAGGCCAGTGGGTAATTTGCCACCCGCATCACATCATTGATCATCACGGTCACGATGGAGGCCCCTGCCCCGCCAAGCATTTGCACTTCAGTAGAAGACCCAGCGACCATGACGAACACGAACAGGAAGCCAGCAAACAGACCGGACCGGGTGAGCGGCAGGAGAATGGTGACGAGTATGCGCCAGAAGCCGGCGCCGAGATCCTGCGCGGCGGCAAGTACGGTCCCATCCACCCGGCGCATGGCGAGCAGCAAGGGAAAGGTGGCAAACGGCAGATAAGAGGCGACCAGCCCGACAATGACAGCGAAGTCGCTGAACAGCAGCCAGTCGACCGGTGCGCTGGTCAGACCGAAATGTTGCAGCCAACCGTTGATCACTCCGGTCCGCCCCAGCACCAACCGCCAGGAAAACGAGCGGATCAGGTAGGAGGTGAAGAACGGAATCGTCATCAGAGCCAGGAGCACTACCGACAGCCTGCGGCCAGCCAGAAAATGCACCGCATAGGCGGCGGGATAAGCGAAAACCAGACAGATCACCGCCGTCAGGAAGGCCTTGGCAAGCGTGGAGACAATCACCGTCCAGCGTCCGGCCTGGAGAATGGCGGCGTAGCCTGCCAGGCTGAGATCCGGCTTGATCCAATAAGTCAAGGGGTCCCAGGACCAGAAGCTCCACACCAGCACCACCAGCAACGGCGCCAGCCCAAGCGCCAGCAGTGCCAGCAAAGGCGGCGCCATCAGCAGGACAGGCAATCGTCCGGTAGATTTCATGCACGCTCCATGGGTGATTATGCTGCAAATTTAGAGCACAGCGACATTTTTTATGAGTTTTACAAAACGCATGGCGCATTCAAATCATCAGAGACCTGTCGCCGGGCGAAACACGGCGATAGGCTGGCTTTAGAGTTTGTCAGGGAAAAGTGGAAACCGGTTTTCCCGAAAAGACAAACGAAAACAAGCGAATCTAGAGTCTGTCTGGTTCAATATGAACCTGACAGACTCTAGTATTTATGCCCCAAAACCACAGATGCGGTCTTACAGTCTGTTGCGGCGATTATTGGATAGACTGTTAAGCATTGCGGAGTTTCTGCCACCATTCTTCATAGAGTTGGAAATTGTCCGGCCGGGTATTCTGCCAGAAGACCTTGCCGGCGAACTTGGCTTTGACGTGGTCAGCCCGCGCCTGCACCTCTTCCGGCTTATATTCGTCAGGATGTGCCTTGGCATAGACGACGTTGTTGTCGGTTGGGACGAGATAGCCCCGCGCCTTGCCAAGCTCGCAGCCATAGAGACCGCCCAAAAGGCCATTGACGAATTGATGCGCGGCATCGCTCACACCGCGTTCACCAGCACCCTTGAGCAGAACCGTATTGTTGGCCCAGCCTTCATAGCCCTCGACGGGGGCGGCATAATCGACTTTCAGTCCGCGCTTGCGGCCTTCATAGACAATCGGCTCCCAGCCGGTCATCGCGTCAACTTCTTCATTGGCAACCAGTTGGACACCCTGTTCCCAGCCATTCCAGAAGGTGCGGAACTGTCCGTCCTTCTTGTGCTTGATCAGGAATTCCATCACCAGACCAAGTTCGGATTCGCTGAGATTGCCCGGGTCCTTGATCGGCTTGTTTTCGCTTTCCTTGAGGTAGATCGCAGCGAAGACCGCGCTGTTGATCCAGGCATCCTCCATGGCGACCTTGCCCTTCATCTTCGGGTCGAAGATCACGCCATAACTATCAACCTTGCCAAGCTTATCGGAGCGATAGATGATCGAGTCGGCATTCACAACGGTCGGAATACCGTATTGCTTGCCCTCGTGCTTGAGGTAGGGAATGTCGCGCGCCCATTGCCAGATGCTGTCGTAATTGGCGATCTTGCTGACATCCCACGGGATAATCGCGCCTTGACGGGCCAATTCCTTTTCAGCACCGCCCTGAAAACCGCCAATGTCGAACAAATCATTGGCATTGCCGGCGGCCAGACGGGCAATGACAGGACCAAGGTCGTTGCCATTGTCGGTAAATTCAGGCTTTACACCATTTTGGGTGGCAAATTCCACCCATTTTTCACCGATATCAAGCGTCGCCGTGCCCCAGAAAGCCACAGACTTCGCCTCTGCGGCAAAGGCCGAACGGCCAAGCCCCAGATGACCGGCCGCCAGCGCCAACCCGCCAGCACCGGCAAATTTCAAGAGGTCGCGCCGTTGCATATTGCTTCGGTTGACCGAAAATCCATTTTTCAAAGTCGTTGTCATTGTTGTTCCCTTGTTCTCACTGATGAGACCCCATTTTATGCACGTCTCATGCCACAGACGGCGGCTTTACACCGCATGCGGCAATCCCTTGTCGGATGTCAAAAGAGCGGCACCCGGCTTTATCGACAGGCCCACATCCTGCCCGACGGTCAAAGACGGCGCATCTGCATCACAGATCGCCGTCAAGGTCTGCCCGTCTCCAAACGCCAGAGTGACATCCCGATGCAATCCGCGAAAAGTGGTCGAAACCACACGCAGCGCCAATTGACGGGGTGCCCCGCCAGCTGTCGTTCGGACCTCGGGCTCGATGACCAGCCGGTCGGAGCGGATCACCACCAGGTTGGCGCTAACATTGCCATCCGGGACCGTGACCGGCACCGACTGACCAGCGATGATTGCCACAGTGTCCTCTCCAGATCCTTCCAGCCGCTCAGGCCGCAGAAGATTATCCATGCCGATGAACCGAGCGACAAAGGCATTGGCGGGCGCATGAAAAAATTGGTCGGGCCGGCCAAGCTGTTCGATCCTGCCCTGATGCATGATGGCCATCCGGTCGGAAAGGCTGAGCGCCTCATCCTGATTATGGGTGACAAGAATGAAGGTGGCACCGGTACGCTTGTGGAGGCGACCGAATTCATTGCGCATCTGCTGGCGAAGCCGTTCATCCAGGCCCGTCAAAGGTTCGTCCAGCAGCAATATTCCAGGCTCCATCACCAGAGCACGCGCCAGAGCCACGCGTTGCCGCTGGCCGCCGGACAGCAAATTGACATCACGCTCGCCAAATCCGGACAGTTCCACCAGATCCAGTGCCTCCCCAACCTTCGCATCGAGTGCTGTGCCGGAAAGACCGCGCAGCTTCAATCCGTAACCAATATTACGCGCCACCGACATATGCGGAAACAGACCCAGCCCCTGGAACACGGTATTGACCGGGCGGCGATTGGCAGGCACCGCCGCCATATCCTTGCCATCAAACAGAATCCGTCCCGCATTCGGCTGGTCAAATCCGCCAATCAGCTTCAACAGCGAGCTCTTTCCGCTGCCGGAAGACCCAAGCAGGGTGAAGAACTCCCCTGCCTTGATCTCCAGCGACAGGTCATCGACCGCCCGGATCGGACCATGACTGCGCGTCACAGCGTCTATGCTGATGGATATGGCCATCCTATGCGGCCTGCATGTCCGTTTCGTGAATGACAAGAATACCAGTTTCGGTCAGGCTGGCTGACTGGCCCTCAAGCACAAGTGTCGTCGCCGTCGCCTCTTCGATCAGCAGTGGGCCGAATACAGGCTGACCGACAGGAAGCCGGGCCCGCTCGTAAACGGCACAGGTCTGCCAACCCATGGATCCACCGAAATAAACCTTCCTTTCGCCGACCCTGGCCGCGTCAATCGTCATGTCTTGCCTTTTCAGTTTTGGCAGGGAAATGACCTGCCCTTTCAAAACGGCTTCGAGATGCAGCGTCGTCAGTTCGATCTCGGCTGCGGGCAGGCGAAAAGCATAGGCGCGTTCATGAACATCATGAAACCTTTGGCTGAAAGTTTCAATGGTGTCGCCCGCCTCGAACCTCGCAAAAACACCATGTTCCTGACCTTTATAGCGCGCTTCAATCTGGTGATTGAATGCCACCTGCGCCTCAGCGCCCGCCGAAAAATAGGCGATGGCTTGCCGCTCCAGCAATGTGAACCGGGTAGCGGCCTCCTCCAGTGCCTGGTCGGCCAACAGGTGAAACCAGGTTTCGCGGAAGTCGGCACGGGGTTCGGCTGCCAGCATGCCCCAGGCGGAAAAAATCCCGGGATGCGGCGGCACGACCGTCGCCTTCACACGCAATTCGCGCCCGAGATGGCTGGCCAGCGCCGGACCGGCGCCGCCACTGATCACCAGACTGGCATCACGTGGATCATGGCCGCGCTGAACCGTCACCAGTTTCAGGGCATTGATCATGCTGGCATGGGCAATGTCCATGATCGCACCCGCAGCATCCTCAATCGACATATTCATTGGCCCGGCCACGGTTGCAATGGCGCTTGCCGCCTTCTCCTTGTCCAGATGCAGCGTGCCATCGGCAAAGGTAGCGGGATCAAAAATGCCGAGCGTCAGCAATGCATCTGTTAGCGTCGGCTTTGTGCCGCCGCGCCCGTAACAGGCAGGTCCAGGGGCCGAACCGGCGCTTTCGGGGCCAACGCGCAAGCTGCCGCGCGCATCGATCCAGGCGATAGAGCCACCGCCTGAACCGATTTCGACGATATCAACGACCGGCACCTGCACGGGATAGCCAGGCTGGATGCGGGTGTGTTCCAACCGGTATTCGGTATTCAGCGTCGGACGCCCATCATGGATCAGCGAGCATTTTGCTGTCGTACCGCCGACATCCAGCGACAGGATTTCGCTCTCGCCAAGCTCCACCCCGATGCGTGCCGCCCCGGCAACCCCGCCCGCCGGACCAGATTCCACCAGCGTCAGCGGCTGTTGCACAGCCTGATCGAAGGAGGAAATGCCACCATTGGATTGCATGGCATAGTAAGGACACGTCAGATTGCGCCGGGCGAGCGCGAATTCCATCATTTCGAAATATTGCTGGATGGCCGGCTGAACATAGGCATTCAGCACGGTCGTATTGGTGCGCTCATATTCCCGCCATTGCCGAGAAACCTCGTGACTGGCGCAGATCGAGGCAAATGGCAGGGCATCGGCCAGAATATCGGCGCAGACCTTCTCATGCTCGGGATTGGCATAGCTGTGCAGAAACAGGATGGCGACCGCATCCACATCTTCGAGTGTGCAAACGCGGATGATTTCGCGCAAATCGTTCAATTCGATTGGCAGGAGCACCTTGCCGGACGCATCGACCCGCTCACGCACCTCGAAGCGAAGATGACGAGGCACGAAAGGTTCGGGACTATGGAAATGCAGATTGTAAAGGTCCGGCCGATTGCCACGACCGATTTCCAGCACATCTCGGAACCCGGAGGTGGTGATAAGTGCGGTCTTTGCCCCCTTGCGCTCGGTAATCGCGTTTATCACCGTGGTGCCGCCATGGGCAAAGAAGGTGATGTCGCGGACCCGCAAACCATCCTTGCGCTCGCTGACATCGATCGCATCGAGCACGCCGCCGGACTGGTTATCTGACGTCGTCAGGCTTTTCGCGGTAAAAATCTCGCCGCTGCCCTCATCATAGCCGACGAGATCGGTAAAGGTTCCACCTACATCTGTTGCCAATCGGATCATTCTTCAATCCTCCCACGGTAACCATAGAGGCTGGTCGCTGCCTCCGCGCTGACAAAACCATTCTTCAAATCTGTTTCAATCAAAGCCGGATCGCGATCGCCGGGATCGCCCCATCCACCACCGCCACCGGTGACGATGCGCACGACATCGCCCGTCCTCAGCGCAATATCGGCAGAGCGGCCATAGCAGGCGTTTTCGCCCGATGCGGCCAGAACCTGAAGGCTATTGGCCGTACCATCATGGCCGCCGTCCATGCCCCATGGCAGGGTGCGGGTGCGGCCAAAGCTGCAATAGGCAGAGGCCTTGTCGCCGAGGATCTCATATTCCCTGATGATCCCGAAACCGCCGCGCATCCGCCCAGCCCCGACGCCACCTTCGATATTCAGGCCATACCGCCGCACCAGCAAAGGAAAACGCGCTTCGATCACTTCGACGGAATAATTGTAGGTATCGCCATCCGTCAGCGAAATCAGCGCATTGGCGCCGTCCCTGTTGATACTCGCACCCCAGCCGCCATGCTGCGGCTCGATGTGAATGAACGGTCGGCCACTACGGTCATTTCCTGAGATATAGGCGACACAAAGGCTGGAATAGGAACCGGCGGAAAACCGCTCCGGCACCAGCGCCGCCAGCGCCTTCCAGACCAGTTCCGAAGCATGGACCGAGCCCTCGTAATACCATCCGGTCGGTGAGGGTTTTTCGGCGGTAAACACGGTTCCTTGTGGCGCGATCACAGTCAAAGGCCGGAACCAGCCCTCGTTTGATGGCGACTGCGGTGCCACAAGCGCCTTCAGGATCGTCCTGACTGCCGATTCCAGCGCGCCTCGTGAGCAATTGATCGGTCCCGCCACGGCGGGAGGACAACCGGTGAAATCAGCGGTGATTTGATCGCCAGCAATGGTCACCGCCACTTGCACGGCAATCGGATCGACTGTGACGCCATCGCCATCGATAATGTCGCTGGCCCGGTAAATGCCGTCGGGAAGTGCGGCAATTGCCTGACGGCTCTGCCGTTCGCTGACATTGAGGATATGGTCGAATGCGGCGATCAAGGTGGGAGCGCCGTATTTGGCAGTGAATTCTTTCATGCGCCGGGCCGCAACCCGCACTGTGGCGATCTGTGCCGTCAAATCGCCAAGCGCGATCTCGGGCATGCGGACATTTTCCGAGATGATGTGCAGAATGTCAGAGGAAAGCATGTCGTTGCGAACGATTTTGACGCCCGGCAACCGCAGACCTTCCTGATAAACCGAGGTTGCAGCAGGCGAAAGACTGCCCGGAACCGATCCGCCAACATCGAGATAATGAGCGACATTAATGGCAAAGGCGAGCAGCACGTCATCGACGAAAATCGGCTTGACGATCGCAAAATCGCAAGCATGCGTCCCGCCGGCATAGGGATCGTTGGTCAACAAAATATCGCCATCGGCCATATCCGCCCCGAAACGGTCGATCAGCGACTTGACCTGACGGCCGAACGTGCCGGTAAACAGAGTGATGCCGTTCATCTGGGCGATCAACTCACCCTTTGCCGTCAAGACACCGCAGGCAAAATCCAGCACTTCGTAGATCACCGGGCTCATGCTGGTGCGGGCCATAACGATGCCCATTTCATCGACGGTGGCAATCAACTTGCCCTCGATGATTTCCTGGGTCACCGGATCGAATGGGTGCCTGCCCGCCATCATGCCACTAACGTCTCCCTACTGAAACTCATGAAGGAGAGTTTAGGCTCACAACTCAGGCGCGACCAGCCTGCCAGAAGAGTAGGGTTGCAAGACCCAACCCCACCCGTTCGGGTAGGGTGCCAATTCAGGCCACACGCGACCTACATTCGCCCGCGCCACACTGACACGACAAGCGTCGATAATGATCAAAAATATTAGAATTAAACGAATTAGATATCTCAAACACTTCAGACGCTTGAGATATTCGCAAAGGCAATACCAACTGCCATTTTCAATGACCCTTGATATTACAACCCTGCTTCAGGACACAGTCGGGAAAATGAACACGCCAGCAATCGAGCCATTATGGCTGCCGAGCGCACAGGACTTTCCCATGCAAAAGACCGGTTGTTTGGTCGAAAGGCTTTTGACGATTACGGTGGAATAGTAAAAAGAGGACACTGTGCTGGCTGCCTTTTCGAATATTTCGAGAATAGACATCCTATCCTTATAGTCATAGCAGCGCGTGATCGTCAGAAGGCCACATTCCTGGCTGCTCAATCCATGAAATGTAGCGGTTTTTGCGCCAATTTTGACCACGCCATTGTTAAGGTCGCCCGACCATTGCTCGATAAGGCCGTAAGGCAAGGTCCAACTGCCGATGCCGTTGTTACCGGCAATTTCTTCGGTGTCTACCGTTTGCATCAATCCTGCAATTTTAAACAAGACATTCCCCATCAGACGTATTGTTCAACCGGCATGATCCAAATCTCGATCTGGACTACTTTTCGAGAGTAATGCCGCAAAAGCAGGATGCGTTTTTGCAACCAAGAACGAACGGCCACGTCAAACTTTCACGGCTCTCACGCTTATTCTTCTCTCCTGAAGCTCGCGTTTTTCCGTGCAGCCATGCCGCACATTCAAAACATTGCCGCAATCTTCAGCGCGGGATGCGTTATAAATAATGAATGTAATTCATATACTCAGGAAAATTGATAAA
Source organism: Allorhizobium ampelinum S4 (assembly GCF_000016285.1). Taxonomy (NCBI): domain Bacteria; kingdom Pseudomonadati; phylum Pseudomonadota; class Alphaproteobacteria; order Hyphomicrobiales; family Rhizobiaceae; genus Gillisella; species Gillisella ampelina. The sequence goes on along the minus strand of NC_011988.1, from coordinate 852,083 downwards.
AAAAAGTTAAATTTAAACGTTATTTTGAATGAAATGGATTTTCTATTTTATGGGAATGACGAAGAGGAATAATAAATCCAATAACATTGACAGTATCCCTAGTCGAAACGACAGGAGAGCTAATCTTGGCTTCAGTTGACGAGGCCTTCAAATCGTATCTGGATTGCTTGCGCATCCAATGACAGGCTGAGCAACAATCACTGGAAATTTTTGGCGCAAATGCGGGGCACAGGGTCCTTTTAAACAGCAAAAGGGCGGCTTTAAAGCCGCCCTTCAGAGAGTCTGAACTCTATCAAGATGTCGAGTAATAAGGCTTTCGCCTTATTACATCATACCACCCATGCCGCCCATGCCGCCCATGTCAGGCATGCCGCCGCCAGCCGAATCCTTCTTCGGCAGTTCAGCAATCATGGCTTCCGTGGTGATCAGCAGCGAAGCAACCGAAGCTGCGTTCTGCAGGGCTGTGCGAACAACCTTAACCGGGTCAACGATACCCATGGCAATCATGTCACCAAACTCGCCGGTCTGGGCATTGTAGCCGTAGTTGTCGTTGTCCTTGTCGAGGATCTTGCCAACGATGATGGAAGCTTCGTCGCCTGCGTTTGTTGCAATCTGGCGAACCAGAGACTGCAAAGCGCGGCGAACGATGTTGATGCCAGCTTCCTGGTCGTCGTTGACACCCTTCACGGTGATCTTGGTGGAAGAGCGCAGCAGAGCTGTACCGCCGCCAGGAACGATGCCTTCCTGAACAGCAGCGCGTGTTGCGTTCAGAGCGTCGTCGATGCGGTCCTTGCGTTCCTTAACTTCGATTTCCGTCGAGCCGCCAACGCGGATCACGGCAACGCCGCCAGCGAGCTTGGCCAGACGTTCCTGAAGCTTTTCGCGGTCGTAATCGGAAGAAGTTTCTTCGATCTGAGCCTTGATCTGGGCAACGCGGCCTTCGATGTCGGACTTCTGACCAGCGCCATCAACGATGGTGGTGTTTTCCTTGGTGATGGAGATCTTCTTGGCGCGGCCGAGCATGTCGAGGGTGACAGTTTCGAGCTTGATGCCGAGATCTTCGGAAATAACAGTACCACCGGTGAGGATAGCAATGTCTTCCAGCATAGCCTTGCGGCGATCGCCGAAGCCAGGAGCCTTGACAGCAGCAATCTTCAGGCCGCCACGCAGCTTGTTGACAACCAGCGTTGCAAGAGCTTCGCCTTCAACGTCTTCAGCAATGATGACGAGTGGCTTGCCGGTCTGCACAACAGCTTCCAGAACAGGCAGCATAGCCTGCAGGTTGGAGAGCTTCTTTTCGTGCAGCAGAACGTAGGCGTCTTCCAGGTCAGCAACCATCTTTTCAGGGTTGGTGACGAAGTAAGGCGACAGGTAGCCGCGGTCGAACTGCATGCCTTCAACGACTTCAAGTTCGGTTTCAGCGGTCTTGGCTTCTTCGACGGTGATAACACCTTCGTTGCCAACCTTCTGCATGGCTTCAGCAATGTCTTTACCAACCTGCGTGTCACCGTTTGCAGAGATCGTACCAACCTGAGCAACTTCTTCAGAAGTGGAGATCTTCTTGGCCTTGGCCTGAAGGTCCTTGACAACTTCAGCAACAGCCAGATCGATGCCGCGCTTCAGGTCCATTGGGTTCATGCCGGCAGCAACAGCCTTGTTGCCTTCGCGCACGATAGCCTGAGCCAGAACGGTAGCCGTCGTGGTGCCGTCGCCTGCGATGTCGTTGGTCTTGGAAGCAACTTCCCGAACCATCTGGGCGCCCATGTTTTCGAACTTGTCTTCCAGTTCGATTTCCTTGGCAACAGATACACCGTCCTTGGTGATGCGCGGAGCGCCGAAGGACTTGTCGATGATAACGTTACGACCCTTAGGGCCGAGTGTTACCTTTACAGCGTCAGCAAGGATATCAACGCCGTGCAGCATCTTTTCGCGCGCAGTGCGGCCAAACTTGATTTCTTTAGCAGCCATTTTCAAACTCCCGGGTATCTAACCCATTGGTGAATTGGTTAAAAGGAAGAAGGGGAATGCGGCTCAATCAGCCGATAACGCCCATGATGTCGGCTTCCTTCATGATCAGCAGGTCAACGCCGTCGAGCTTGACTTCGGTGCCAGACCACTTGCCGAACAGAACGCGGTCGCCAACTTTAACGTCCAGAGCAACCAGAGCGCCCTTGTCATCGCGTGTGCCTGGGCCAACAGCGATGATTTCGCCTTCAGCTGGCTTTTCCTTGGCGGTGTCAGGAATGATAATGCCGCCCTTGGTCTTTTCTTCGGACTCAACGCGCTTAACAACTACGCGGTCGTGCAGCGGACGGAAATTGGTGCTTGCCATTGTCTAATCCCTCGATCAAATGACATTCGCGGGCCGAAACGGCCCCGCATGGATATTGTTAGCACTCAGTCAGTTCGAGTGCTAGCGAGCCTGAGATAAGGACGGTTCCGGACTGAGTCAAGGATGCCGCTCAAAAAATATATGCCTGAATGGGACGACGCGCGCATGACGGAACGCTCTGACATGGCAAAAAGGCAAGACCATGTTCCGGTTGTGCCGCTTGGTGCGCTCTGCGCGGCATTCTGGTCTATCGGTCTTCTTGGATTCGGGGGCCCCACTGCCCAGATCGCCTTGATGCATAGGATTGTCGTTGATGAAAAACGATGGCTCTCCGAAGCGCGTTTTATGCATGCGTTGAATTATTGCATGCTGCTGCCTGGGCCAGAGGCCCAGCAACTGGCGACCTATATCGGCTGGCTGAATGCCGGTATTCGGGGCGGGCTGATTGCCGGTCTGCTGTTTGTGCTGCCAGGTCTTGCTGTGATGATCGGGCTTTCGGCGGCCTATGCGGTCTATCACGATATTGCCTGGGTTGCGGGCCTGTTTTTCGGGTTAAAGGCTGCGGTGCTGGCGATTGTCCTGCAAGCGCTGCTCCGGATCGGCGGGCGAGCGCTGAAATCGACCTTTCACCGGCTTGTCGCCGCCTTCGCCTTTCTGGCACTGTTTTGTCTGGCCTTGCCTTTTCCTGTTGTCGTCCTGCTGGCGGCTCTGGCCGGGCTGATCCGCGCCTCTGGGCAGCCCGTCTCGAAACCACAGCCTGCCATAGGAGAACTACCGCTAAACTGGAGGCATATCGCCCTATCGTTTCTGGGTTGGATTGGCCTCTGGCTGGCGCCGCTGGCCGTGCTGGCGCTGTTTGATGACGGCGGGAGGCTCACCGAGATTTTCCTGTTTTTCGCCCGCATGGCGCTGGTCACATTCGGTGGCGCCTATGCCGTGCTGGCCTATGTGGCGCAGGTGGCAGTGGAGCATTATCAATGGCTACGCCCCGGCGAGATGGTCGATGGGCTGGCGCTGGCCGAAACCACACCGGGACCCCTAGTTCTGGTCCTCTCCTTCGTCGGTTTCCTGGCGGCGTTTCGTGATGCCGATAGTGTAATGCCGTTGATCTCAGGCATGGCCGGGGCATTGCTGACGGCCTGGGCGACCTTTGTGCCAAGCTTCGTGTTCATCTTCGCCGGTGCGCCGTTGATCGAGCGTTTGCGCGGCAATAGGTTGGCGGATGGAGCGCTTTCGGCCATTACCGCTGCCGTGGTCGGGGTGATCGCTAATCTCGCCGTCTGGTTCGGGTTGCATGTGCTGTTTGTGAAAGTGGATCGAATTCCGTTCAGCAGCTTATGGCCGGGCGAGCGGGCTCCAGGCCTTTGGTGGCCGCATCTTGCTTCGCTCGATATCCCGTCGCTGTTTCTGTTTGCAGCCTCGGCGCTTCTGCTGATGCGGTTGAAGATCAGCATGGTAATTGTGCTGGGTCTGGCTGCTGTGGCTGGATTGCTGTGGAACCTTGACGCCGTGTGATCAGCGTCGGAACGGAGCTGAAAACCCTGATGTTCCGGCAAATCTCTTGCAATTGCGGCGCAGCTTTGCCATGTCAGGCCAGTTCTTTCAGCAGGCAATGGATTCCATGGCAAAACCTATCGATACGCTCAATGAAATCACCCAGGGTTATAATGTCATCCTGTCGGATGTCTGGGGCGTTTTGCATAATGGTATCGATGCCTTCCCGGCGGCGGCACAAGCCCTGTCGCAAGCCCGGGCCGATGGCGTTTCCGTCGTGCTCATTACCAATGCCTCACGGCCATCTGACCGCGTCAAGACAATGCTTGATCAAATTGGCGTGCCGGAAACGGCCTATGACGCTATCGTTTCTTCCGGTGATGTGACGCGAAAGCTGATTGAAAAGGCCCCGCGCCGCGCTTTTCTGATCGGCCAGAGCCAGGATTTGTCGCTGTTTCATGGGCTCGATGTTGAACTGGTTCCGGCAGACGAGGCCGACGCCATTATTTGCACCGGATTGTTCAATGACGAAGAGGAGCAGCCGGAAGACTATCGCGGGATGCTTGAAGGCTTGAACCAGCGCGGACTTCCGATGATCGTCGCCAATCCCGACCTGATTGTGGAACGTGGTCACAAGCTCGTCCCCTGCGCCGGCGCTCTGGCAGCGATATACGCTGAAATGGGCGGTGAAACCCGCTATGCCGGTAAGCCGCACAGCCCGATTTATGAAGCAGCTTTGGCGAAAGCGCAGGAAATACGCGGCACTGAGATTGACCGCAGCCGCATCATCGCCATCGGCGACGGTATGCCAACCGATGTGAGGGGCGCGCTCAGCTTCGGCCTTGACCTCCTCTATGTGAGCGGCGGTATCCATGCTGCCGAATATACCAATAACGGCAAGACAGACGAGACGATGCTGAACGCTTACCTGGAGCGAGAGGCCGCGACGCCAAAGTGGTGGATGCCCCGCTTGGCCTGACGGGAAAGTGCCATGACCGTTTTTCACCGCAATGAAAAGAAGACCCCGCTGCCCGACAGCCTGAAGGGCGGCGTTGTTGCCATCGGTAATTTCGATGGCGTGCATCGTGGCCACCAAAGCGTGCTAGAACGCGCGCTGGAACTGGCGCGGCAACGCGGCGTTCCCGCACTGGTTCTGACTTTTGAGCCGCATCCCCGTGCGGTGTTCACCCCGCAAGACCCAGTGTTTCGCCTGACCCCGGCGCCGCTCAAGGCCCGCCTTCTGGAGGCGATGGGGTTTCAGTCGGTGATCGAATATCCATTCGACCGGGAGTTTTCGCAGCGTTCCGCCGAGGATTTCGTCAAGACCGTGCTGGTGGACTGGCTGGGGGCTGCCCAAGTGGTGACCGGCTTCGATTTTCATTTCGGCAAAGGGCGCGAAGGCGGCCCGGCCTTCCTGATGGGGATGGGCGCGCAATACGGTTTCGGCGTTACCCTTCTCGATGCCTTCCGCGATGAAAATGCCGAGGTTGTTTCTTCCACCCGCATCCGGGGCCTGCTGGCCAAGGGCGCGATCAGCGAGGTGGCAGGCCTGCTTGGCTATCGCTTTACCGTGGAAGCCGAGGTGATCAAGGGCCAACAACTGGGCCGCACCCTGGGGTTCCCAACGGCCAATATGGCGCTCTCGCCGGAAACCACCCTGCGTCCCGGCATTTATGCCGTGCGCCTGCGCCGGGCCGATGGTTCGCTGCATGATGGCGTCGCCAGTTTCGGTTATCGCCCGACGGTGACAGAAAATGGTGCGGCGCTGCTGGAGACCTTCGTTTTCGATTTCTCTGGCGATCTTTATGGAGAAATTTGCGGCGTGTCCTTCTTCGGACATCTGCGTGACGAGTGGAAATTCGAGGGTCTCGATCCGCTGGTCGCCCAGATCAACATCGATGCGGAGGAGGCAAGGGCATTGCTGGCGGGCGTTAAGCCTCTGGGTGAACTGGACCGTAAAATCACCTTTTGACGTCGGCTGACGAGCCGGTCTGTCTTTATGAATTATTTATACAGCGCGACCAGATTCCCAATCGAGAACTTATATCGGCGCGCCTATATCGTTCGTGTCACCAACAGAGTGCATGAACATGATCGTCAATGACCCTTGTTTTTTCAGTGTGTCCTCGATCGAGCCGGGTGCCTATTGCATGCCCCGAGCCCGCGTCTCCCGTAGAGTCCGGCATGATCGCAAAAACCGCGCACGGATAAACCGCATCGTCTGGGCCTTCGGGTTGTTCAGCATGCTCATGCTGTCCGTGGCGCTGATCGCCTGATCATAGCGCGCTGGAAATGATGCGCCGCAATTCCCCCGCAGTGGAAAGTCAAGACGATGCCTGCCAAGGACGTGGCCGAAAGCTATTGCCACAAAATCACCGATCCGCTGGACGTGTTGTCGCAGCGTGTATCCGATGCATCCCATTTGCGTGAAAACCACATATGGGATGCGGTGCGCGCGATTCCGATGCTTGCGGCGTGCCGCAGCAATCCTCGCCTTTATTCCAGGCTCTGCGCGCTGACAGCCGCCGGCGCGATATTTGATGCCGTGTTGATGCTGGCAGCCAATGCCAATCCCGAAATTGAAATTCGCAATCTGCAATGTGCCTTAGGACGCTGGTCATGCCGTATCGCTGTTCTCAGAGAGGGAGAGCCTGATCAAATGCTGTCCGCAACGCATTGTGACCGGGCGGCGGCCATTCTGTCGGTGCTGATCGTCGTGGCGCGGTCCCGCGCGTCTGCTTGAACCTTTGGAGCCGTTCATGTTCATGCCTCGCCTTCTGCCCGATGGCGCTTATGCAGATCTCATTACCCCGTTTAGCAATGGCGAGGTCGATCACGCGGGCCTTGCCGGCCTGATCGAATATCAGATCCAGTCCGGAATGACCGGCTTGGTGGTCTGCGGGGAAAATAGCGAAGCCTACAGCTTGACGCATGACGAGCGCGTTGCCGTCATCCGAACCGCTGTCGCCGCAGCAAAAGGCGCTGTTCCGGTTCTTGTTGGCACGGGCACCAATTGTACGCGCAGCAGCCTGGAGTTGACGTTGCATGCAAAGGCGCTTGGGGCAGATGCGGCTCTTCTGGTTGCCCCGTTTTATAGCAAGCCGTCACAGAAGGGCTTGCTTGCCCATATCAAAACCGTGGCTGAGGCGGTTGACCTTCCGCTGGTCATCGTCAATTGCCCGGCACGAAGCGCTGTCAATATTACACCGGATCTGGCGGAAGCCGTGGCATGCGTACCCTCGGTTGTCGGGCTGGTGGATTGCACCGGCGATGTTACCCGTCTGGCGCAGGTGTCCGCCGCCTGCCGCGCCCGTATACATTGGTATTCGGGCCATGATCGCAGCGCACTTGCCTTCACGCTAGCCGGTGGGCATGGCGGCTTTTCGTTGTCCGCCAATATCGCACCGCGCCAGATCGCCTCCATGCACAATGCCTTTCGCTACGGAAATATCGCGGCGGCATGCGTGCTTCAGGAAAGGCTGTTGCCGCTCTTTGCGGCACTTGATCTGGAACATCCGGTCGCGGCCGCCAAACAAGCGCTCAGTCTCATCCGGTGCTTGACCCCGGAATTGCGTTTGCCCTTGACGCCTGTTGGCGACGAGGCGCAGGCGCTGATACGCACCGCCATCACCCTCCTTGGCAATCATTCTGTAAAAACATCTGCCAAGGCCTCTTAATATCAAGCTTCGAAGATGCAGACGCATCCTCGACTTGAAAAATTGAAAATATCTCAAATGCGTCAGAGGCTTGAGATATTTTCAAAAGGAATACAAAGAGTCATTTTCAATGACTCCTTGTATAATCTCTTCAGTCAAAGGAGATGCTCACCATGGGCACTATGTCGGATAATATTTCACCCTTCAAAAAGACTGGGCCGCGCTTTACCATCGGACGGGATCATCATGGCTGGTGGGTCGTGCATGATAGGGCGGGCCAGGTTGGAGGTCTCTTTGCAACGGAGGACGCCGCCTTGCGCTTTGCCGCCAGCGAATGCGATCACCACATGAACGAGATTTGCCGTGCGCCCGCCTCGGTGACTGTGGAACTGGGGCGCTTCACCAGCGACCACATCCGCGCTCCAGCCGCCTGACGGACCGCTCCCTGTCTTTCGACCGCAAGGCTTTCTGTTTCAGGTTGCAGCCCGGCTGCGAATCGGAAATGATTGGCAAGGCGTTGAGGCGCGCAATGCGGTTGCGCCTCTGCTTTTGCGGGAGAGGATTTCATGCAAAAACGTATTTGGACAGCCGCCTGCTGGCTGCTGGTTATTCCGTATATTGGCCTGTTATGGGTTCCATTTTATAATATTCGTGAGCCGTCGCTGTTCGGTTTTCCATTTTTCTATTGGTATCAGTTGATGTGGGTACCCCTGACATCGCTCCTGATTTACATCGCCTACAGGAGCATGCCCCATGATGACTGAGATCGATCCCACGGCGCTTGCCGTCTTCATCTTCTTCTTCGCGCTTGTCACCGTCATGGGTTTTGTCGCCTCGCGCTGGCGCAAGCCGGAGACCATGGCCCATATCGATGAATGGGGTCTGGGCGGGCGCAAATTCGGCACATGGATCACCTGGTTTCTGGTGGGTGGCGATTTCTATACCGCTTATACGGTCATTGCCGTTCCGGCGCTGGTCTATGCGGTGGGTGCCTATGGCTTCTTCGCGCTACCCTACACGATCATTGTCTATCCCTTCGTGTTTCTGGTCATGCCGGTTTTGTGGCGGCGTGCCAAGGAGCATGGCTATGTGACCGCAGGCGATGTGGTGCATGGCCAATATGGCTCTCGTGCTTTGGAGCTGGTGGTAGCGCTGACAGGGGTGATTGCCACAATGCCCTATATCGCCCTTCAGTTGGTCGGCATGGCCGCCGTGCTGAAGGCGCTTGGCCTGCATGGCGAAGTGCCGCTGATGGTGTCCTTCATCATTCTGGCGCTCTACACCTATTCCGCAGGCTTGCGAGCTCCGGCGCTGATCGCTTTCGTCAAGGACATCATGATCTATATCGTGGTGATTGTTGCCGTCGCCGCGATCCCGATGAAGCTTGGCGGTTATGCCAACGTGTTTGCCAGTGCCGATGCGGCCTTCCAGGCCAAGGGTTCCGGCGGGCTGTTGCTGGGTGGTAATCAATATGTGGCCTATGCGACGCTGGCCTTCGGTTCGGCGCTGGCGGCTTTCATGTATCCGCACACGTTGACGGGCATTTTTGCCTCGAACGGTGCCAATACCATCCGCAAGAACGCCATGCTGCTGCCCGCCTATACGCTGCTCTTGGGGCTTTTGGCGCTGCTGGGCTATATGGGCCATGCCGCAGGCCTGAAACCGGCCACCCCGAATGACATTGTGCCGATGCTGTTCCAGACGCTGTTTCCAAGCTGGTTTGCGGGCTTTGCCTTTGCTGCCATCGCCATTGGTGCTCTGGTGCCAGCCGCGGTGATGAGCATTGGTGCCGCCAATCTATTCACCCGCAATTTCTGGAAGGCCTATGTCAACCCGGATGTGTCGCATGCAGGTGAAGCGCAGGTAGCAAAAATCACCTCCCTGGTGGTCAAGGTCGGGGCGCTGCTGGTGATTGTCTTCCTGCCGACCCAGTTTGCGCTGGATCTTCAGCTTTTGGGTGGCGTCTGGATCTTGCAGACCTTGCCAGCGTTGATCTTCGGCCTGTTTTCCAACTGGTTCCGGGTTCCCGGCCTGCTGGCGGGCTGGGTAGTCGGCTTTGTCGGCGGCACCTGGCTGGTCTGGCTGAATGGCTTGAAGCCGCTGCATACGCTGAGCTTCGGGGACACGCATTTCACCGTCTATACCGGCATTCTGGCACTCGTGGCCAATATTGTTGTGGCGGTGGTGGTCAACCTGATCACCCCAGCCAAGGTAACGGCGCGGGCGTGAGATTGTCCACCAGCGCGGCGGCTTCTACCGACTCGCTGGTGGTGCTTCGTTTGACGGTGCCGTCATCCTCGCGGCCGTCACCCTCGGGCTTGTCCCGAGGGTCTGCCGTGGCATGATGTTGCGCTGACGTAAGTTGACAATCGTGTGTGGCCGATGTGGTTAGATACTCGGCACAAGGCCGAGCATGACGACGAAAGGGAGGCTGCCCCTTAAAAACATCATAGAGGTCGCAAGGCTTTGTTGTTTTCCCTTGTCTCTTTCCCTCTTCTCTTTCGGTGTGAAACCGCTTAAACAAACGCCATCATGAGAACAGTCGGGTTGACCATAGCTTTCCGTAGTATCGGGCGAATTATTGGCCCGGCCTTCCGCGCGCTCTAGGAGCAGCCGGAGGGTCCGGGTTTTCGGCGTGTGCTCTGCCACGCCCCGTCACCGACTTTCTCTTCTTTCAGGCGCAAGTTTGCCGCCTCTCATCTATGGCTAGATCATGACCGAGACGACTGATAAAAAAGACTATTCCGCCACGCTGGCCCTGCCGCAGACGGAGTTTCCAATGCGCGCAGGCCTGCCGCAAAAAGAGCCGGAAATTGTTGCCCGCTGGCAGCAGATGGGGCTTTACAAGAAGCTCCGCGCCTCCGCCGCTGGCCGCGAAAAATTCGTGCTGCACGATGGCCCTCCCTACGCCAACGGCAATATCCACATCGGCCACGCGCTGAACAAGATCCTCAAAGACGTGATCACCCGCTCATTCCAGATGCGCGGGTTTGATAGCAATTACGTCCCCGGATGGGATTGCCACGGCCTTCCGATCGAGTGGAAGATCGAGGAAAAATACCGCGAAAAGGGCAAGGACAAGAACGAAGTTCCGATCAACGAATTCCGTCAGGAATGCCGTGATTTTGCCGCTGGTTGGATCAAGGTGCAATCGGAAGAGTTCAAACGCCTCGGCATCGAAGGCGATTTTGAAAATCCCTACACCACGATGAATTTCCACGCGGAAGCCCGCATCGCTGGCGAATTGCTGAAAATCGCCAAGAGTGGCCAGCTCTATCGTGGCTCCAAGCCGATCATGTGGTCGGTGGTGGAACGCACCGCCTTGGCCGAGGCCGAGGTGGAGTATCACGAGGTTGAAAGTGATGCGATCTGGGTGAAGTTTCCGGTTAACGTTAAATCACCAATCGTGGGTAGAGACGAAGACGGTCGCATTGGTAAAGGCAGGACGGAAGCCGAATGGCAGCTTAATAAATCATCCGTCGTCATCTGGACCACCACGCCCTGGACCATCCCCGGAAACCGTGCGATCTCGTTTTCGTCTAAGATCGAATATGGCCTGTATGAAGTCACCGAGGCTGCCAATGATTTTGGCCCACAGCCGGGTGAAAAGCTGATCTTTGCAGCGAAGCTTGCAGAGGAAGCCGCCAAGAAAGCGAAGCTGACATTCAATCTAGTTCGTCCTGTTACAGCAGACGAACTCGCGTCGATCACCTGCGCCCATCCACTCGCCGATCTCGGCTACGACTTCAAAGTCCCACTCATCGACGGCGATCACGTCACCGATGATGCGGGTACTGGCTTCGTCCATACAGCGCCAAGCCATGGTCGTGAAGACTTTGACGCATGGATGTCGGCTGCCCGCGCCTTGGAAGCCAGTGACATCTCCACCAAAATTCCTTTCACCGTCGATGACGCTGGCTTCTACACCGAAGATGCCCCCGGCTTTGGCCCATCGGCTGAAGGCGGCGCTGCCCGCGTGATGGATGACAATGGCAAGAAGGGCGATGCCAACGAGCGCGTCATCAAGGCCCTGATCGCTGCCAACAACCTGTTTGCCCGTGGCCGGATCAAGCATGATTATCCGCATTCATGGCGCTCCAAGAAGCCGGTGATCTTCCGCAACACGCCGCAATGGTTTGTCTATATGGACAAGGAATTGGGCGATGGCACCACGCTGCGCGCGCGCGCGCTTGGCGCCATCGATGACACCCGTTTCGTGCCCGCCGCTGGCCAGAACCGTCTGCGTGCGATGATCGAAGGCCGTCCCGATTGGGTGCTGTCGCGTCAGCGCGCATGGGGCGTTCCGATCTGCGTGTTTGCCGATGAGCAGGGTAATATTTTTCCAGACAAAGACGGAAGCGTCGAGAAGCGCATCCTCCAAGCCTTTGAGGTGGAAGGTGCGGATGCATGGTTTGCTGACGGTGCCAAGGAGCGCTTCCTTGAAGGCGTGCCAAACCAAGAGCGCTGGACGCAGGTTCGTGACATTCTCGATGTGTGGTTCGATTCGGGCTGCACCCACACGTTTACGCTGGAAGACCGCCCGGACTTGAAATGGCCTGCCGATGTCTATCTCGAAGGCTCGGATCAGCATCGCGGCTGGTTCCACTCATCCCTGTTGGAATCCTGCGCTACCCGTGGCCGTGCGCCCTATAATGCCGTCATCACCCATGGTTTCACCATGGCGGAAGATGGTCGCAAGATGTCGAAATCCATCGGCAATACCATTTCGCCTCAGGATGTTATGGCCCAATCCGGTGCCGATATCCTGCGCCTTTGGGTGATGAACACCGATTATTGGGAAGACCAGCGTCTGGGCAAAGCCATCATCCAGACCAATGTCGATGCCTATCGCAAGATCCGCAATACGGTCCGCTGGATGCTCGGCACGCTTGCCCATGACCATGGCGAAGATATTGCCTATGAGGCCTTGCCGGAGCTGGAAAAGCTGATGCTGCATCGGCTAGCCGAGCTGGATGTGCTTGTGCGCGACAGCTATGACGCTTTCGAGTTCAAGAAGATCACCCGTGCGCTGACCGATTTTGCCAATGTCGAGCTGTCGGCCTTCTATTTCGATATCCGCAAGGATGCGCTCTATTGCGACGCGCCATCATCGCCGCGCCGCCGTGCGTCCCTGTTCGTGATCCGCAAGCTGTTCGATTGCATGGTGCTGTGGCTGGCGCCAATGCTGCCCTTCACCACAGAGGAAGCCTGGCTGTCGCGCAACCCGGATGCTGTTTCCGTGCATCTGGAACAGTTCCCGTCAATCCCGGCGCAGTGGCTGAACCAAGTGCTGGACGGCAAATGGGCAAAGATCCGCAAGGTGCGCAGCGTCGTGACCGGCGCGCTGGAAGTGGAGCGCAAGGACAAGCGCATCGGCTCCTCGCTGGAAGCAGCTCCCGTCGTGCATATTGCCGATGCCGATCTGCTGGCAGCCCTTGAGGGTCAGGATTTCGCCGAAATCTGCATCACCTCGGCCATTTCGGTGGTTCAGGGCGAGGGTCCGTCCGATGCCTTCCGGTTGTCAGATGTAGGGGCGGTCTCCGTCGAGCCGAAATTGGCGCAGGGCCGCAAATGCGCCCGCTCCTGGCGGATCACCGACGATGTCGGCTCCGACCCTGATTATCCCGATGTTTCGGCACGGGATGCGGCGGCCTTGCGTGAACTGACACTTGGTTGACAGATGAATATTTACCGGATGATTTGCGCTTTTTAGGATCATCCGGTAGAAGCTGCCTGAAATTGGCCGGAATTTTCTATCAGGCGGGAAGATGCCGCCTGATAATTATTCAGGATGGTGCTGGTATGGTCGATTTGATGTTCTCCTGAGCTTGCTGTATAAGGCGCGCGGGAGGTTCCGATCTGAAGCCATACACGCGACAGCGGTGCGGATATCCGTCGGTTCAGCATGAGGCTGGATGGTAGGATGCTTGCCACGACTGACGGAACTTTGGGTCCGGGACATGAAAAAGGCTGGAAGGTATTGATGGTTAAGGCACGGATGGTTCTTGTTGGCATGTTTGCTGCCTGCTCTGCCTTGAGCAGCTGCACCAGCGGCCCGACCTATGGCACAGATAAGACGTCTATGGAACAATTGGTGGACGATGTTGGCTCGGCCGCCTCTATCGGCAGCAAGAAGCCGACGACAAACACGGCATATAATCCGCGCCCAGACCTCGTTCTGCCGCCCAAGGGGGAAACCGCACAGCTGGTGCAGCCGCAGCAATCCCTGGCCAGCAAGGATAATCCCGATTGGGTCGAAAGCCCCGAGGACACCCGCACAAGGCTTGTGGCCGAAGCCGATGCCAACCGTGGCAACCAGAGTTATCGTTCGCCGCTTCTCGATGGCAACGGCACCAATGGCACGATGACCGAGACCCAGAAATGGCAGGCCTTCCGCGACGCCCGCAAGCTTCAGAAGGGCGCCTATATCGACCAGCGCCGGGTTCTGTCCGATCCGCCAGCTTCATACCGCGAAGTTGATCAGGCCAAGTTGGACGATCTGGGCGAACCAGAAGCCAAGAAGGAAAAACGTCGCCAGAAGGAAGCGGAAATGTCCAATTCCAACAAATCCTGGTGGATGCCTTTCCAATAAGTTCTGGCGGCCCCAAAACTTTGTGTTTTCAGCGACATATCAGGCAGGCCCGAAATGGCCTGCTTTTCTTTTGAGGTTTCTATATGGATTTCTCCATCCGCGAAGCGCGCCCCGATGACGTTCCGGTTATCCTTCGCTTCATCACCGATCTGGCGATTTTCGAAAAAGCCGAGCATGAAGTAAAGGCTACAGCAGAAAGCCTGCATCAATCGTTGTTTGGTGACGGAGCCATTGCCTTTGCCGTAGTCTTGGAAAAGCAGGGGAACCCTGTTGGTCACGCGATCTGGTTCTATAATTACTCAACCTGGCAGGCCCGCAAGGGGCTTTATCTCGAAGATCTCTACATCGATCCGGCCCATCGCGGCGGCGGTGCTGGGCGGGCCATGCTGCGCTATCTGGCAAAACTTGCCGTCGATACCGGCTGTGGCCGGTTCGAATGGAGCGTTTTGGATTGGAACGAGCCAGCCATCCGGGTCTATGATGCTGTCGGTGCAGAGCCGCAGACCGAATGGATCCGCTACCGGCTCTCCGGCGACAAGCTTGCGGATTTTGCCGCCGGAAGATGACCGTGTAATACTTTACTGTGAAACGCGCACCAGCAATTTGCCGAAATTCTTGCCCTCCAACAGACCGATAAAGGCTTGAGGGGCGTTTTCCAACCCATCGACAATGTCTTCCCGGTAGCGCAGCGATCCATCGGCAATCCAGCCTGCCGCCTCCCGCTGGAATTGCGGAAACTGATCAACAAATTCGCGTTGGATAAAGCCCCGCACGGTCAGGCTCTTGGTCAGAATATCGCGCATGGTCATCGGCAGACGGTCCCGGCCGGGCGCATCCTCCACGGACTGGTTATACTGGGCAATCAGCCCGCAGACCGGCACACGCGCAAAGCTATTGAGCAGCGGGAAGACCGCTTTCCAGACATCACCACCGACATTTTCGAAATAAACGTCTATGCCATCAGGGCAGGCCTGGGCCAGCTCCTGGGCAAAGTCAGGAGAGCGGTGATCGACCACCGCATCGAAACCGAGTTCGTTTTTGATAAAAGCGCATTTGTCAGCCCCGCCGGCAATGCCGACCGCGCGCGCACCTTTGAGGCGGGCAATCTGACCGACCGCAGAGCCAACCGCGCCGCTGGCCGCGGCCACCACGACCGTTTCGCCGGGCTTTGGCTTGCCAATGGTCAGCAATCCCGCATAGGCGGTAAATCCCGGCATGCCCAGCACGCCGAGCGCGGTACTAACGGGGGCTGCCGACGGATCGATCTTGCGTAGCGTCTCTCCCTTGGCTATCGCATAACTTTGCCAGCCGGAATGGGAGAGAACGATGTCGCCCTCTTGAAAATCATTGTGTCTTGAGCGGATCACGCGGGCAACTGTACCGCCCTCCATCACAGCGCCAATCTCAACCGGCTTGGCATAGGATTTCGCAGCGCTCATGCGTCCGCGCATATAGGGATCGAGAGACAGATAGAGGATTTGCAGCAGAACCTCGCCGTCGGCGGGCTCGCCCACAGACCCTGTCTCCAGCCGAAAATTATCGGCGGCTGGAGCGCCAGTTGGACGGGATGCAAGCTGAATTTGGAGGTTCTGTTGATGTGTCATGATGTCTTTCATTTCAAAATTCACATTGGTTTAGAGTTTGCCTCAGGGGAAAATGCAACGGGATTTTCTCGAAAAGACAAACGAAAACAACAGGAATAAGAATCTGTCTGGTTCAATATGACCCTGCCAAATTCTAGAGGCCCACCTCGCTGGGCGGTCCTGTCGTCTTCCATAACAAAGTGATATAGCGTCCATCATCAGACGAACAATAGAGGCATGGCCAGCATTGGAACGACGAGCGAGATGACAGGCGAAACGCAAACCCTGTTCGACAGCGAGGCGCAACCAGACCCTTTGCAGCCGAAACCGCGGATGATGGCCTGGGCGCGCAACTCTGCCGCATATCGCCTTGGCCGACGGATGATGAGCGAGCGGGAATTGCGCGACGCCGTCTCCCGCAAGGCACGACAGAAATATGAGGGCATCGAGCCGGAGACGGTGGAGGCGCTGGCGGCCGAAGCCGTGCGCTTTGGCCGCCAGATGCTGGCGCTGGACGATGATGCCTATGCGCAGATCAAGTCGCAATCGGCGGCGCGCAGCGGCAAATCCAGACGTGCTATCGCCCAGACCCTGGCGCGCAAGGGTATCGAGAAGGACGTGGTGAGGGCAGCGCTAGAGGATATGGACGACCTGCCCGCCGCCATTCGATTTGCCAGAAAGCGCGGCTATGGCCCCTTTCGCCGCAGCGACGGCGATGAACGGCAGAGAATGAAGGAAATGTCGGGCATGGCACGCAATGGCTTTGGCTTCGATCTGCTGCAACGCGTGCTTGCCATGTCACGCGAAGAGGCCGAAGAGTATTTGTTACAACAACCGCTGTAAGCGAGGCTTGCCGGTGGGTTGATCTGCATTTCTTTCAATTCAAGACATATTCAAGGGTTTTTCATGAGCCAGCAGGCCAACAATCAGGTGGAAATATACTCCTCATGCCCTGTGCCTCCACTTTTCGAGGCCTTGATCTCGCATCGCGCTGTTTGCTTCCGTCATGAGGATTTTACGCCGGAAGCGGCAATGGAACTTGGCGTGCCCCTGCCGGAAAGCATGGGAAAAGCGGTCGCCAAGCGTAAGGCGGAATATGTGGGCGGACGGTTCTGCGCCATGGAGGCGATTGCGGCGCAAACCGGCCAGCCTGCCGCACCCGTTACAGCGGGACCGCGTGGCGAACCAGTCTGGCCCCCAGGGCTGGTCGGCTCGATCACCCATACGCACGGATTTGCTGCGGCAGCCGTTGCCGATGCGGCTCGATTTCGCAGCCTTGGCATGGACACAGAACAGGTCATGACAGCGCAGGTTATGGGCAATGTCCGAGAGCGGATCTGCGGTCCGGAAGACAGGTTTGGGGCCAGCAGCTCTCTTTTGCCGGAACTTCATACCACCCTGGTGTTCTCTGCCAAGGAGAGCCTGTTCAAATGTCTTTATCCATTGGTTGAAAAAATGTTCTGGTTCGAAGACGCGCTGATCCGGATCGATCCGGATCGGGATGGTCTGTTTACCGCCGAATTGCTGTCACGCCTCCATGTGGAATTTCCGGCGGGAACAGTGATCGAAGGACGCTTTTGCCTGACGCCGGGTCTGGTTCATACCGGCATCAGCCTTGCGAAAGATGAGGCTGCGTTATAATTTAGCTTTTGCAATAATACCCTAAAAATTACATGGGTTTTGCTTGGTTAATATAATTTTTTACCGGTTGATATGTTTGTAATCTTTCGATTACATCAGAACAGGCTTGCAAAAGCGGATGCGACATAGCACGTTTTCTTCATGAACTTCACTCTGCGATTTCAGCCCCCGATCAGTACCCAGAGCGCGATCAAGCGCAGGGCAATCCTGTCGCATCTTTCCGCTGGCGGATTGAAACGGGTGACCACCATCATTGCGCCGGCTGGCTATGGCAAGACATCCCTGGCTGCGCAATGGTTCGATACCCTGCGCGCCGAAGGCTACAGCCTCTCCTGGCTTGCGCTGGATCAGGAATATAGCGACCAGACACAGTTCCTCCTGTTGCTGCTGGAAGCCGTCAACGCCCTGCGTCTGGAAGAAGGCACAGGTGTTGATTCCAGCATGACCGTCGCCTCGCTTCTGGCCTTGTTATCCACGCGGTTGCGCAAGATCACCGAGCCGGTCATCCTGTTTCTGGATGACTATCACTTCGCCCAGACCGATGCGACCGAGGCAATCGTCGCGCGCCTGTTGGGCGACCAGACTCTGAACCACCTGAAGCTGGTGCTGATTTCGCGCACGCCACCGCGTTTTCCGGTATCCGCACTGCGGTTGAAAGGCGAATTCCGCCAGGTCAATATTGCCGAACTGGGGTTTTCCGACCAGGAAGCTGAGGAGTTTTTTGCCGGACAGACTGCCAGCTTGAGCCGGGAGCAAGTCGCTGGGCTCAATAAAAGGACGGAAGGCTGGGCGGTTGCCTTGCAGATGATCCGGTTGCTGATTGCCGAAAATGTCGATGGCGGCACGCTGTTCACCACCTTCGACGGCGGCAATGCCGAAATGGGTAGCTATTTGTCGGAGCAGGTGTTTGCCAATCTGCCTGAAGATGTGCAGGAACTGCTTTTAAAGACTGCGCCTTTCCCTACCGTCAATCGCGATCTCGTCGAGGCCGTCTTCGCCGATGCCCATAGCGCCGACTTGCTTGGCAAGTTGGGAGATCATGCCCTGCCGGTCGCCCTCCTGGCTGGCGGTGGCGGCTGGATCCGCTACCATCCGGTTTTCAATGCCTTCCTGAAGGAAGAGGCCGCTCGACGTGGCTATCAAGTCCAGGATGTTCTGGAACGGGCAGCGCGCTGGTTCCAAACAACAGGTGATTTCGATGCTGCCGTGCGCCATGCGCTGATGAGTGGCAATGCCAATCTGGCCGCGGAAATCGTCGAGACCAGCGGCGGCTGGCGGCGGGTCTATACGACCAGCCGAGGGGGTGCCAGCGTGTTCAACTCCATTATGGCCAATGTTTCGGCCATTGATCTCACCTGTTTTCCACTGACCACGCTTGGCCTGTCGGTGGTCAGTGCCAAAGCCGGGCATCTTGATGCCGCCAACCATTATCTCGGCATTGCGGAGAGGGCCGACACGGCTGCTCCGGATACGTTTACCAGTGATCTGCGAGTGGTCCGTGTGCTGCTGGGGCTGTATTTCGACCGCCCTGCCTGCGCCGAAGACTTGGCCGCATTGGAAAACGATCTGACAGACATTGCCAGCACCGAACTCGTACACCGCGCCATGGTGTTGAATATGCTGTCTTATAATTTCCTCGACCGCAGCGACATGGATCGGGCCTTGCATTACGGCCATCTTGCGGTTCAGACGTTCCGTGACGGCGGTGCTGATTTCGGCGCGGTACATCTTTACACCCATATCGGCCAAGCTGCTTTTTTCAGTGGCGATTGCTCCGGCGCTGAGGAGTATTATCAGCAGTTGATCGATGAAGTGCAGGCCTGCATTGGCAAGGGCACCGATCTCGACGCCTTGGGACAGGTGCTCAAGGCAGAATTGCTGGTCATGCGTGGCGATCTGGAGGCCGCCGGGCCTTGTCTGCGCTGGGCCTTGCCGCATCTGGAGCGCCATGATGCCTGGTTCGATCTTCTGGCCGCTGGGTTTACCGCCCAGCAGATGATCTTCCGACTAGAGGGCGACATGACCGCGGCCCATGCGCTGGCGGACCGGACACGGTCGGCGGCCAAGCGGCGTGGTTTTCATCGGTTGATCCGGCTGATCGACGGCGCCCGGGTGTTGCTCCTGTTGGAAAGCGGTGATGTTGAGCAGGCGATTCGCTACGCAAAGGCCCATGGCTTCGGCATGGAAGACATCACCTCGGTGCCGGATAATAATCTGGCGATCCATTTGCGTGGATTGACGCCGGCTCTGCTTTGGGCACGCATCCATTTGGTTCGCGGCGATCTCGAGCGCGCCAGACAAGCGCTTTCCATCCTGATTAGCCAGCAACTAACGAAAATCCACGATCTTCGCAGCGTGGAACTGGCGCTTCTCGACATGCGTCTGTTGATTGCCGAGGAAAAACGCGAGATCGTTGCGGCCCGCTTGGAAGATCTGCTGTTGACCTTTCCGATGGAAGATTTTCGGGCCATGATCTGGATTGAAGGCGACGATTTCCTGGGCGATCTCAGGGCAATTGCCGAGGAAAGTCCGATGTCGGCAGTTCTGCGTCAACGGCTACAAGCCCTGCTACCGGAAGGAAAGGTGGCGCCGGAGACCAGCGAAGACATGCCGCTTCACGGTCTCTCGTCATCCGCGCTGACAGACAGAGAACTTGCTGTCATGGCGCTGCTCAGCCAGGGCTTCAGCAATAAGGAAATCGGTCGTAAACTGGCCTTGAGCGACAACACCATCAAATTTCATCTGCGCAATATTTTCGCAAAGCTCAAGGTCACTACCCGCACCGCCGCGGTCGGTGCCGCTCGCCGCGCTGGCATCTCACTGTAATTGCAGTTTTATAGCAAGGTAAGTAGATGGCCGAATTCTCGTTTGGTTTTGCAAGGCGAGGGATCGGCTTAACCCGGCTGCACCAAGCGAGTCGTCGTGAAATAGCATATTATAAGAAGAGCCATTGAACACGACTCTTCTAATTTCGCTTTCGAATATCTCAAGCCTTTGATGCATGTGAGATATTCGAAATTTCTCGACAGCGAAAACCCGGCATCAGCCGCCGAAGATCGTCCGCAGTAGGTCGATACCACGGTCATCGAAACTCACTTCGCCCTGCTTATTGCCGGGACCGACCACGATAACCTTGCTACCGATTTCGGCGCGGGCATAGAGATCCTCGACATCCTTGTTGTTCATACGGATGCAACCCGAGGACAGGTTCAGCCCGATGGACCATGGCTGATTGGTGCCATGAATGCGGAAAATCGTATCGCGATTGCCCTTGTAGAGATACATGGCGCGCGCACCGAGCGGATTATCCGGTCCTCCTTCCTGCACGACGGGGAGGATATGACCGCGACGCGCTTCACGCACACGCATTTCTTCCGGCGGACGCCAGCTTGGCCATTCCACCTTGCGACCGATATTGACGACACCCGACCAACCGAAACCCTCACGCCCGACGCCGACGCCGTAGCGGATCGCCCGGTTATTGCCCTCGACGAGATAGAGGAACTTATTGTTGGTATCGATGATAACAGTACCTGGCGCCTCATCGGTTTTGAGCCGCACCAGCCGCCGCTTGAATTTATCGGGAACCTCCCGCTTCATCATCTGCGGCGTTACAACGCTGCTGGCCGTCGAGTTGGCCGGATCGTCCGCTCTCGGTGCTGCTGCCGAGCCTGACGCTGGCAAGGCCAGTGCTGCCATCATCAATGCGGCCATCGCCACACCCGTTCCCCTCATCCGCATAGGCAATTTCCCTCTCCAAACAGTTCGAGTAAAACTATCCAAGCTTAGCAATGTTGCAAGCCGTCTCCGGTCGATTTTGTCAAAAAAGTGACAAGAGTGTGACTTGAAATCAGCAGCCTACCTCTGGTCACATCACGATGACTTTCGTACCCACGGGTACGCGGCCATAGAGATCCGTTACATCCTGGTTACGCATCCGGATGCAGCCGGAAGACACGCCATAGCCGATTGTCCATGGCGCGTTGGTCCCGTGAATACGGTAGAGGGTCGAGCCAAGATAAAGCGCCCGTGCGCCCAATGGATTTTCCGGCCCACCCTGCATACGGGCCGGCAGATAATGGCCCTTGGCAGCTTCGCGCGCGATCATTTCCTGCGGCGGAATCCATTCCGGCCACTCTGTCTTGCGGGTCACCTTGTGCTCGCCCGCCCATTCAAAACCGGGCTTGCCGACGCCGACGCCATAGCGGCGGGCCATTCCTCCGTCCATCACCAGATAGAGAAAGCGATTATTCGTATCGATCACCAGCGTGCCCGGCTTTTCTCTGGTCTGGTAAGCGACAACCTGCGGCAGGAATTGTGCGGGCGTCGCCGACATCTGTCTGGGCGCGGGCATGGCCGACGCTTGTTGAAGCGCAGGCCGCAGCGGTGCGGCGGAAGCGGCAGGTTGGCGGTATTGTTGCGGAACCGGCTTGCTCACCGGGCGATAGTAAACGGGCTGGACGGCAGAAGGCCTGCTCGGATTAACGGCTGGTGGCTCAGCCCGCACACCCAATTGCAATAGCCATGGCGCTGCGAGGTCCGGGCTGACGACAACCGGTGGCCGAATTTGATAGCGATCCTGCGCCAAAGCTTGCCCGGCTATGGCCGGTAAGGTGAGCATCACTGACAAGGCAAAACAGGCTTTCAGGAGAAAACGCGGTGACAGCATCGGCTAAACCCATTTTTTAAAGCGATCAGGACCCACAGTCCGTTGGGATCAACCTGCCACCGCCGCTTGTGGAAATGGTAAACGCGCCTTCATTCAAATTGCCGTCAAGCACGAAAGCTTTCGTCAGGGTTAGTATTTCGTTTGAAAAAACAGTGAACAAAGAGTAAACAAAAAATCGAACAAGGGGAGCGGGAATGGATAGTGCGGGATTGATTGCAGATGACGCCGGCGTATGGCGCTGTTCGTGGCATGGGGGGCTTACCGATTACCGCCACTATCATGACGAGGAATGGGGCCGCCCTGTTACCGACGACCACCGCCTGTTTGAGAAAATCTGCCTGGAAGGCTTTCAATCCGGCCTGTCCTGGCTGACCATCCTGCGCAAGCGAGAGAATTTTCGCGCCGCCTTTGCCGGTTTCGACTTTGCAAAAGTGGCACAGTTCGATGATGCGGACATAGCCCGCTGCCTCGCCGATACCGGCATCGTACGCCATCGCGGCAAGATCGTTTCCACCATCAACAATGCCCGGCGGGCCTTGGAATTGCAGGCAGAGTTCGGCTCCCTCGCCGCTTATTTCTGGCGTTTTGAGCCTGGTCCCGAAGAACGCCCGACAAAAATGGATTATGCGACGCTGCGCGCCAATCCCACCTCGCCCACCTCAATCCGGTTGTCGAAGGAATTGAAAAAGCGCGGCTGGAGTTTTGTCGGCCCTACCACCGTATATGCCTTCATGCAGGCGATGGGACTGGTTAATGATCACCTGGAAGGCTGCGTCTGCCGGGAGAGTGTGGAGCAGTTGAAGGCCGGATTTGTAAGACCGAGCCAACCCTCAGCCAATTGAGGCAACAAGTTCCGGCAAGGCGCTGATCTCAGGTAATTCTCGAAAGCGGGGTGCATCGGCAGGCTTTTCCACATGCTCAAAAACCCAGGTCAGTTCATGGGGCACGAACACACCCCAGGCCCCGACCGCCAGCGCTGGGACGATGTCGGATTTCAGTGAATTGCCGACCATCATCGCGCGTTCCGGCTCATCGCCGTGCTTTGAAAAAAGCCGCCGATAGGTGGTGGCGTTTTTATCGGAGACGATTTCAACCGCGTCGAAAAAGTCGCCAAGCCCCGATTGCGCCAGCTTGCGCTCCTGGTCGAACAGGTCGCCCTTGGTAATCATCACCAGGAAATATCGCCCCGCCAAGGCTTCCAGCACATCGCGCACGCCGGGCAGTGTTTCTACCGGATGGCTGAGAAGATCGCGGCCAATCGCCAGGATCTCGCCGATCACCGCGCCGGGCGCCCTTCCCTCGGTAATTTCCAGCGCGGTCTCAATCATCGACAGGGTAAAACCTTTGATGCCGAAACCGTAATGGGCCAGATTACGCTTTTCCGCCTCCAATAGCCGATCCGAAATCATCGACGGCTCGGCGTAATCGGCCAGTAGCGACCGGAAATGCTCTTCCGTCAGCCGGTAGAATTGCTCGTTCTGCCACAACGTATCGTCGGCATCGAGGCCAATGGTGGTCAGCGCCCGTGTCATCTCTTCCTCCAGCTTGGCAAGCCGCATGGCTGCCTCAAGCGCATCAGTTGCCCGAGACAGCCGCAGCGGTTTATTGACCGTGCATCTCAAGCCATTGCTGCATCATGGCAATTTCGCCCTGCTGCGCCTTGATGATCTCTTCGGCCAGCGTGCGGATCTTTTCGTCCTTGCCATATTGCAACTCCACCTTGGCCATGTCGATAGCGCCCTGATGGTGGGCAATCATTCCGCGCACGAAATCCACATCGGCATTGCCGGTCATCGGCATGACCATGGCCTTGTGCATCCTGGCATTGGCGGCGGTAAAAGCCTTGCTGGATGGCGCTTTCGACGTCGTATTCGACGGCATGGAATGGTCCATGCCTTTCATAGTGTCCTCAGCATAAGCGGCAGTGCTGGCAAGCAACAGGCTTGCGGCGAGAATAAGGGTTTTGACCATGACGGTCCCTTTCTGATGATGACAAGTCAGTCGAAATCCGGCCTTTCCCGGATTCCATAGGCTCTTTCATCCATCAGAAACGAGGCGGCGGCACCAAGGGCAGAGGGGCAAGCGACAGCAGCCGAGGAGCAGATGACGGCAACGGCGCATCCCCCACCATTGGCTTGCCCAAAAGAGTGGAAAAATCCGCAAGCAGGCTCACGCAGGCCGCGCAATGGCCACACCCCATTGCCTGGTGCTGGTCGGGACAGTTACGATCCATCTTGTGGACATGCTCAGATGGACTTGCTGCGTGAAATGGCGATGCAGTCGGCATCGAATCATGGCCTTGGTGTGTTTCGGCACCGTGCATCGTCATCGGCGAAACCATACCGCCAGTGGCAGCCATGCCGCTGACGGGCATGGCAGCATAAGCCAGAGCGGCAACAACCAGCATGAGGCGAAGAACGAGAGCCATGATGGTAGTGTATGCCGATAACCTCACGAGGCAAGCGTTTTCACTCAGCCTTTTCGGCCTTTGATTTGGCCTGCCAGATCCAGCCATTGCTGCGCCCGGCGCGCCCAGGTGAAGTGCGTCCTGACATGCTCCGTCCGCTCCTGACGCCGCGCCGCAGCCGCAGCCGGATCTCGCTTCATCGCAAGCAGCGCCTCGCTGGCAAACTCGATATAGGTGTGCGCGAGTTCATGGTAGGATGGTGCCATATCCATAAACTGGCCAATCCCTTCCAACACTTCCGGCAGTGCACCAAGCCGTGTTGTCAGCACATCCGCCCCACTTGCCAAGGCTTCGACCGCGGTGATGCAAAAGGTTTCCTTGAATGTTGATGGATATGCGAGAGCCGCGACATCTCTCATGACTTCAGCCAGCTCTTTTTGCGAAACCGATTCATAATAGCTCACCCCCCTCAGATTGCGCGCCACCTCATAGAGATAGACATGGGGGTCGTGCTGTTTTTCAGGCGCATAAATCTTCATGCCTGAGAAGACTTTCAGCTCCGCTCCTGGCACCCGGGCACGAATGGATGGAAACGCTAGCAACAGAACCTCCAATCCACGAAAGGGCGTGCTGCTGTAGGTCAAGACGGGCGGAGCGCCAGTCTCAAACCATGCCGGCTGCAAGGGATGTTCCAGAAAAGCCGGAGAGACGGCGTTTCCAATCACCGTGGCCCGCCTCGTGTCAATACCGAAGGCGGTAGCATACTCATTCACCTGCCAATTACTGACCATGACAAAGGCGTCCCAAACGGCTTGCTCATCGACATTTCGTAAGCTCGCAACGGCACCCTGGTTTGCAGCATGATGGCAATAAAGCACCATGGGAATGTTCTCCGGCACGACCTGACGAAATTTAATGCCCAACGCCACCGAAACCACGACGACGATATCGAACTGGCCGAAGCCCTCACGTCCGATGGTGCTGCTTTCAACCAGCCGAACGCCCTTTACCACCCGCTCGTGGCTTGGATTGTTCATCAGGGTCACCGTGGCGCCAGCCTTGACCAATTCCTCGGAAAGAAAGGCAATGGCAGATTGCGTGCCGCCGAGTGGCTTTTGCAGAGGCGTTTCCGGATCGTAATCGATGCCACCCGTATCGAGAAACAGAAAATTCATGCAACCCCCAAATGGCTCATGTCAGCAATAATTCGAATCAACCTGAGGAAGCATATATGACCTTATGGAGAATCCGGTAGTCCTTGCTCTCTTCCCCCAACGGCACGACGGGCCAATCCCAAACCTGCTCTGCTTCAGGCGGCGCAACGCCCGCCAGAAGATCGGTTTCCTCGCGTAAAACGCCATTGCGGTCGATGACGGAAAAGGAAATATCCGTGAGCAAACAGGTGCGGGCGGGCAATTGCGCCAACCCGTCAAGATGGGCGCGGATCAGCTGGGCCACGCTATCGTGAGGCATTGCCCCCACCGCCTCCCCGGCCAGCCGCTTTTTCGCGCCCATGCCGATCTGGGAAAGAAGATTGGCCGAGACCACCAGATCAAGCCAGGGAACGCGGCGCAGGAAATCCAGCGGTTCCGGCACCTCTCCCTGTTTCAGCGCATCGTAACCGGAGAGATCGCGCTCTATAAAACGGACGTTTTTCAGCCCCTTCATCACCACCCAGGCCCGGACGCTGGCGACATGCACCAGATCCACCAGCACGACCGTATCGAAGGCCCGCGACATCTCGACAATAGGCACATCGCGCAGCAGGCCGGAGCCAAGCACGACAACCGTGCGACGCGGCATGATCGGCTGCGCCGCATGCAGGATCGCCCGCTTGCAATTACCCTCATGCTCGGCCCAATCGCTGGCGCAGCGGCGGGCGCGCGACCAGAGATTGATGGAATAGCGGATATAAGGCCGATGCGCTTTCGACGTCACCCACCATGTTGCCGCGTAATTCAGCGCTTCGAGGATCATTCCCGGCCTATAGCATCGGCGTCGGGCCGAAACCAGCCTTCGGCCTTGCCGCTCAAGGCGTCATCCACTAAGACAGCCGCAACACACACTCCCCTAGCATTCGGTGCCGATCATGAGCGAAAAGACCAAAAAGCCCCAGAAACTGAGAGCCCGCCTGCCGCGTGGTTTTGTGGATCGGGAAGCCCATGATATCCGCGCCGTCAACGAGATGACCGCGAAAATCCGCGAAGTCTATGAGCGCTACGGCTTCGATCCCGTGGAAACGCCGCTGTTTGAATATACCGATGCACTCGGCAAATTCCTGCCCGACAGCGACCGCCCCAACGAAGGCGTGTTCTCGCTTCAGGACGATGACGAGCAGTGGATGAGCCTGCGCTACGACCTGACCGCGCCTCTCGCCCGGCATGTCGCTGAAAACTTTAACGAAATCCAGCTGCCCTACCGCACCTACCGCGCTGGCTATGTGTTCCGCAATGAAAAGCCCGGTCCGGGCCGCTTCCGCCAGTTCATGCAGTTCGATGCCGACAGCGTCGGCGCGCCGGGCGTGCAGGCTGATGCCGAAATGTGCATGATGATGGCCGATACGCTGGAAGCACTGGGCATCCAGCGCGGCGATTACGTGATCCGGGTGAATAATCGCAAGCTTTTGGATGGCGTTCTTGATGCAGCAGAGGTCCCAGACTTCAAAAGATTAGAGACACTCAGGTCACTAGACAAGTTCGATAAATTTGGGACTGGCGGCGTAAAGCTTCTCCTTACAAATGGAAGAAAAGACGAGAGCGGTGACTTTACCAAAGGCGTAGGCTTAACCGAACAGCAAGCAGATTCTCTGCTATCAATTTTTGCGCCAGGAAATTCATACCGTTGCAGCTATTTGAAGGAAGATGGCACTGTTGGTTTCTTCGAAGGAAACCCTGATGTAATAATTCAAAATTGGGACGACGTATTAAGAAGTCATAATGAAATTGGGTTGGCAAAATTTTTTGGCGCACCATCTGAAAATCCTAGTTTAATGGCCCTTTTAAATGCGAACATTGCTTGCAAGGGTCAGCAAAAGGGCATGGAGGGGGTCGTAGAGTTGCTTTCTATGTTAAGAATATTCCAAGATGCCGGTTATGACGAAACACGTATCCGCATCGACCCATCCGTCGTCCGCGGCCTCGAATACTACACCGGCCCCGTCTACGAAGCCGAACTGACCTTCGACGTTACCAATGAAAAAGGCGAAAAGGTCGTCTTCGGCTCAGTTGGCGGAGGTGGGCGGTATGATGGGCTCGTGTCGCGCTTCATGGGCCAGCCCGTTCCGGCCACCGGCTTTTCCATTGGCGTCTCCCGCCTGATGACGGCCTTGAAAAACCTGCGCAAGCTGGGTGCTGACGAGGTGATCGCGCCGGTTCTGATCACGGTTATGGATGGCGATGTGGAGAGCATGGGGCGCTATCAGCGCTTTACCCAGGCGCTTCGCAATGAAGGCATTCGTGCTGAGATGTATCAGGGCAACTGGAAGAAATTCGGCAATCAGCTGAAATATGCCGACCGTCGCGGCTCCCCCATCGCCATCATTCAGGGCGGCGATGAGCGCGAACAGGGCGTGGTGCAAATCAAGGACCTGATCGAAGGCAAGCGTCTGTCGGGCGAAATCACCGACAATACCGAATGGCGCGAAGCCCGGGTGGCGCAGATCGTTGTGCCGGAAGCAGAGCTGGTTGCCAAGGTGAAGGAAATTCTGGCCGCCCAGGCGGACGATCGGGCGCGGGCGAAGTGATACTTAATTCCTCAAATCGAAGAGGGTTTAAGGAATTACGCATTGCGTCTTTCAGTTCAGACTGAACCACAAACACGACACTTTAGAGCATCAGAGTACACGACGCAAAGATTTCAGGGCTTCGCCACCCCCTCATCCGGCTGCCGCCACCTTCTCCCCGCTGGGGAGAAGAGACCAAGCTGATTGCACTGAAGCTCAAATTAACGTTGAAAGAACAAAACGCTGCCTCGCATCTCTTCTCCCCAGCGGGGAGAAGGTCCCGGCAGGGGGATGAGGGGGTAAACGGCATATCAATACGCTTGCGTCGTGTACTATGTTAGAGCATCGGACCGATGCTCTAAATTTTACTCTGCCGAAAAAACACACAATGCAGCCATCAAACTCCACACTTTCACAGCATCAACGTTTGACGAACTCCAGCCACTGGGCCTTGAGCTCATCTTGCAGCCGCTTGTTTAAGCGTTTTCCATGCAATTTTCCGGATTTGTCCGGTCCGAAAAAGGACCGAGTCCAAGCCAACCGAAGAACATTATCAAGCTGGAAGACCGTATCGTAAATCAGTCCGAGTTCTTGCTTGTCTTCTTCTCTGTGAATGTGGAACCCTCTGGGCGGAGGGAATTTGTCGATTTGCTTCGTGCCGTATACCGTCTCGATCAGGCCAGCCAGAACCTTTTTGCCATCGCATTCGATTTCAGCTTTAAAGGATCGCCTGACCAGGCAGGGTCGCAGATCCTGCCCTGGCTTGTCTGGCTGTTCTTGATAGGGGAAACGGCACCAGACTATAGAAAAAGCGGTCGGAATTCCGACCGCCGCAACATCATAATAGTCATCAAATGCAAATTCAGGCACTTACCAGCCGGCCTCGCCGGTTGGTTCCCATGCAGCATTGCGAATAACATCGCCGTAGCGCTTATCATTTTCGGCCTTGATACGGCGCTCGAATTCCTCAGAGCCAATGTTGCCATAATCATCGCGGTCTTGAATGGCCGTCGAAGCCTTAAGATCATTCACATCGGTGCTAAGTGCTAACTGGAAATTCGCGGTATATGAGACGGCCATTTTAGCCTCCATAACTTTGCACATATCAAATCAACATGACCGTGCAATAAATGTTCCCGACGCATACAATATCGACGGGCATTTGTCGATTGCAAACAGCTTACAACCCGACAGATAACAATCGGTAAAACTGGATCTGCATCGTCTTGCTTCCCACCCGTATATCGGGTGCGTTCATCGATATGTCAATTGAACAGTCCGCGATAAACGAGGCATGGCAATTGATACAACGAACCCTTCGTGCGCCATATCACAGGACACGATGTAAACGTCTCTCGGCTTTGCCGCCCCCTCATCCCCCTGCCGGGGACTTCTCCCCGATGGGGAGAAGAGACCTGCGGCATCCTCTTGTGCCTTATACGCGCGGCAAAAGCTGATAAACGCCTTTGCCCGCAGCCTCAGGATGAGGCTCAGTGCTGTCGTGTTGACCTCTTCTCCCCTGCGGGGAGAAGTCCCCGGCAGGGGGATGAGGGGGCGAAGCCAATTCATCAAGGTGCGTCGTATACTCTTATATGGCGCGCAGCGCTGTAGAGCATATCACCTGTTTAATTTAACATTTGCAACTAAATCTCTCTCTCCTCCGGGTATTTGGCCCCCTTCCCCGTCCACTCTTTATACGCTAGAACCAGTTCAGGATCGGTTGTAACGCACCGATCCCGGAGCGTAGAAACTCCGCGCAGAACGGCCCGTGTCGGTCGTTATAAAGACACCCCTCAGCCATAGGTTTGTGGCTGAGGCGGTGGGCTATGTCTATATGGTCCACTCTCCATCCTTCTATGGTCGGGGAGGCCTTGGCGTATGTCCAGAGCTTCGGCTTAAAGGCCAGGGCGGTCGTTTCTGTGCGGCTTTTCTACCTCCCCGATCGCCAGAGACCGTTCTCTGGCGATCGCTTGGTTTTCAAGCGTGGGAGGCAATGGACAATGGCCGATTACAACCTCTGGGCCGATCTTTTCGATACGTGGCAATCCTCATCCGACTGGATCAAGGCGCTGGTCATCGTGACACCGCCGGTTTTTGCGATCAGCGTGTTGGCCCTGCTGCTGCGCTACAGGCGGGAGAGACCGGGAACACCACCCCAAGCCGCAATTTACCAACCGCCACAGCGCCCGGAAGACTCGGCGGAGATCATCGACGTCACCATTCTTGACGCGGCAACCAACCTTCAAACCCGACTAGAGGAAGCCCGCCACGCCCTGCTGCCACAGAACCGCACCCTGCCCGATAGCGAAGAATTGGGGCGCCGGACCATCCGTCAGCAGATCGAACAGATCATTCTCGAAGAATACCACCGCCGGTCCGATCCGGCTGACGCCCTTGAGCGCGTGCGGCAATTCTTGAGACAACACCAGACCCTCGGATAGGCCCAGACTGCTGACAAAGCCCTTGCATGTATCCTCAACGTCATGCTCGGCCTTGTGCCGAGCATCTAAGCACGATAATTTAATCCATCAACGTCAAAGACTTATTCGGAGACAGCAGACCCTCGGGACAAGCCCGAGGGTGACGAAATGCCGAGATCGGAGTTTGTCAATAAACTGGACCCTCTCAGAGGGCCGTCATTTGCCTGAGGATTGACGATAACCAAGGCGTTTGCGGGGTGACGCCCCGCTCTAGCTCCGGTAATCTGAAGCGGCAGCGCAGGCCACGGAGACAGCTTTGCAAGACAGCGCCCCCATTCCAGTTTCGCAATGGAACGAGATGAAAAAGCTCGAAGCCTCGTGGTTCGACCGGCTGTCAACCGTCTGCCTTACGGTCGGCGTGGCCGCGCCGATAGCCGCCAGCAGTCTCTCGCCCAATGGTGATCATAAATTACCGCTGCTTGGCTTCGTCTTCTGGATTTTTCTGGCAACACGACGTCACTTGATGAATTGGCTTCGCCCCCCTCATCCCCCTGCCGGGGACTTCTCCCCGCTGGGGAGAAGAGGTCAACACGACAGCACTGAGCCTCATCGTGAGGCTGCGGGAAACCGCTTTTGCTGCGCGGAGAAGGCACAAGGATGCCGCAGGTTTCTTCTCCCCATCGGGGAGAAGGTGGCGGCAGCCGGATGAGGGGGCGGCGAAGCCGAAAAACGTTTGCGGCGTGTACTATGCTTTCCGAACCTCAGAGACGATCGATTCTTTTGTTATCGTTTGTCTTTTCGGGAAAACCGGGGTCCACTTTTCCCTGCCAAACTGGTAGGTTCTCTATTCTGGAGATGAAACAGTGACAAGTTTTGAGCAGATCTACACTGTCATGCCGCTTGGCCTGCTGGTTCTGGCCGGGGGCCTGCTGGCCTATAAAAAATGGCAGCATAGTCAGACCCATCATTGACATAGCAGTCAAAGGGTGGTGTTCGGATTATCCCGAATGCATGCGTAACTGACCGGGATAGTCAATGCCTCTGATAAACATGCCGGATTTCGCCGGTGCTCTCCTTGATGACTTTGCCGCGCGTGGCGCAGCAAGGGTCGATACCCCGGTTATCCAGCCAGCCGAGCCGTTTCTGGATATGGCGGGCGAGGATCTGCGCCGCCGAATTTTCCTTACCGAAAGCGAGACTGGCGAAAGCCTGTGTCTGCGACCGGAATTCACCATTCCCGTCTGTCTCAGCCATATCGAAAACGCCACCGGCACGCCAAAACGCTACGCCTATCTGGGTGAAGTGTTTCGTCAGCGTCGCGAAGGCGGCAATGAATTCTATCAGGCCGGTATTGAAGATCTTGGCGAGCCAGCCACGGCCCGCGCCGATGCCCGCGCCATTAATGATGCCATCGGCATTCTGCACAAGCTGCTGCCCGGACGGCCTCTGACCGTGATGCTCGGCGATCAGGCGGTGTTTGAGGCGGTGGTCAAGACACTGGGTCTACCCTCCGGTTGGCAAAGACGGCTGATCCAGGCGTTTGGCGACAGCACCCATCTCGATCAATTGTTGAAAACCCTGGCCAGCCCGCAAACGGCGCATGGTCTCGATCCCGCTGTGGAAGCGCTGCTATCGTCGGGCGACGAAGCCGGGCTGATCGCCCATCTCGACCGGACCATGGAAGACACCGGCTATTCAACAAATGCCAGCCGCAGCCCGCGCGAAATTGCCGCTCGGCTGAAGGAAAAGCTGGCGCTGGCGGAAACCCGGCTGGATGGCGCGGCCCTGTTGCTGCTGCGCGAGTTCCTGTCGCTGGAATTGCCGCTGAGCGAAGCCACCGCAGCCTTGGCGGGCTTTGCTGATGCCGCAGGTCTGTCGCTGGGTGCGGCTCTTGACGGATTTGAGGCAAGGATCGCCGCACTGGCCGACCTTGGCGTGGATCTCTCCCGGATCACCTATCGCGCCGCCTTTGGCCGACCACTGGATTATTATACCGGGCTGGTGTTTGAAGTGGCGCTCTCCGGCGAAACCGCCGTTTTGGCCGGTGGCGGACGGTTCGACCGGCTGCTGACCCTGCTCGGTGCGAAACACACCATTCCCGCCGTCGGCTTCTCGCTGTGGCTGGACCGCATCGAACTGGCGAGGGCGCGCTGATGACCATTACCATCGGATTGCCCTCCAAGGGCCGGATGAAGGAAGACGCCTCGGCGATTTTTGCCCGTGCAGGGCTGACCATTACCGCTGTCGGCAATGACCGCTCCTATCGCGGCCGGGTCGAAGGCGAGGATATCGAGATTGCCTATCTTTCCGCCTCGGAAATTTCCCGCGAAATCGGCAATGGCACCGTCGATTTCGGCGTCACCGGTGAAGATTTGATCCGTGAAGAGCTGGCGGATGCCGACAAGCGCGTCGAAATCGCCGCACGGCTTGGTTTTGGCCACGCCGATGTGGTGGTCGCCGTGCCTGACATCTGGCTGGACGTGGACAGCATGGCTGATCTGGGGGATGTGGCGCAGGAATTTCGCGCCCGCCATGGCCGAAGATTGGCGATAGCCACGAAATACTGGCGCCTGACCCAGCAGTTCTTCTCCCGCCAGCATGGTATCCAGCTTTACCGGATCGTCGAAAGCCTGGGTGCCACCGAAGGCGCACCCGCCGCTGGCCAGGCCGACATAATCGTTGACATCACCTCCACCGGCTCAACCCTGCGGGCAAACCACCTGAAAGTGTTGAGTGATGGCATCATCCTGCGCTCACAAGCGTGCCTGGTTCGCGCCCGCAAGCCCGAGCATGAAGGCAATGCTCAGATTGGCAAAATCATCGACGCTGTCAGAAGCGCACTCTGAATTATCAGAGCAAACATAATGTAGTCGACTGCTTCCAACATTTCCCAAATTCAATAATGACGTAAAAGCTCAGGGTCTGAATAGACGCTGGGCTTTTTTTCGGAAAAATTTATATTTCACTAAATATAATTAAATACATGTTTATTCAACCTGAATATATAAAAAATAAAGAATATAATTTTTGATAATTATTTAATTTTGAAATATCGCATCATCGTTTTTATATGAAATTATTTTATGGCGCAAATTGACGACTAAATTGATTTAAAATATCTATTTTACGACATTTTCAGTATGTATTTATGGAAAAAATATCAAATAATGATATTTCAATCATAATAAATAATTGACTCCCGCAAAAATAAAAACCTAAATGATGTACACGGAAAAATGATGATAAATGAATTTATATTTTACAACAAAATATAAATGAGCGTTATTTCCATGTATTTAACATGCAATAACTTTTCTAATTTTTCCGTGATTGTTCATTTTATCATATCTGGGGGTAATGATGAAATACCATATGAAAGCACTTCTTATTGTATCGTTGTTCTTGGGCACTGGTGAAACACTCACCCTAGCAAACGCAGGGGTCTGCAATCCGTTCACTAAGGTTTGCTCCGGCCCTCACGGTGGCTAAGGCTGTTTAGAGTTTGTCAGGGAAAACAGGGGTTCCTTTCCCTGACAAATTACCAGCCGATGACCGTGATCCATAACAGCATGCCGTTCAAAGCAAAAAGCCCGTCGGATCGCTCCGGCGGGCCTTTGTATTTATCCCGGCTTTAAAGAGCCGCTCGATACAGGAAACTTTTATCGGCTATATTGAATAGCCACCTGCATATCAGGCAAGAGCCAGCTTACCACCGCGACGGGCGTCGAGCGAGTAGGCGCCTGCTCCAACCGTTGCCAGCAGGATATAAGCGCCAGCAAGGGTGAAGTTCTTCATCATCATGATGCCGTTCAGCGTGTTGATCCAGCCGAGTGCTGCATCCGGCCAGCCGGGAACGGCAACCGTGCCGCTATGGAAGACAGCGCCGGTGAAGATGCAAAACAACGCCAAGGCCCAGCCGACGATCTTCGTCTGAAAGCCAACGAGAACTGAAAGACCGGTGATCAACTCAAACGCACCAGCCAGATAGGCCAGAGCCGTCGCAGCAGGCAGTCCAGCGCCCGTGATCATGCCGGCCGTGGAAGCCGGATCGGTCAGTTTGCCAAAGCCAGACAGAATGAAGATGAAGGAGAGAAGAATTCTGGCGAGCAGAAGGATCGCGTTATTGGTATTTGACATGGGAGGCTCCAGTGTGATGACTGCGGGACGCAAATTGGTTAGAAAACTGTGAAGCCGTTTTCCCACATCTCTACTGTTTCAGATAGGTGGACAATAATTGACGTATCGTTCACAATTTGAGAACAAACACCATCTTCGACACCCTGGCATTCATTAGGATATTGTCATGACTGACCTTTCTTCCTTCCCGATCACCCAGCGCTGGCCTGCCCAAAATCCAGAGATCATTCAGCTCTATTCGCTGCCGACGCCAAATGGCGTCAAGGTATCGATTGCGCTGGAAGAGCTGGATCTGCCCTATGAGGCGCATCTGGTGACGTTTTCCGACAATTCGCAGAAGTCGCCAGAATTCGTCTCGCTCAATCCGAATGGCCGCATCCCGGCTATCCTCGACCCGCATGGACCTGATGGAAAACCGCTTGGCGTGTTCGAATCGGGTGCAATTCTGGTCTATCTGGCCGAAAAGACCGGACGGCTTTTGCCGAAGGACGGCCCCAGCCGCTACAGCGTCCTGCAATGGCTGTTCTTCCAGATGGGCGGCGTCGGGCCGATGTTTGGCCAGTTCGGCCATTTCCACAAATATGCCGCCGATAAGGTCGCCAACAATTCCTACCCGACGGAGCGTTACCGCGACGAAACCCGTCGCTTGCTGTCCGTACTCGAAGCAGAGCTTGCGCATCGTCCCTGGCTTGCCGGTGACGAGTACAGCATTGCCGATATCGCCACCTGGCCGTGGGTGCGGTGCATTACCGCTGGTTATGAAGCCGCCGAGGTGATTGGTCTCTCCAATTATCCCGCCGTCATGGATTGGGCCGCTCGCGGTGAAGCCCGTCCCGCCAGCCAAAAGGGTCTGAATATTCCGCCGCGCCCAGTGTGAGGCTCATCTTGATCGAGCTGACCTGATCAGAAACGTTTGCAATTCAACGCACCATCCCGCTCCACTGCGGCAGCGGGATGGGTGTTGCCTTGCGGGCGCACGGTCACGGCATAGCTGCCGGCAAAACGGTTGATATCCTCTCCCTGCATGCTGGCCTTCAACACTATGTCGACACTCATCATTTCCCCACCATCGCCTGAGGTGGAGGAGGTGCGAAGCTGAAAGCTCCGATCGTCACGTCTGGATTGCACCATGTCAGCCATGGCAAGCCGAACCGCGCCGGTCACTGTCCTATCCTCGCCCGACACGCCCTGCCCCGGCTTGAACACCATGACACCACGAAGATTTCCCAGCGGCCAGCCTGGCTCTTCCTTGAAAGCGGCCTCTATCGACAATTTCAGTTGGCCATCATCCACCGCGCAATAATAACGATCCATGGCCTCTGCCCCTGGTGTCAGGCACGCCAAAATCACCACGGCTTCATTCAGGATCAATACAAATCGGTTTATCATCGCCCGCCCTCCAGACAGGACCCAGCAACAGGGTTGCTAAAAAACCGATCCTTGCATACTGCGATTATAAATCCTTTAATTTCTGGGGTTTTTCTCCGCCAAACGCCCAGTTGAGCAATTCGACAGTGTGGACGACAGGGATGTCGGTTCCCGAACCGATCTGGGTCATACAACCAATATTACCAGCAGCGACGACATCCGGATTGACCGCCTGGATGTTGCGCAGCTTGCGGGCTTTCAATTGCTGCGAAATGTCCGGCTGGAGAATATTATAGGTTCCAGCCGAGCCGCAGCATAAATGCCCTTCCGCCGGATCACGCACCGTAAACCCTGCCGTTTTCAACAGTAATTTCGGCAGGGCCGTTATCTTCTGGCCGTGTTGCAGCGAACAGGCGGAATGATAGGCAACGGTCACGCCCTTATCCGCCTGCTGCGGCAGATCCAGACTGGCGAGGTACTCGCTCACGTCCTTGGCCAACGCAGAAACCCGTGCGGCCTTGGCGCTATAGACCGGGTCATGGCGCAGCATATGGCCGTAATCCTTGATGGTCGTGCCGCAACCGGATGTGGTGATAACGATGGCATCCAGGCCGCTTGTCTCACCCGAGCCGATCTCAGCCATCCAGGCATCAATATTACGCCGGGCCGCGGCAAGCGCATCCGTCTCACGCCCCATGTGATGCACCAGCGCCCCGCAGCAGCCCTCCCCCTTGGGAACGACGACCTCGATACCCAGCCGGGTCAGGAGCGCAACGGTCGCGTCATTGATACCGGGATCAAGCACCGATTGGGCACAGCCGGTCAGAAGCGCCACCCGGCCTTTGCGATTGCCCCGCGCCGAATGCAAACCCGGACGCGACACAGGCGATGGATAAGGCACATCCTGAGGCGCCAGTCGCAACATCGCCGCCATAGGCTTCAAGGCGGCAACACGCTCCATCAGTGGCGCAAAGGGGCGTCCGAGCCGGGCAAAGGCCAGCGCCACCCGCATGCGCCCCGGATAAGGCAGCACCGCCGCCAGCAGCTTACGGATCAACCGGTCGGCAAGCGGCCTCTTATAGGTATTTTCGATATGGTTGCGCGCATGGTCGACCAGATGCATATAATCGACACCGGAGGGACAGGTCGTCGTACAGGCCAGACAGGACAGACATCGGTCGATATGCGTGACGATTTCCTCATCCGCCGCCCGCCCGTTTTCCAGCATATCCTTGATCAGATAGATGCGCCCGCGCGGACTGTCCAACTCATTGCCAAGCGTGACATAGGTGGGACAGGTCGCGGTGCAGAAGCCGCAATGCACGCAACGGCGCAGGATTCTCTCGGCTTCAGCGGTTTTTGGATCGGCAAGTTGGGCCAGCGTGAAATTCGTCTGCATTATCTACCGCTTCCTGCTCGCTAACTGGCCAACCTTGCGCCCGTGAATCCCGGATCAAATATCCCCGACGGGTCGAATTTTCCCCGCAACCGCTGCGACAACAATGCAACGGCTGCCTCTTCCGGCTCAAAAGCAGCAACCGACACCCTTTGTGTATCGCTGGCGCGTATCAAAGTCGCATGGCCGCCGCCCAGGGCTTTGATGCCGGCACGCACAAGGTCTGCATCGGTATCCGCCTCCATCTGCATCCAGACCAGACCGCCCTGCCAGTCGTAAAAGGCATCGATAGCCGCATGCAGGCGTAGGCCAGCGACCAGGTGATGGCCTGCGGTCGGTGCGACGGATACTTTCCAGACAGGCTTGTCCAACATGGCCGCGAAGGGGCGTACATCGCGGATTTCCCGCCAAACAACAAGACTTTGCGGCTCATCCAGCAGCGTGACGGGTCCAAGCCGTTCCATCACCGCTAAAAGCTTTTCCGTCCGCTCGCGCACCGAGGCAGGCAGGCCTTCCAGCCGCAATACCGTGGCTGGCCCATCCGGTAGATTTCCGCCGATCAGGCGGGGTCGAACAAGTTCCGGGAGATGGGCAGCGCCTGTCACCTCGACCGGCATGGCAAGCGCGACGGCCATGGCATGGGCGGCAGCCGCGTCGTCAAGACCTGACACCACAACGGTTTGTGTCAGGCGCGGACGCGGCAGAACCTTGAAGGTGACTTCCGTCAGAAACCCAAGCGTGCCGTGTGAACCGGCCAGAAGCTTCGCCAGATCGAGCCCGGTGACATTCTTCATCACCCGCCCGCCTGCTTTGATCGCCTCGCCTTTGCCATTGACGAAGCGAACACCCAGCAGGTGATCGCGCGCCGCGCCTGCCACAAAGCGCCGAGGACCGGAAGCATTGACGCTGAAGGCGCCGCCAATCGTCGGCTCCCCTGTCGTCCCCATCAAACCGCGATGATCCGGCGGTTCAAAGGCCAGCGACTGGCCTTTCTCAGTCACCGCCGCCTCGATCTCAGCCATCGGCGTCCCGGCTTTCGCCGTCAGCACCATTTCTGCCGGATTATAGGCAACAATCCCGAAAAGCCCGCTGGATGACAGTATCGCATCGGTCTCAAGGCGATTGCCGAAGCCTGCGCGCGTACCGCCACCCTTGATGGCAAGCGCCCTGCCCGTCGTAGCGCTCTCGGCGATGATTGCCGCAGCCTCATCTTCCGTTTGCGGTGCCAAAAACGCGCTCACGCCCGGCCCTCCAGTGGAAAGACCTTGCTGGGGTTGAGCAGCCAATCGGGATCGAAAGCCGCTCGGACCGCCATTTGCTGGTCAAGATCAGCCTTGGAAAACTGATGGCGCATCAGGTCGCGCTTTTCGATGCCGACACCATGCTCGCCGGTCAGGCAGCCACCGGCATCGACGCAAAGCTTGAGGATTTCATTGCCTGCCGCCTCCGCCTTGGCGGCATCTTCGGGATCGTTGATATTGTAGAGGATCAGAGGATGCATATTGCCGTCACCGGCATGAAAGACATTGGCAACCCGCAGGCCGTAACGGTCAATGATCTCCGAGGTCTTTTTCAAAACATAGGCCAATTGGCTGAGCGGCACCGTGCCATCCATACAGATATAATCGGCAATCCGGCCCGTCGCCCCGAAGGCGGATTTGCGACCTTTCCAGATCAGGGCTGCTTCCGTTGCCGATTGGCTTTCGCGGATGGTTTTCACCCCATGGCGGCGGGCGATTTCGCAGATATCGGCCAGCGTCGCCTCCATCTCGGCGTCCGATCCCTCGACCTCGATAATCAGCAGTGCCTCGACATCCATGGGATAACCGGCATGGGCGAAGGCCTCGCAAATTTCGATGGCGGGCTTGTCCATGAATTCCATCGCCACCGGCACGATGCCAGCCCCAATGATATCGGCAACGCAGGTACCGGCGGCCTCGGCGCTATCGAAGCCGAACAGGACCGGACGTGCACCTTCCGGCTTGGCCAACAGCCGCACGGTCGCCTCAGTGACAATGCCCAGTTGCCCCTCCGAACCACAGATCAGGCCAAGCAGATCGTAACCGCTGCTATCGAGTGCCTTGCCGCCCAGTTCAATCACCGTGCCATCGACCAGCACCATCTTTACGCCGAGAAGATTGTTGGTGGTCACGCCATATTTCAGACAGTGCGCACCACCGGAATTCATGCCGATATTGCCGCCAATCGTACAGGCCAGCTGCGAACTAGGATCGGGCGCGTAGAAAAACCCCTGCGGCCCAACTGCTTCCGAGATCGCCAGATTGGTCACACCAGCCTGCACGGTGGCGGTGCGGTTCATGAAATCAATGTCGAGAATTCGGGTCATGGCCGACAGGCCGATCACCACCGCATCCTCCTGGGGGATCGCGCCGCCAGAAAGCGAGGTTCCCGCGCCGCGCGGCACGACTGGCAGCTTATGGCGATGGCAATATTGCATCACGGCCGCCACCTGCGCCGTCGTTTCAGGCAGAGCGACACAGAGCGGCTGGCGGCGATAGGCCAGAAACCCATCGGTCTCGAAAGGCACCAGCTCTCTTGGCCGATGGATCAGCCGCTCCTTGGGCAGGAGTTCCGACAGTTCGGCCACGATCCGGTCACGCCGATCAAGAATGCCAGCATCGGGCTTTAGAAATTCAATGGTATCGGCCATCCAGTCCTCCCGAAGCGCCGCTCAGATGCAGCACCTTATCTGCGTCGGCCAATTCCTCAAATGAAAACCGTGCGGAGATGGCCATCCTCTCCATCCGCCGTTTGCTTCCCTGAAACCCACACCACTGCCAGCCGCCCTTTCAAAACCTTGTCAACGAAGGTCTTCGGGCAGCAGCATCCAGAACGAATATTTCTTGGCGTGCTTTAGTCTCAGGCTCTGCATGAACCTGACATGATCGTGTTGGCCGTTGGTGGCCGACATTCGCGGTGCCAGATCGGCCAGCGCTGTAATGTAGGATGCGGCATGGTGATAGGCTTGTGACGCACTGCGCTTGAGAATGTCACTGGCCAGCACCCGGTAGAGCACTGTTGCCGCTTCCGGCTGTTCCTCAGAGAGCTTCTCCGCTGCTGTGGACAGCAGTTCATATTGGCGACCGTCCCAGTCCTGGGCATGGTCAATCACCAGGCGCGCGGCGAGATCAAGCTTTGGCCAGCCGATCAGAAACCACAGGGATTTATAGGCATCCTTGCTGGTCATCACCAGATCCAGCGCCTTGTCCATCTCCTCGAATTCGGCGAAATCGTCCAGCTTGGCAATATAGGTTCGCAGCACGTCTGGCTCGAATGTCTCGCAGAACTCCTGCCAGCGTAAAGCCTGGGCATCCCCTCGCCGTTTGAGGCGTTCGAGAATATCGGCCTCCAGCAGCTTGCGCTCCTGCACACCATAGTCCGGGCCAGCCGCTGCCGTCATCCCGCCGATACGGATGACACGCATGCCCTTTGGCTTTCTGCGCACCCACTCGAGTGCCTGCTCGAAACGCTGGGCGTCAAACAGCAGATGCGCCAGGACAAGGCTATCCTGATAGAGTTCCGGCTTCGCCTCTTCCAACCGGATCACCTCATCGAAATCCTGCCGCTTCACGGCAAGATCCTGGAGAAGTTGCAGGATGTGTTGTGGCGCACGGTGGTTCTTGAGCGCGGCTTCCAGCAATTGCTTCCAGGTATCGGCGGCGGCTGTGCCAAGCACTGCCATCATTTGTGAAAAGACATCGCCCAGCTCGCGGTGCTTGTCAGCGGCCCGCACCTTTTCCAGGGCCGGGACCAACATGGTCTGCCCCGCTTCCGGCAAAGCCGCAATCATCGAAACCGCAGCAGCAATAATGTCTTCCGACAGTTTTTCCAGCTTGGCGCTGCGGTCGTAGAGGCGATGCGTCATCCCCAGCATCACTGACATCATCCGCACCATCCGCTCGGCTGCGGCAACCGGATCATCGCCAAGCTCGCCGCCGATGGTCCGCATCATACCCCCCAGCTCGGTCGACAATTCGCGCGCACGGTTGGCGGTAATGCCGGAAGCAGAGCGCTCAATCTGATCCAGACGCTTGTCGATCCGGGCCAGCACTTTGGTGGACCCCGCTGTCCCCGCAAGAGCTGCTTGCAGGCGCAGTTTCAAGGCTTTATTGGCGCTGGCCTCATCCAGCAGGATCTCCGCCAATTTTTCCGCGCCAAGCGAAGCCAGTCCGGCACGATCGAATT
Organism: Allorhizobium ampelinum S4; assembly: GCF_000016285.1. Taxonomy (NCBI): domain Bacteria; kingdom Pseudomonadati; phylum Pseudomonadota; class Alphaproteobacteria; order Hyphomicrobiales; family Rhizobiaceae; genus Gillisella; species Gillisella ampelina. The sequence goes on along the minus strand of NC_011988.1, from coordinate 810,461 downwards.
TCGCAGCAGCTTTCTTTGCCATCGTCTTCTCTCTCAAAACGCGCGCACCATAAGGACCCAGGATGAACCGCAAAAGAAGCGCCTCATGGCGAAAAGGCAAATAAGGTCATATTTAGGAATTATTTTCGGTGTAATCGAAGAAAAGGCCGACATCACGCAACAAACAAGACGGTCAAAGACAAAATTTCGCGGCCATGCGAATCGTCATCATTCGCGACACTGACGCGTAATCACCGAATCGCTTTGGTTTTCGACAGGTGGACAAGGGTTCACTCGGCTCGAACGTGCCACAATAAGAACGCCGCAATGCGATGGACGCATGACAGACAGTTCCTCATGACAATTGCATGAAGGCATTCATGAGTTCTATTATGGAAGACTCGGTTTACCTGCCGAATGTTTTTCTCGCTCAACGAAACCGCTACCAACCTTTGCGGGAATCAATTATATTAAGATAATCAAAAATACGGATTTACGCATTGGCTATTTTAAAACGCATCGTGTCGGATTTGGAATTGATGTTTCGGCGCCCGCCGAAGCAGCAATTTGCCGCGCTTTGCTACCGCGAAACCAAAACGGGTCTTCTGGAAGTTTTGTTGATTACCAGCCGCGATACCGGGCGCTGGGTCATTCCTAAAGGCTGGCCAATGGGCTCGAAAAAGTCGCATCTCGTGGCCCAGCGTGAGGCTTACGAGGAAGCAGGCGTCAAGGGAAAGATCGCCAAAACCAGTCTCGGTTCTTATTTTTACATGAAAGGCATGCCGGACGGGCTGAAAATCCCGTGTGAGGTGAAGGTTTACCTGCTGGAAGTGCGCGAGTTTGTTGACGATTATCCAGAAAAAGGCACCCGCATATTGGAATGGGTGAGCTGCGACGTTGCGGCTAGCCGGGTGCAGGAGCCACAATTAAAACGGCTTTTTCATCTTCTTTCCCTGTCGCGCCAGCGCAATGCCGCAAATGCGGGCTGATTTGCCGATAAAATGACGTCTTACGGTCATGATGACAGGCTATTTTCTTTGTATCGGGTCCCATAAGCATTTCGCGCTATTGTCGATAGAGAAGAGAGAGCTGCTGGCGAGTGCCTGATATTGAATACGCCATCAGGAAATCCGGGTTCGACTTTTTCTCTGATCCATTTTAAATCAATTCCGACCCAGGCAATTATGCGCTACAGCACCGTGCGGCCAAACGAACCAGAGTGCGCCGCATATCAGTCCTTCCTCCTCACGGGCCTCTCCCAAGGCCCCCTCCCATGGGCGCGACATCGGTTTTTACCCATGTGGCCCACTCCTACGATAGAACCCGCAAGCCAAGCATGAGCAAGATTCCAAAATACGCCCGACCAATGCTGGACAAGGATCTCGACCGGCTGACCCTGCTCGAACGCGCTGCCCAGCACGTGGCGCGTGGTGCGGCTCCTTACGGCATGGCATTGATCTTTTTGATCTTTGCGGCGGTTTTCGCGCTCGGCTTTGCAGCAGACCGGACGGGCTCCGCCATCATCATCGCCGCAGCAGCGCTTGCTGGCTACATGGCGCTGAATATCGGCGCCAATGACGTGACCAACAATGTCGGGGCTGCGGTGGGTGCCCGGGCCATGACGATGACCGGCGCGCTGGTGATGGCGGCGTTTTTCGAAATTGCCGGGGCGATGATTGCCGGAAGCGAAGTCACCGATACGATTTCCTCTGGCATCCTGGCACCATCTCTGGTTGGCAATCCGCAAACCTTTATCTGGATCATGATGGCTGCTCTGTTGGCGGCAGCCCTCTGGATCAATCTCGCCACCTGGGCCAATGCCCCGGTCTCGACGACCCATTCCATCGTCGGCAGTGTGATGGGGGCTGCCGCATCAGCCATGGGAACGGCCGCTGTCAATTGGCAGACCATCGCCACCATCACGCTCGGCTGGGTGATTTCACCGGTGTTGGGCGGATTGATCGCGGCCGCCATCCTGTTTCTGATCTACGACCTCATCGTTTACCGCCCCGACAAGATTGCCCAGGCGCGCCGTTGGGTGCCGATTCTGATTGGATTGATGGCGGGTTGCTTCAGTTGCTATCTCAGCCTGAAAACCACTGGCATGGGCTTTACGATCATCTCGGATCGAGCCGTTCTGTTCGGCCTGGTGATCGGCACCATTGCCTGGCTTGTGGCCCGGCCTATCGTGAGCCAGCAGGCCGTAGGGCTGGAAAATCGCAATCAATCCTTGCGCAAACTGTTTCGGATGCCGCTGATCGGTGCCGCCGCTTTGCTGTCCTTCGCGCATGGCGCCAACGACGTTTCCAACGCCATCGGCCCGCTGGCGGCGATTGTTCATACCGTCATGTCGAATGATCTGCACACGCGAATGACCGCACCGCTTTGGGTGGTCACGATAGGCGCGCTCGGCATTTCAACCGGACTTCTGCTGTTTGGCCCAAGGCTGATCCGCCTTGTCGGCACCAAGATCACCAAACTCAACCCGATGCGAGCCTATTGCGTCTCGCTTTCATCCGCCATCACTGTCATCACCGCTTCCAAACTGGGGCTGCCGGTCAGCTCCACCCATATTGCCATCGGTGCGGTGTTTGGCCTCGGCTTTTTCCGGGAATGGTATAATCGCCATTCAAAACGGCGGCTGGAGTACATGCTGATGAAGTCGGCGGAATGGCAGCGTAAAGCCCCCAAACCGTCCAATGCTGATGAGGTGAACCGGCGTCGCCTGGTCCGCCGCTCTCACATCCTCACCATCATGGGCGCCTGGTTGGTAACGCTTCCGGTCTCCGCAGGGCTTGCAGCGCTGATTTACCGGGTTATGTTCGCGCTCTTTCGATAATGTGAGACGGTCATAAGGCATGCGAGCAAATTACAAGATGCAGAGACTCTATGTCGACGCCGGGCTGGAAGCGGCAAATCCAGTGGCGACGACACCGGAACAGTATAACTATCTCGCCAATGTCCTGCGCCTCACCGAAGGTGCCGAAGTGCTTGTCTTCAATGGCCGCGATGGCGAATGGAAGGCCAGCCTTGCCTTTCCCACCCGCAAACGGATCGCGCTGATCCCGCAGAGCCAAACCCGCCCTCAGCCCCGCCCGAGCGACCTGACATTTCTGTTTGCGCCGCTGAAAGTCGGGCGGATGGACTATCTCGTCCAGAAGGCGGTGGAAATGGGCGCCGGTGCCCTCCAGCCAGTGATGACCCAGCATGTTCAGGGCAGGATCGGCAGCATTGAGCGCTTGCAGGCCAATGTGATCGAGGCAGCCGAGCAATGCGGCATCCTTTCCGTTCCAAAGGTTGCACCGCTGGTCAAGCTCAAGGACCTGCTGGAAACCTGGCCTGCCACCCATCGGATCATTTTCTGTGACGAGGACAGCGCCACCGACAATCCGATGCCAGCGCTGGCGGCAATCGAGGAACGGCAACTGGCATTGCTGGTCGGGCCGGAAGGTGGATTTTCCGATGAGGAACGCAGTCTTTTGCGCAGTCTCGGCTTTGTCACGGCCATTCCGCTGGGGCCGCGCATTCTGCGCGCCGATACCGCAGCCGTTGCGGCTCTGGCCGTGGTTCAGGCCAGCATCGGCGATTGGAAATGAACTTGAAACAACCCGGCATATCTCGTTCAATATTGTTGAACGTTCAAATCGCAAAATTCGCTTGCGCAGCCGCCGGGTTCAGCCCTATCAACCCTCGGTAACGCATCGGACCGAAAAGTGGAAACCGGTTTTCGGCCCGATGCGAAAATAAAACCTGTAGCAGAACAAGGTCGGCTTCATGGCTCGCGATACAACCGATGACACTCCCCTGACCTCGATTGAGGACATGGCGGCCTATATGGCCGAGGGGTGCAAGCCGAAAGAAACATTTCGCATCGGCACGGAGCATGAAAAATTCGGTTTTTTCACCGCCGATCTCTCTCCCGTTCCCTATTTCGGCGAAGCCAGCATTTCGGCGCTGCTGAACGGCATGCAGGCCCGGCTTGGCTGGGAACCGATCATCGATGGCGGAAACATCATTGGCCTGGCCGGTGGCAGTGGCCAGGGCGCAATTTCCATCGAGCCGGGCGGCCAGTTCGAACTATCAGGTGCGGCCCTGGAGACCCTGCATGAAACGGCGGGCGAAACCCTCCAGCATCTCGAAATCCTGCGGGAAGTCGCCGAGCCGATGGGGATCCGCTTTCTGGGCATGGGCGGCAGCCCACTCTGGACCCTGGAGCAGACGCCGCGCATGCCGAAATCCCGCTACGACATCATGACCCGCTACATGCCGAAGGTCGGCTCGAAGGGTCTGGACATGATGTATCGAAGCTCGACGATCCAGGTCAATCTCGACTTTTCATCAGAAGTCGACATGCGCACCAAGATGCGGGTTTCCACCAGGCTGCAAGCCATCGCCATGGCGCTGTTTGCCGCCTCGCCCTTTACCGAAGGCAAGCCGAACGGCCTGCTGTCCTGGCGCGGCGAGATCTGGCGCGATACAGACAATCGCCGCTCCGGCCTGCTGCCCTTCGTGTTCAAACCGGATTTCGGTTTTATTGATTATGTCGAATGGGCGCTTGATGTGCCGATGTATTTTGTCATGCGGGATGGCCGTTATCACGACTGTACCCATATCACTTTCCGCCAATTCATGGCCGGCGGTTTGAAGGGCGAAATCGCCGCCTGGCAGCCGACGATGGGAGACTGGACCAATCATCTGGGAACGCTGTTTCCCGATGTCCGCCTGAAACGATTCCTGGAAATGCGATTGGCCGATGGCGGCCCGCAAAGCCATATCACGGCGCTTTCGGCTTTCTGGGTCGGGCTGCTGTATGACGATACCGCGCTTGCGGCGGCTGACAATCTGACGTCTGGTTGGGATTTGGCAACGGTAACAGCACTTCGTGATACCGTTCCAACGCTCGGCTTCGATGCCACCGTAGAGGGCCGCTCCGTTCTGGATGTGAGCCGCGAGTTGCTGGCCTTGTCGAGGGCTGGTCTTGTGGCGCGCGCCCGGCTGAATGCGGAGGGCCAAGACGAATCGATCTATCTGCAACCGCTGGACAGTATCGTGGAACGAGGCCATTCCCTGGCGCAGGACATGCTGGATCTCTATCATGGCCCGTGGGATGGCCAGGTAGAACCTGTATTTTCCGCCTATCAATATTGAGGTCGGCACCCCACCCCCAAACCCTTGTGCTTGCTTAAAAAAACGATTTGCAGCGGGATATTTCCCGCTATAGTGGCTCTCGTATGATTTTCTCCTTGAATCAAGCTGATGGGAATTGGCGGGTGCAATGTCATGAACCATGCTGAAAAACAGGAGCATAAGGCTCGGGGCGATCAAGCATATGGCGTTTTGGAGCCACCGGCTCACCATGCGGACTATCGCCAACGCATGAATACCGTATAAAAAGGCTATGTGCCGGGGAGCGAATGCAAATGTTGCCACTGTTTGATATGCTGTTGAGAGCACAGAATGGCGCGGCCATGGACGCCATGGCAAAGCAGTTCGGGCTTGCCCAAGAACAGGTAGCGCAGGCGCTTGCCGCATTGACGCCGGCCTTTTCCTCCGGGTTCAAGCGCACCGCCGCCAATCCCTATGATCTGTCCAGCCTGTTTACTGCTTTATCGTCCGGCAATTATGCCCAGTATTTCGAAGATATGGGCAAGGCCTTTACGCCTCAGGGCATTGCCGACGGCAATCAGGTTCTGCAACAATTGTTCGGCTCCAAGGAGGTGTCGCGCGCTGTCGCCGCCCAGGCGGCCCAGATCACTGGCATCGGCCAGGACATTCTGAAACGCATGCTACCGGCTATGGCCGATACGATCATGGGCGGATTGTTCAAGCAGAGCCTTGGACAGATGCAGCAGGCCAGCAACCCCTTCGCCAACAACCCGATGGCTGGCCCAATGGCTGGGATGATCCAGGAATGGCTTCAGGCAACGGGATTTTCACCGAAAGCTCAACCGACATCGCCCGGTCCCTTCGACAATCCCTTCATTGCCGCCTGGCAGCAAATGATGGGCATAAGCGCGGCCAAGGCAGCCCCCAAGACCGAAACGAACCCTTTCCTGGACAATCCCTTCACCAAAGCCTGGCAAGACATGGTCAGTGGTTCGATGGGGCAAGCCGCGAAAGCAGAGCCACCAAAGCCGAGCCCGGAAGCCGAGGCCAGAAAATCGATGATGGATATCGTCAACACGATGTTCGATAGTGGTCTGAACGTGCAGAAAAGCTATCAGAAAAGCGTGGAACAGATCTTCGAGACCTATGTGACGGCGCCGGGCAAGGATGCTCGTGCCGAATCGGACGAAGGCGCCACTCATTCCAAGCACTGACTAAAACGCAATAACGGCCCGCCAAACATTGGTCGGCACACAAAAAAAGACCCGGCAACAGTGAACTGTTGCCGGGCAAAAGCAGGGCCGATTGGCTTTTCGCCCTGCGGGGATGGCGGATGGAAAGGGGATCTTTCAGCCGAGCGAAAGCGTGCTCACCTGTTTGCGAATCCTGGCGCGCGCGAGACCTGCAAGCTTTGCCGACGGATCTTCAAGTGGCCCGGACTTCGACAATTCAGCCTCCAGCTCAGCGCGGGTCAAACCGACATCATGCAGAAGGTAGTCGTCGAGATCCGCGAGCTTAAGAGCCGCGCGGCGGTTGGTGAGCGTGCGCAGCACAGAATTCACCGTCAAGACAATGGCGCGAAGGGCTGCGATGACCGCGCCCTCTGCGTGAGGAAAAGCCGTTACGGTGATCTGTCTGGTCGTGCGCATGACAATAGTCCTTTCGAATTCGGCACGAGAAGGGGCGGCCGCGCTTGGAAAACCAAGCCGGAGGGACGCCGTGAAGGGGTTGGAGGACACCGCGATAACTGAACATCAGTTGGTCACTCGTGGCGTCGATTGACACTTTGCAGTTTAAGATTTGCCGAATTTCTATTGATCAGTCCAGTGAATGTTTCTAATGGTAATCATCAATCCAACTGATGGAATGTCCGCCATGTCCGCACCTCTCGATACAGACCAGTTGCAAACCTTCATCGCCATCGTCGATACCGGCAGTTTTACCAAGGCGGCAGGGCGGGTCTTCAAGACCCAATCAGCCGTTTCCATGCAGATGCGCCGCCTGGAAGAGCGGATCGGCAAGCAATTGTTCATCAAGGACGGGCGTGGCAACCGGCTGACCGCAGAAGGCGAAAAACTGCTGAACTATGCCCGGCGGATCGTCCGGCTGAACAGCGAGGCGATTGCGGCTTTCGACGACAACCGGTTGGAAGGTACGTTGCGGATCGGCACGCCGGATGATTATGCCGACCGCTACATGCCGGAAATTATTGGCCGTTTCGCCAAGACCCATCCCAATGTAGAGCTTTACATCGTTTGCGAACCATCCTCCGACCTGGCCGAAAAAATGGCCAGAGGTGAGTTAGACATCGCACTTGTGACCCATAACCCGGCGACCAGACAATCCGACGTGATGCGCACCGAGCCGCTTTGCTGGGTGGCTTCGGCCAACCATCCCTTGCGCGATGATGCGCCTGTACCGCTTGCGGTTGGACGGCGCGATTGCAATTGGCGGCAACTGGCCTGTTCGGCGCTCGATGCCGACGGGCGCGACTATCAGATCCTGTTCACCAGTTGGTCATCGACCGTGGTCGCCGCCGCAGTGCTGGCTGGCTTGGCCGTTTCTGTTTTGCCGGAATCGGCGCTGCGAACCGGTATGAAAGTGCTGGGCCAGTTGGATGGCTTTCCGCCACTGCCGCCCGTGCAGATCGGCATCATGAAACGACCCGGAATGTCACCCTCGCTGATGAACGCCATCACCGACCATATCGCCGCCTGCCTTGACAATATCAACCCGACGGCCATCGAAGACGACATGGACGGAGAAACGAAAACCTATTCCCGTTACTATCCGCGCCTGCGGGCGGGACATATGATCCCCGGCTGGTAATACGACGTTTCATTGAAAATGACCGTTCGTATTGCCTCAGGACCCGAGACAATCACTTTTGAGCGGGTTGAAACAGCATGGCGCATGCAGCCTTTTTCCACTCGTCCAACATCGCCCAGGCTCGCTCATGCTTCTCGGCGATGGCGCGGAAAACCGCTCCGCTCAGCACCGCCACCAGCAGGAAGCGGTTGTGTTTGCCCTGTCCATCCCCGCCACCGGCAAATGGCCCCAGCCATCTCATCGCCAACGCGCCAATATCTTCCTGAGCCTTGTATTGCATCGCGCCAAGATCGGGATCGGTCGACATTGCAATCCAGAACTCGCGACACAGCGGATTGTCACGGTGCAGGCGCGCACCACGTTCGATCAGATCGACCAAACGCGCGCGCGCATCCGCTTCGTCGCGCACATCCGTTAACTGCGTGGTAATATCCTCGGCCAGGCTGGTCAGGCGCAGATCCATGATGGCTTTAAGCACAGCCGCTTTCTGCGGAAAGAATTGGTAGACGGAACCCACAGGTACGCCAGCATTGGCGGCAATATCCGTCATGCGCAATTGGGAAACCCCATGCTTGATAATAAGAAACTCAGCCGAATTCAGAATATTTTCGACACGCTGGATACTGCGTTTCTGTTTTGGCTGCTTACGTGGATTGATTCGCGAGCTTTCAATCGGCATTTTCATCGCCGTCACCATTCCGTCCTGTCCCAGGATAATTTCCACATCATGTGGACCACAGGTAAGGGCTCTATTGGAAGGGTGTTCAGTTTTGATTAATGCAAATTAGTAAACCCATACAAAACAGGGGGTCAGAAACCGTATCAAAACGGCTTCTGACGCCCCCTTTCGAAACAGATACGTGTAGGGCTCTTCAGCGGCGATGCTGGGATCATATCTGCTTCGAAGCCGGAAACTGCATTAAGACCGTATGAATACCCGCTTCATCGTCTGGATGTACCAGTTTGAAATACGCCAATTGATGCCCGATGATCGGTTCCGGCACCTGAATGCCGACTGTGGTCTTTATTGTCCGTGAAATCCATCATGGCGTCCTCCTTTGGAAGGCCGTCTTCGTCAAAATTGATTTTAAAACAGTGTTTCGTCTCAATGACTGCAGTGTTCCATTGACGGCCGATAATTTCCAATCGTATTTATTTTTAAATACGATTTGGAAATCCTATCATGCTGACCATACGTCAAATGCGCTATTTCGATGCCCTTGCCACCACACTCCATTTCGGCCGGGCTGCCGATCTTGTCCATGTCAGCCAACCGGCACTGTCGGCGCAGATCATGGAAATGGAAAAACATCTGGGTGTGATGCTGATCGAGCGCACGCGCGCCAGCACGATCCTGACTACCAAGGGACTGGAAATCCTGACCCATGTGCGCGAAGTGCTGGCGGGAATAGATCGGCTGGAACAGGCGGCGCGAAACAATGGCGGCATGTTGGAAGGCCTGGTGCGGATTGGCATCATTCCGACCGTCGCCCCCTATATGGTGCCGCGCATGGTGCCTTATCTGCGGCAAAATCATCCTCTGATCGAGATCGAGCTTAAAGAAGCGATCACAGATCGACTGCTGTCCGACTTGAATGACGGCAAACTGGATGCGGTCGTCGCGGCGCTACCGGTGGATGCGGACGCTCTGGTCTGCCGCAGCCTGCTCGTCGATCGGTTTTTCATGGCCGTGGCCCGCAATGACGACGCCGTGCTTCTATCGCCTCTGGTGGAGGCGGACGTAGACACCGACCGGTTGCTGCTGCTGGAGGAAGGCCATTGCCTGCGCGACCAGGCGCTGGCCGTCTGCAAAACCGCCAGCCGGCGCAGCATGGTCAATTTCGGCGCAACCTCGATGGCGACACTGCTCCAGATGGTGTCCCATGATATGGGCATGACGCTGATCCCCGAAATGGCGATCGAGACCGAAACCAGCCGCAACAAGATCCGCATCATTCCCTTTACCGATCCGCCGCCCTACCGCGAAATCGGCCTGATCTGGCGGCGATCCAGCGCCCGCCAAGCCGATATGGAAGCGCTGGCCGATGGTCTTGCCGCCAGCGCACGGGAAAAATCGACACCCTCGGAACCGCGGCAGGATCTCTAAAACGGGGGATGACCGACGTCATCCACAATCCATGCTTTTGCTATTCCCTTCCTGTCATGAACGTGTTACCAGCCCTCGCCAACCTCCAAGCATTACATGCAAAGGAATCCAGAGGAAAATCGCTTTTCTGGAGGACTCTGCCTATTCATATGAAGGATATTGGCATGGCACGGATCGTAATTTCGGCAACCGGCGCAGAAGCGCTTACCTTTGACGATGTTCTCCTCCAGCCCGGACATTCGGAAGTCATGCCGGGCCAGACGAATATCTCCACCCGGATCGCCAAGGATATCGATCTTTCGCTCCCCATCCTGTCTTCCGCCATGGATACGGTCACCGAGAGCCGTCTGGCGATTGCCATGGCCCAGGCTGGCGGCCTTGGGGTTATCCACCGCAATTTGACACCAACCGAACAGGCCGAAGAGGTTCGCCAGGTCAAGAAATTCGAAAGCGGCATGGTGATCAATCCTGTCACCATCCATCCGGATGCGACGCTGGCCGAAGCACTCGGCCTGATGAAGGCCCACGGTATTTCCGGCATTCCGGTCGTCGAAAACGGTGGCCGTCCCGGTCGCCTGGTCGGCATTCTCACCAATCGCGACGTGCGCTTTGCCTCGGATCATTCCCAGAAGATCCATGAATTGATGACCCGCGATAACCTGATCACCGTCAAGGATGGCGTCGAGCAGCAGGAAGCCAAGCGTCTCCTGCATAGCCACCGGATCGAAAAGCTGCTGGTGGTGGACAATGAAGGCCGCTGCGTCGGCCTGATCACCGTCAAGGATATCGAAAAGTCGCAGCTCAACCCCCATGCCGCCAAGGATTTTCAAGGTCGCCTGCGGGTCGCCGCCGCTATCTCCACCGGCGATGATGGACGCGAACGGGCCGAACGGCTGATCGAGGCTGGCGTCGACGTGATCGTCGTCGATACTGCTCACGGCCATTCACAACGGGTGCTGGATGCCGTAACCGCCGTGAAGAAAATGTCGAACTCGGTGCGGATCATTGCCGGCAATGTTGCGACCGGCGACGGTACCCGCGCCCTGATCGATGCAGGCGCCGATGGCGTCAAGGTCGGTATCGGCCCTGGCTCGATCTGCACGACCCGTATCGTTGCAGGCGTCGGCGTGCCGCAACTGGCCGCCATTATGGCAGCCGTCGAAGCAGCTCATAAGCTGGATATTCCCGTCATTGCCGATGGCGGCGTGAAATTCTCCGGCGATCTGGCCAAGGCGATTGCTGCGGGTGCATCCGCCGTCATGGTCGGTTCGCTGCTGGCCGGTACGGATGAAAGCCCCGGCGAAGTGTTTCTCTATCAGGGCCGTTCCTTCAAGGCCTATCGCGGCATGGGCTCGGTCGGCGCCATGGCGCGCGGCTCGGCGGACCGCTATTTCCAGGCGGAAGTGCGCGATACGCTGAAGCTGGTGCCGGAAGGTATCGAAGGCCAGGTGCCGTATAAGGGTCCGGTTTCTGCCGTGCTGCACCAGCTGGCGGGCGGTCTCAAGGCCGCCATGGGCTATGTCGGCGGCAAGGACATCAAGGATTTCCAAGAAAAGGCCACCTTTGTGCGGATTTCCGGCGCGGGCCTGCGCGAAAGCCATCCGCACGGTGTCACCATCACCCGCGAAAGCCCCAACTATCCAGGCGCTGCATAAAAGACGTCGCGGTCACGAATAAGTGTTGATGAAAACCCGGATTGGCCTCCCATGAACATTGGATGCCGGTTCGGGTTTTCTATCTTTTAGACTGGACAACCTTGTGGAGGACACCGATGGAAAAGCCAGCCGTTACCCCAGCGATCACCCAGGCGATGATCAACGCCTATGATGACTATACCCATCTCAGCCTCGACCGCCGGGGCTTCATGGAAAAACTCACGAAGCTTGCCGGTTCGGGTGCCGCTGCCGCAACCATCATGCCGATGCTGGCCGCTAACAAGGCCAATGCAGCGCTGACGCCGGAAAACGATGAACGGTTGACTTCGACAATGGTCACCTATCCCGGTGCGAGCGGAGAAATGAAGGGCTATCTGGTGAGCCCGAAAGACGCCAAGTCCGCCTTGCCCGGCGTGATCGTCATCCACGAGAACCGTGGCCTTAATCCGCATATCCAGGATGTGACACGTCGGCTGGCGCTGGAAGGCTTCGTTACGCTTGCACCGGATTTTCTGTCGCCACAGGGCGGCACGCCGGAGGACGAAGACAAGGCCCGCGACATGTTCACCACGCTCGACCTCGGCGCTACGGTGAACAATGCGGAGGCCAGCCGCGCCTATCTCGCTGCCGTGAAGGGCGTCAACGGCAAGGTTGGCGCCATCGGCTTTTGCTGGGGCGGTGGCATGGTCAACCGGTTGGCCATCGCCTCACCGCTGCTTGGGGCGGGTGTCGCCTATTACGGTGCCCAGCCGCCAGCCGATCAGGTGCCGGCCATCAACGCACCCTTGATGCTGCATTACGCTGGCCTTGACGAGCGCATCAATGCCGGCATCGATGCCTATCGCAAAGCGCTTGATGCCAATGGTAAGCAAGCCGAGATCTTCGTCTATGACGGCGTCAATCATGCCTTCAACAATGATACGTCGGCGGCCCGCTATAACAAGGAGGCCGCAGACCTTGCCTGGTCGCGCACCGTAGCTTTTCTCAAAAAGAACCTGGCATAGGAATACCTGCCACAACAAAGCGGGGCGGATTGATATCAATCAAAAGCAATCGCCCCGCCCTGCACTAGGGTCCTCCATAGTCTCAGCATGAGCCGGGACACGATGTTGAATTTTAAAACATCAATTTCTATGGAGGAAATCATGGCATCGATGATGAAAGCCGCTGTTGCACGCGAATTCGGCAAGCCGCTGACCATTGAGGAAATGCCGATCCCCGAACCCGGTCCTGGCCAGATTTTGGTCAAATACGCGGCGACCGGCGTTTGCCATACCGACCTGCACGCCATCAGCGGCGACTGGCCGGTCAAGCCCAACCCACCATTCATTCCCGGCCACGAAGGCGTTGGCTTTGTCGCCAAGCTCGGCGCGGGTGTTACCCGGATCAAGGAAGGCGACCGGATTGGCGTTCCGTGGCTGCATACCGCCTGCGGCTGCTGCAATCCCTGCCGCACCGGCTGGGAAACGCTGTGCGGCAGCCAGCAGAATACCGGCTATTCGGTCAACGGCACCTTTGCCCAATACGGACTCGCCGACCCCGATTATGTTGGCCGCCTGCCTGATAACCTGGAATTCGGCGCTGCCGCGCCCATTCTCTGCGCCGGTGTCACCGTCTATAAGGGCCTGAAGGAAACCGAAGTGCGGCCCGGCGAATGGGTCGTCATTTCTGGCATTGGCGGGCTTGGCCATATGGCCGTGCAATATGCCAAGGCCATGGGCATGCATGTGGTTGCCGCCGATATTTTCGATGACAAGCTGGAACTGGCCAAGAAGCTGGGGGCCGATGTGGTCGTCAATGGCCGGGCAGCCGACGCTATCGAGCAGGTGCAAAAGGCCACCGGCGGCGTTCACGGCGCGCTGGTGACAGCCGTTTCCCCCAAGGCGATGGAACAGGCCTATGGCTTCCTGCGCTCCAAGGGCACGATGGCCTTGGTCGGTCTGCCGCCGGGCTTCATTTCGCTGCCGGTATTCGAAACCGTGCTGAAGCGCATCACCGTGCGTGGCTCGATTGTCGGCACCCGGCAGGATCTTGAGGAATCGCTGCAATTTGCCGGTGAAGGCAAGGTCGCAGCCCATTTCTCCTGGGACAAGCTGGAAAATATCAATGCGATTTTTGACCGCATGCGCGAAGGCAAGATCGATGGACGGATCGTGCTTGATCTGGCCGCCTGATAATAACCAGATCCGTGCGCCTTACCGGCGCACGGATCTCATGAATGAAGCAGAGCAAATTATTTCGCCATAAACGATAAGTGTGGCGGCAAGATACTGGAATAGCGCGGAAAAACGGCTATCTTCACCGCAATGCAATAATCCATGGTGAATGCCGATGCTGTCGTCCGAGACCAATGCCGCCACTGATCGTATTTTTGTCTTTCAGGGTGGGGGGGCTTTGGGTGCTTATCAGGCCGGTGCTTATGAGGCTCTTCACGCCCATGATGTCGATCCGGATTGGCTGGCCGGTATTTCCATCGGATCGATCAACTCGGCGCTGATTGCTGGCAGCCCCAGGGAAAAACGGGTGGAAAACCTGCGCGCCTTCTGGGACATGGTGTCTTCACAGCTGAATTTCAACCTTGGCGATCAAGACACCGCGTCGCGGCGCACCACCAACGATCTCTCGGCGCTGACCGGCATGATGTTTGGCATTCCCGGCTTCTTTTCACCGCGTCTGCCCACCCCGCAGCAAGTGTTGCTCAATCCTGATTACCGCGTCAGCGTTTATGACACCGAACCGCTGATCAAGACGCTGAACAATCTGATCGATTTCAAATTGCTGAATGACGGCACGACACGTCTCAGCCTCGGCGCTGTGGACGTTCTCTCCGGCAATTTCGCCTATTTCGACAATCGTCACACCAGGCTCGATGCCCGCCATATCGCTGCTTCCGGCGCGCTGCCGCCCGGTTTCCCACCGGTTGAAATTGATGGCCGGTTTTATTGGGATGGTGGATTGGTCTCGAACACACCCTTGCAGCATGTGCTGGAAACCAATGAAAGCCAGAGAGATCTGGACATTTTCCAGGTCGATCTGTTCAGCGCGCGCGGCGACATGCCAAAGGACCAGTTCGAGGTGGAAAGCCGCACCAAGGAGATTCGGTTTTCCAGCCGAACCCGTATGAATACCGATGAATTCGCCCGCAAACAGGTGATCCGCCGCACCGCCAAACGCCTGCTGGACAAGCTGCCACCGGAATTTCGCGATGACGAGGATGCCAAGCTGCTGCGCTCCATTGGCCAGGAATATGACGTCACCATCGTCCACCTCATTCACCGGCGCGCCGCCCACGCCACCCATTCGATGGACTATGAATTTTCGCGCGCCTCCATCAACGAACATTGGCAGGCTGGATACGACGACGCCACCTACACGCTGAAACATCCGAAATGGCGCAACCGCGGCCGCCCAAGGGATGGCATTCAGATCTTCGATTTGAGCCGCGAACGTCGTCGTATCGGGTCGTGACCTATCAGCTCTGCTGGACTATGCTGCGTTCATATCCACGCATCTTTGAGGATAAAGCGTGACAGCAAAGATCAGCCTGAAAAACGTGGCGCTGGACGCCGGCGTCTCGATCAGCACCGCCTCGCATGCGCTGAACGGCACAGCGCCGCTGACGGCAGAGGTGCGCGACCGGGTGATCGCCTCCGCCCAACGGCTGGGCTATCTGGAAAAACGGCGCAACAAGGCGACCATTGCCACGCTGCGTTGCATCCTTCTAGCGGTTGCCGGTGATGCCGCTCCGCAAAGCGACCTCAACCTGGTCAGTTGGACGGTGATGAATGGGCTGCGCGAGGAGTGCGAGCGCCGGGCGATCCGCATTGTCCCTTGCGTCACGCCGGGCAATCGGATCGACGCCAATGAGGTAAAGCGGATTGCTGTTGCTGAAAAAGTTGATGGCATCGTTATCATCAATGACGACAGGGCAGACTTTATCCGCGCGCTGGCGCAATTGGCGGTGCCATCTGTGATCATCAATGGCGAAGATCCGTCGATGCGGATCGATACGGTCACCGCCGGAAACCGCTTCGGCGCACGCCAGGCCATTGAGCATCTGCTGGCGCTTGGCCACCGTCGCATTCTGCATGTGACATGGCCGGGCCGCACCACCATCCGCCGCCGCTATGATGGCTATGTTGACGCCTTTCTGGCAGCAGGATTGCCAGCCCCAATCGATATGGTGGTCGAGGCTGAGAGCTATGAGCCAGCCGAGGGTGAAAGAGTGTTGCGCGAATTGTTGACCCGCGACCCATCATTGAAGCAGGCCACCGCGATTTTTTGCGCCGCCGATAATCTGGCGCTTGGCTGTCTGAAAACCTTAAGCAAAGCAGGCATCAAGGTTCCCGAAGACATATCCGTGCTGGGCTGCGATGACATTCTGCCGGGCGAATTCAGCACTCCGCCGCTCTCAACCATTCAACTGCCCAGCGCCCGGCTTGGGGCTGCGGCTCTCAGCCTGATCGAGCAGCGGCTGGTGTCCATCGATCCGCTCCGGCCCGCCCATCGGCTGGAACTAGGCTGCCGTCTGGTGCTGCGCGGCAGCATCGCACCGCCGCGATGTTGATAACGTTCGGGGACTTATTTCATCCCCGTCCCGGCAATGCCTGTCGTGATGTATTTTTGCAGGAACAGGAAGACCAGCGTCACCGGCATCAGGCTGAGGAAGGTCATGGCGAGGATGTAATTCCACTGCACCGAAAACTCGCCCTGAAAAGCATTGAGCCCGACCTGTAGGGTGAAATTCTCGCGACTGCTGAGGACGATTAGCGGCCAGAGAAAGTCGTTCCAGCGCCAGAGTACCGAGAAAATCGCCAACACCGCCAGCGCAGGCGCTGTCAACGGCAGGACGATCCGCCAGAAGATCCTGAATTCGCTGGCCGCATCCACCCTTGCCGCCTCGATCAACTCGTCGGGAATGGTCAGCATATATTGCCGCAGCAGAAACACCCCGGTCGGCGAAGCAATGGTCGGGATGATGACGCCCCAGAGATTATCCACCAACCCGACCCCGACAATGACCAGATAGGCAGGCACCATGACAACGGTGAGCGGGATCATCAAGGTCGAGATAATCAGCACAAACACCGCCTTATCGCCCCGAAACCGGTATTTTGACAGGGCAAAGGCCGCCAAGGCATTAACGATCAGCGTGAGAGCCGTCGCCACCACGGTGACGAAGACCGAATTTTTGAGGAAGGTCAGGAAGGCAAACCGGGTCAACGGGTCCGTGTAGTTTTCCGTGGCAATCGTCAGGCTCTGGACCGGCGTGATCGTGCGGGTATCGACGCTGACCGGGGTCTGCGGGTTTTCGGGATCGACCATCTGCGCCTTCAGGCCGATGCGCCGCACCATGGCCATCTGCCGGGTCGTGCCGTCGATGCTGACCTGCCAAAGGCTGAGCGGCTTGTCATAGCCCTTGACCGTCACCTCCACCGCGTCGTGCGGCAGAAGCGTCGGCGGAAAGCGGGTGATTTCGGCAGCCGGTTTCATCGAGGACAGGCCTGCCCAGACCACCGGCACCAGCACTGCCAGCGTGCCAAGGATCAGCCAGAGCCAGGCCAGCACATCGGTCACGCCAATGCGACCTTGGCGGCGGGTGCGGGTCAGGAACGTTATGGGATTGAGGCTCATATCACTGCTCCATTTTCTTGGAGAGGCCAAGTTGCAGCAGGGTCAGCACCAGCAGAACGCAGCCCATCAGGGTTGCCGCCGCCGAGGCAAGACCAAACAGCCGAAGATCGCTGCCGAACGCCATCTGGTAGATATATTGCACGATGAAACTGTTGGCCGTCCCCGGCCCGCCGCCATTGGTCAGCACCCAGGCCTCATCGAAAATCTGCACAGACCGGATCATCAACAAGATCAACACCACCAGCAGGTTGGGCGCGAGCAGTGGCAGGGTGATGCGAAACAGCACCCGGCGCGGGGTGGCCGCATCGATGGCCGCCGCCTCATAGAGATCTTTGGGAATGGCCTGCAATCCGGCCAGCAGGATCAGCGTGTAGAAACCCATGTGGAACCAGACGGAGACCACGACAACGAAAAACCGTGACCAGCCGACCTCCAGCAGAAAGATTTCCGGCGGCACGCCGAGCATTTGCAGGAAGGCGTTGAGCAAGCCGTTGCGGTCCAGGAACCATTTCCAGATCAGGCCGATCACCACAGGTGACAGTAGCACCGGATAAAAGAACATCGCCCGGAAAAATCCACGCGCCACCATGGCGCGGTTGAGGATCAGCGCCGTGATCAGCGAGACCAGCAAGGTCGCCACAACGTTGAAGCCGACAAACCACAGCGTGTTCCAGATCGCCGTCCAGAACAGCGATTCCGTGCAGGTTCCCGGCTGCATATAATCGCCGCAGGTCAGCAATTGGCGAAAATTGTCGAGCCCGACATAGGGACGCTCGGAAACGAACAGATTGGTGCCACCGGTAAAGGCATAGCCGATGGAAATGGCAATCGGCAAAAAGGTGAAAATGCCAAACAGCACCAGATTGGGCGCCAGGAAGAAATACGGCATGCGCTTGCGGCCAAACAGCCGCTCCAGCCCGTTCAGCGGCGCTTCCACCACCAGCATGACGCGGTTCAGAACTCGGTCAGCGATATCGGCAAACTGGCTCATGCAGCAAGGCCTCCGCTGACCTGTTGGCGGTGTCGGGTCAGCGTCAGGCCGGAAACCGGATCGAACACATGCACCGTGCCAGCCAAGGGCGCGACCGCCAAGCGGCTATCCTCCGGGGCAACGAAATGGCCGGGCTGATGCAGGATGACCTGTTCTTCCTGCCCTTCCATCCGGCCATAAAGATAGGTCTCAGTCCCAAGACTTTCACAATAGCCGACAATGAATGGCAGGCCACCCGTCTCGACCCGCTGGAAATGCGCGGGGCGAATACCGACCATCACCTCCTGGCCCGGCTTTGCCGCCGCCTCATCGACAGAAGCGGTAAGATGCTGTGGATAGCCGACATCGATCAGCACCTCGCCCTTCTGAAAGCCGACGATCCGGCCTTTCAGCATGTTCATCCGGGGCGAACCGAGGAAGCCTGCCACAAACAGGTTGCAAGGATTGTTAAACAGATCGAGCGGCGTTCCCACCTGCTCAACCCGGCCACCTTTCAACACGACGATCTTGTCGGCCATGGTCATGGCCTCCATCTGGTCATGGGTCACGTAGATCATCGTCGTCTTGATATCGCGGTGCAGGCGGGTAATTTCCGCCCGTGTCTGGACCCGCAGGGCCGCATCCAGATTGGAGAGCGGCTCATCAAACAGGAAGATTTCGGGTTCGCGCACAATCGCCCGGCCAATCGCCACCCGCTGGCGCTGACCGCCCGAGAGCTGGCGCGGCTTGCGGTCCAGATAAGGCTCGATGGCCAGCATCCTTGCGGCTTCGGCGATCCGCGCCTCGATTTCGGCCCGCTTGAATTTCAGGTTTTCCAGCCCGAAGGCCAGGTTCTTGCGCACGCTCATATGCGGATAAAGCGCATAGGACTGAAACACCATGGCGATCTTGCGCTCGGCAGGCGACAGCTGAGAGACATCGCGGCCATCAATATTGATCGCACCTGTCGTCACATCCTCCAATCCGGCGATGATCCGCAGCAGGGTGGATTTTCCGCAGCCCGACGGCCCCACGAAGACGACGAATTCGCCGTCTTCGATGGTCAGGTCTATGTCATGCAGCACCTTCACCGCGCCGTAGGACTTGTTGAGATCCTTGAGTTGCAACGCTCCCATATCATCCTCCCAGATGCATCAATTTACTGTTGGACGAAATCCAGCGGGTTCCAGCCCTCCGGCAGGGGCTGCGGCCTGTCGATAACGAGATCGTCTATAGTCAGCCCGTCCACCCCAAGGGCAAACACGCCCGGCATTCCGCCCGGATAGTCGATGAGCCCCACGATGCGTCCGTCAGCCCCACGCGTCCAGGCATTGGCCCGGCCATGAGCCTCGGGCGAAGGTGCCAGATCGGCATTGGTCGGACGCATATCATAGCGCAACGCGGTGCCAAGTACCCCGGTTTGCTGGGCTAGATGCACCCGATGCAACGCCACATCGTGAATACCGGCACCGGCCATGGAGACGAGGTTGACCGTGCCTTCCATCCGCCCGGTGATGTCCTCAATAACAAGTCCTCGCACCGCACCCGCCGGGCGCTCCGGCACCCGGTCCACCACCGTGACCGTCAGCGCCTCGCCGGAACCCCAGAACCCGTCCGGCGTCTCCCGGCAGTCCAGGCTGATCCGGGAGAACCTGACATCGGAGACCTTTCCGCCATCGCGGGAAAAAATCCCCAGGCCCCGGTTGGATTGTTCAACCCGGCAATCCTCAAACACCACGCGGGAGAAATCGCCGAAACTTTCAGTTCCCAGCTTCAGCGCGCAGCTCTGGCTGGAAACGGTGCAGCGGCGCACCAGCACATCCTCGCAGGTGCCAATCGCCTTTCCATCCGGCCCGACGCTGGTTTTCAGGCAGATACCATCATCGGCGGTGGAGATCGTGCAATCCTCAATCAACACCCGGCGGCAGGCGTCCAGCACGATGCCATCGGTATTGGGCAGGCGGCAATTGTTGCGGATCGCCACATTGGCGAGGCTGACATCCTCACAATTGACGAAATGCAGCGTCCACATTGGCGAGTTCTCGACCTTAATATGGTCGAGACGAACGCCCCGGCACCCCTCCAGCACCAGAACACGGGGACGAAATTCCGCCGGAATGAATACGCCGACACTGACATCGTCACCGGCAATGAATGCGTCTCCGCCAGCATCAATACGGCCCGACCCGGTCAGCGCGATCGTGTCCGCACCGCGTGCCACCAGCATGGCCCGGTTGGATTTTTCGGCAATGACCGAGACGATATTGTCGCCATAGGCCTGATAATCCGGCACGGGCCGCAAGACTGCTCCCTCCCCCAGATGCAGCTCGACACCGGAGCGAAGCGTCAGCCCGCCAACCTGATGCGATCCAGCTTTGAGCGAAACCCTGCCGCCGCCAGAGGCAGACACATGGTCCATTGCCGCCTGAATGGCTTGCGTGCGGTCGCCGTCCTGA
Source organism: Allorhizobium ampelinum S4 (assembly GCF_000016285.1). Classification (NCBI taxonomy): domain Bacteria; kingdom Pseudomonadati; phylum Pseudomonadota; class Alphaproteobacteria; order Hyphomicrobiales; family Rhizobiaceae; genus Gillisella; species Gillisella ampelina. The sequence continues at coordinate 789,725 of NC_011988.1, read as the reverse complement.
TGATCGATGACAATCTCCAGCGTCTGGGTCATGCGGTTGTCTCCGATGACATTGCCACATCGGTCAACAGCAATAGAGCCAGCGCTTGGCCGTAAGGGGTCGGCAAGTTGGGGATACGACGGTAGAAATCCAGATCATGCCCCATCGGCGTCCCATCGGAGACACCCAGCACCACGCCCTCATCATCGATATGGCGGAGCACGGCGGCAAGGGCGCGGTCGGCATGGAGCTTATCCTCCACCGGCAGAATGCCCGCCTCGATGCCGCGCAATATGCCATAGGCAATCCCGGCGGTGGCGGAGGTTTCCAACGGCGAGGTCGGATCATCGAGCAGCGTATGGAACATGCCGTCCTCGCGCTGGAAGGCTTTCAGCGAGCGCAACTGGCTTTTCAGCACATTGGCCAGAAAGCGGCGGTCTTTTTCGTCTATATCAGGCACCAGGAAGAACAGTTCCGGGATCGCCACGGTGATCCAGGCATTGCCCCGCGCCCAGAAGGCGCGGGCAAAGTTATGACGACCGATAAAGGTCCAGCCGTGATACCAGAGACCGGAGACCGGGTCCGAGAGATAACGGGCATGGATCATGAACTGATAGACGGCTTCATCGATCCAGTCCTTGCGGCCAAAATGAACGCCGGCTTGCGCCAGAAACAGCCCGGCCATGAACAGGGTATCATCCCAAAGCTCACCTTCGTTCAGGCGTTCCTTGACCACATGCTGGAAGCCGCCATCCTCGGTTTTCGGCAGGTTTTTCACCAGCCATTCGGCCCAATCCTCGACCAGCGCGTTGAAATCGGGCCGGTCCACATGACCGATCAGGATTGCCAGCGGCAGCATTGGTGCCGTGCTGTTGATCTGGCGTGGCGGCAAGCCGCGACCAATCTGCATCGCATACCAATCAACGAGATCATGGATTGCCTTCCTGTCTCCACTGGCGATGGCGCGGCGCAGGAAGCCGTAAAGGCCGACGCCTACTTCCCAATCCCATTCGTCAAACTGAATGCCGCTTGCGCTGCCTTCCCCGCTCAAGCCTTCCTTGATCCCCTTGAGGCGGCTGAAAGCCACCGCCACTTTGTCGATTGTCTTTTGGAGGGCCGGATGGCCGGTCTCTGGCTGATGCATGGTCTGATCCATCTACTGATAAAGAGGGGTGATTTCACCCCGATCCGGTTGGGCGCTGTCATAGGTCAGCACCGGTTGCGGCTGTTCATGGCTGAAGGGCAGCGGACGTGTCCCCAGCCGAAAGTCGCCGTCATAATTCAAAAACAGCACCTCACGGCCCGGCGGACGAACCCGAAGAGTTCTCGCCAGCGGGTCGAAGTCGATGCTGGTTGCTCGTGCTTTCAAGCAGAAAATCTCGAAAGCCGGCGCGTCCCCGGCTCCGACAATGGCCACCCAGCCCGAAATCGGTGCCAACGCCCGCAATTCACGGCCTGCCGTCGCGCCTGCGTCCATCGGCTCCAGTCCGTGGCTGTTGTAAAGGGCGGCAAACCCTTGGCCCGAGCGGGTAAACACCCAGTTTTCCTCAATGATCACCTCGTCCAAACCGTCAATGCCCAGATAGGCGTGTGTGAACGGCAAGCGTCCGCCTTGCGTATCGGCAATCAGCAGGGCGGTATCGCCATGTTGCGCGACGCGGGGCAGGATGCCGCTTCCTGCCCAATAGGAGGGCCGCTGCGACCCCCATGGATCGTCTTCGCCGGGATGATTGATCCAGAGCCGCGCCATCGGATGGCCAGCCAGCCTGATATCCAGCACATGCTGTTGATGGCCTTTGCGGCCAGTCTTGTGATCGACCACTGTCGAAAGCTGCGAGGCGTGGGTCTTGAACACCACGAGCTTGCCGCTCTCCAGCCCCTGCGCATATCGCGCCTCAATGCTGCGTCCGTGCTTCAGCATCGCCAGTGGAGCCAGATCCTCCGGCGGCTGGTAGTCGCTGGCGCAGAACATTGGTAGCGAGGCGACACCACCATTCCGCCAGCCCTCTCCAAACGCCACCCAGGCGAAAGGCGCGAGTTCCGTCAGCGGCCCGGCCCGCAATTCCTTGTCATAGGCGCGGCCCTGTGATCCCGCAGGCACCCCCGCCAGTGTATGCAAGGCGATCATCCGGAAGATCAGGTCCAACTGCTGGCGGGCGCGGGTGGCAATGTCAGGTTCCGCCCAATGCTCCAGCGCCAGCAGACCAATGAAATCAATCGGGTAATAGGCAGCAGAATTCCATTCGGCCAGCCCATGCGCCTCGACGCTGTCGAACCAGCGATGCAGACGCTGACGGGCCAGCGCCGCCTGCTGTTCTCCCGTGCGGCCAGACGCGGAAAACACCGCATCCGGCATCAACTGACCGGCCAGTAGCTGGCTGGTGTGGAAGCAGAGAACATGGTTCTCGCTCCAAAACCACATCGTGTCATTGCCCGGCTCATCCACCCAATAACGATAATCGAGTACCGATTGGCGCACCCGCTCGCGCTGGTCCGGGGTCAGAACATCAGGGTAAGCGCCGAGCAGCCACAATAGCGGAACAAGGACGAAATCCGAGCAATCCTCCCGCCGGTCGATGGCGGCGAGTGTATCGCTCAGGAGTTTCTCCAGCACTGCGTCATCCACCTGCCCGCAGGCCGCCATGGCCAGCACCCGGCCGATGCGCGGCGCACCATGGCGGGCCGAATAGACAAGCGCATGCTGTTTGCGCTCCCTAAGGCTGTCATGCGAAATCTCCGGCTGCACGCGGGTGAGAAAAGCAGCATCAATCACCCGGCTCGCCACACTGGCACCCTCGCCCATGCGCAGCCGCACGCCGTGATAGCCATCGGCAATACCGAGTGTTTCCTGAACGACAAGGGTTCTGTCCCCGGCGCGCAGCACCGCCTGCGCCTTTGCCAGCACGGCACGCTCATGACCATGGCTGTAGACGGTGATCTCGACGGGAACATCAGTCCTCGGCGCGTCGTCGAACAGCAATTCCAGCGGTTGACCGCTAAACACGTCGCGGGACGGGCGCACGCTGCGGATCAACCGTTCCAGCCGCGCAACCATCGCCCCATCCAGAACCGCAGGCAAAAGCACGGCGATTGGCTCTGCATCCGTCACTTCCAGCTCGACAAACCAGACCGTGTCGCGCTCCGCCAGGTCTTCGGTGTGAACCAGAATATCATTATCGCCCTCGGAAAGTTGCAGGGTGACATCCGACATGGATTCAAAATTACGCCGGAACGGTTCGAAGCGAACCTGCTCCGCGCCATTCACCCAGATCCGCACCCCGCCGCAGGTCTTCAGCCGCAGCGTGAGGCTTCTGGCCGCCTCGGCCCGGAACGTGCCACGCAGCCAGCGGCGGACATGAGTCGGAACATGCCAGAAATGGGTGAATTCCACCCGCCGATTGGCACCCGGTAGGTTGAGGTGATCAGGCTCCCAGTCGCGCTCCGGTGCCAGATCTCGCCCGACCATCGTCGCCCAGAACGCCTTGCGACACGGCAGATCGCCGACATCGACGAAACCGTTGATGAAGCGGTAATCGACGCGGTCCTCGGCGGGTGCCGCAATACCTGCAAACACACTGGCAGTGAGCGGCGAGACCAACCAGGACGTGATCGTCTCGCCAGTGCGAACTTCATAAACCGGGTCTTTTGCTGCTGGCACACAATGATTGTTCATGTCTCGCCTCCCTGCGATCATGAAAATATTTTTTATTCGGTCAAATTTCGATAGAAAAATCATGCATCGCCGAATTTTCGTCAACGAAACAGCTTGACGACAGGTTTGTCAAGTCTCAAAAAGGTTGAGGAGGAGCATGACATTGAGGAGTGTTATGCCATTTATGAAAATATTTTTACGGGAGGGACTCATGTCAAAAATTCTGTCAGGCGTCAGCGCCATCGTCTTGTCGGCGCTTGCGCTCAGCCATCCGGCCTTTGCCGAAACCAAAACCATCACCTTTCTGTTCACCGATGACGATCAGTCCTATGTCGAGCATATGGCGGCGCTGAGCAAACAGTTCGAAGCTGCTCATCCTGACGTGAAGGTCAATTTCGTATCTTCAGGCTATGATGCCGTCGCCAAACAATTGCCGGTGCAGCTTGCTGTGGGCGAAGGCCCGGATCTGGCCAAGATCACCGATTGGCAATTGGCACCCTTCTATCTCGACATGCGGCCCTATATGAAGGACCCGGATGGTTACGCCAAGCTCCATGGCGAAAGCCTCAACCAATTGCGCCTGCCCGGCGTCAACGACCCGAAATCGATCAATGGCTATGTCGCCTCGCAGACCCTGAACCTGCCCTTCGTCAACAAGACATTGTTTGAGCAGGCGGAAGAGCCGCTGCCCGGCCCGAAAGCGACGCTGAAAGACATTGTCGAGGCTTCCGCCCGGGTGGCGAAAAAGACCGGCGTGCAGATCCCCTTCACCATGGACCGTTCCGGCCATCGGTTTTCCGGCGCGGCCTTTTCCTATGGCTCGTCCTATGTGAAAGACGGCAAGTTCAGCTTTCCCGACGAGGCCGCCAAGACCTATATTGCCGATCTCTACAACTGGACGAAGGATGGCAGCTTTCCCAAGGAAATGTGGGGCGCTGCCGGCGGCTCGCAATATAAGAACATGGGCGATGAATTCGTCAACGGCAATGTCGTGACCTATCTGGCCGGCAACTGGATGGTCAATCCGTTCCAGAAGAAGATCGGCGACGCCTTCGAATGGACGGCAATCAACGCGCCCTGCGGCACCGCTGGCTGCTATGCCATGCCGGGTGCCACCGGGATTGTCGGCTTCAAACGCACCAAATACCCGGAAGCTGTCGCCCAATTCATCGAATTTCTCGGCTCAGAGAAAGTCCAACGCGAGATTGCCGAAAACTACGTGATCCTGACGGGTGCCGAAATCGACAAGCCGCAATACAAGCTGACGGACGACAATGCCAAGGCGTCCATGGCCGTCTTCAACGACAACGAAAAGAACGTGCCGCAGGAAGCGCGGATTTTTGAAAAGAAAAAAGGCGGCTCGGCGCTTTACCAGCAGATCGTCCAGCGCATGAGCCAGTTGATCGTCGGCGAATTGACGTTGCAACAAACCTATGACGCCCTGGCCGCCGATATCGACAAGATCAACGTGGCAACGGCGACGAAGTGAGACGTTAGGCGCGACACAGTTTAAAGGCCGTCCAGCAATCTGGGCGGTCCTCTTTGTGAATGGCTACTCTTCCCTTGCAACCGCCGAAATTTGGCCGCACACCATGTCCAAAACGATGTGCCGATTTGAAAGGACAAGGTGCCATGCCCATTGCATTGACAATCGATGACCTGAAACGTCAAGCAAAGCGCCGTGTCCCGAAAATGTTCTTCGACTATGCCGATAGTGGATCCTTGAGCGAGAGCACTTACCACGCCAACGAGAGTGATTTTTCCCGCATCAAGCTGCGTCAGCGGGTTCTGGTCGATATGACAGAACGGTCGCTGGCAAGCACGATGATCGGAGAGCCTGTGACCATGCCGGTGGCGCTCGCCCCGACCGGAATGACCGGCATGCAGCATGCCGATGGGGAAATTCTCGCGGCGGAAGCAGCTGAAGCTTACGGCGTGCCCTTCACGCTGTCCACCATGAGCATCTGCTCGATTGAAGATGTCGCGCTTCATACGCGCCGCCCCTTCTGGTTCCAGCTTTACGTCATGAAGGACCGCGATTTCGTCAACAGCCTGATCGACCGTGCCAAGGCTGCCCATTGCTCAGCACTGGTGTTGACGCTCGATCTGCAAATCCTTGGACAGCGCCACAAGGACCTGCGCAACGGCCTGTCGGCGCCGCCAAAATTCACCCCGAAACATCTCTGGCAGATGGCGACCAAGCCACAATGGTGCATCGGCATGGCCAATACGCGGCGGCGTCATTTCGGCAATATCGTCGGCCATGCCAAGAACGTCTCCAGCCTGTCTTCGCTCTCGGCCTGGACGGCGGAACAGTTCGATCCGAAACTGTCGTGGAGCGATGTTGCCTGGATCAAGGAGCGCTGGGGTGGCAAATTGATCCTGAAGGGCATTCTCGATGTGGAGGACGCCCGCGCCGCCGCCGATAGCGGGGCGGATGCGATTATCGTGTCCAACCATGGCGGTCGCCAACTGGATGGCGCGCCGTCGTCCATCTCCATGCTGGCCTCGATTGTCGAGGCGGTGGGAGACCGGATCGAAGTGCATATCGATGGCGGTATCCGCTCGGGTCAGGACGTGTTGAAGGCCCTGGCCTTGGGTGCCAAGGGGACCTATATCGGCCGACCGTTTCTCTACGGGCTTGGCGCGGATGGGCGAGCTGGTGTGCAGCGCGCATTGGAGATCATCGCCAGGGAGCTTGATATCAGCATGGCACTGTGCGGCAAGCGGCTGATTTCGGAGGTGAACGCCTCGATCCTGATGGGCAATCCCTTCGCTGCGGGACCTTGCTGAACCAATTCTCTCACCCTTGCCGGGTAAATCCTGTTCTACACCTTGAAATCCGCCCCATAATCAGCGACCAAACTGGATAGTTTTTTCGCAAGGCAGGATCATGTCCCCCATCAGCACTCCGGCATCGCCTCCCCGTCAGCTTAACCGGGCCGATTTTCGCACGCTTGGGCTTTCAGCCCTGGGCGGGGCCTTGGAATTCTACGATTTCATCATCTTCGTGTTTTTCGCGGGTGTAATCGGCAAGCTGTTTTTCCCGGCCAACATGCCGGACTGGCTGGTGACGATCCAGACCTTCGGAATTTTTGCTGCAGGCTATCTGGTGCGGCCCCTGGGCGGGTTAATCCTGGCCCATTTCGGTGATGTGTTTGGCCGCAAGAAAGTCTTTGCCTTTTCCATCCTGTTGATGGCGCTGTCTACCCTTGGCATGGCTGCGATGCCGACCTATGCCTCCATTGGCATAGCCGCACCCGTGTTGCTGATTATCATGCGGCTGTTGCAGGGCGTTGCCATCGGCGGAGAAGTGCCGGGTGCCTGGACCTTCGTCTCGGAACATGTGCCATTTCGCCGGGTCGGCTTTGCCTGCGGTTTTCTCTGCTCTGGCCTGACACTCGGCATTCTGCTGGGTTCGTTGATCGCAACCGTCATCAATTCGATGTTCACGCCGGAAGATGTTGCCGCCTATGCCTGGCGCATCCCGTTCTTCCTCGGTGGTTTCTTCGGCCTTGTCGCCGTCTACCTGCGCCGCTGGCTTCAGGAAACCCCTGTTTTTGCTGAGATGCGTCAGGCGCGAACGACAGTGATGGAACTGCCGCTGAAAACCGTGCTGCGCGATTATCCCGCTGCTGTCATCATTTCCATGGCTTTGACGTGGGTGCTTGCCGCCTGCCTCGTCGTCACCACGCTGATGACTGCCACGCTCCTGCAAAAACTCTATGGCTACAGCGCCCAGATCGCGCTGTCCGCCACCAGCTTTGGCACATTGTTCCTGATTTTCAGCACCGCTGCATCAGGCGCGATTGTCGATAAGGTCGGCTCCGGGCGGTTTTTAATGGTTGGGAGCGTATTTTTGGCAGCAGCAACCTTTGCTTTCTACACCTATGCAAGCGTTTCGGTTCCGGTCCTGTTTGTGCTCTATGCCGTAATGGGCCTTTCCGTGGGCATTGTCGGGGCCGTGCCTTACGTGATGGTGCGCGCCTTTCCCGCACCTGTGCGCTTCACCGGTCTGTCATTTTCCTACAATGTCTCCTACGCGATTTTCGGCGGATTGACACCGATTGCGGTCGCCAGCCTGCTGCCAATCAACCCGATGGCACATGCCTATTATCTGCTGTTCATCGCCGCCCTCGCCTTTGTGCTTGGCGTCTATCTGACGCTGAAAGGCGATGGGATAGAGGCGAAGGCTGGGATCGAGGAACTGGCAAGCCGCCAGACAACAGCAACGCTTTAATTCGAATGCCGGGGGCGACGCTGCCCCCGGCTTCACATCCGGTCAAATGTCCAGTGTTGTCTGGTGCTCCCATGGGGTGAATTGTGAGCAATAGCTTGTCCACTCGCCATGCTTGAGCTTGAGATAGGCGGCAGAGAACTCCTCTCCCAAGGCCTGTTGCAGCTCTGTGTCGGCTTCATAGGCGCGCAACGCATCCAGAAGGTTCAGCGGCAGTTTCGGGGCGTCGGTCACCGTATGACCTTCGCGGTACATATCGATGTCGTAATGCGGGCCGGGATCGGCATTGGTTTTCAGACCCGACAGGCCCGCTGCAATGATGATGGCCTGAAGCAGATAAGGGTTCACGGCACCATCGGGCAGGCGCAGCTCAAACCGGCCTGGACCCGGCACACGCACCATATGGGTGCGATTATTGCCGGTCCATGTCACGGTGTTGGGTGCCCATGTGGCACCAGACACCGTGCGCGGCGCATTGATACGCTTGTAAGAGTTGACCGTGGGGTTGGTGACGGCAGCCAGAGCGGATGCATGTTTCATAATTCCGCCAAGGAAGGTTTTGCCCTTGGCAGACAGGCCAAAGGGCATGGCCTTGTCGGCAAAGGCATTGACCTTGCCGTCATTATCCCACACCGAGATATGGGCATGGCAACCATTGCCCGTGAGGCCCTTGAAGGGCTTTGGCATGAAGGTGGCACGAAGCCCATGCTTTTCAGCCACCGATTTGACCATGAATTTGAAGAAGGAATGCTTGTCGGCGGTTTTCAGCGCGTCGTCATATTCCCAGTTCATCTCAAACTGGCCGTTGGCGTCTTCATGGTCGTTTTGATAGGGCTTCCAGCCCAATTCCAGCATGTGATCGCAGATTTCGGCAATCACATCATAACGGCGCATCAAGGCCTGTTGGTCGTAGCAGGGCTTTTCGGCGGTGTCGAATTCATCGGAAATGGTCTTGCCGTCGGCAGAGATAAGGAAGAATTCCGGTTCCACCCCGGTCTTGACCCGAAGGCCCATGCTTGCTGCTTCATCTACCAGCTTTTTGAGCATCACACGCGGCGCTTGCTCCACCGGCTTGTCGTCCATCACGCAATCGGCGGCAACCCATGCCACGTCTTTTTTCCATGGCAATTGGATCACGGAAGAGGCGTCTGGAACAGCGAAGAGATCGGGATGGGCGGGGGTGAGGTCCAGCCAAGTGGCAAAGCCTGCAAAGCCAGCGCCATCCTTTTGCATGTCGGCAATGGCTTGGGCGGGCACCAGCTTGGCGCGTTGCGCACCAAACAGGTCGGTATAGCTGATCATGAAATATTTAATGCCGCGTTCAGCGGCGAATTGTGCAAGATCCTGTGTCACGTCGTTCCCCTGTTTTTATGGATTGAGACACATGTTGAAAGGAAAGGCCGCGCCCTTGGGAGGTTTGCGCGGCCATGGATGTTAAAATCCGGCTTTGCCGGGATACCAGTTGGTGCCAGCCAAAGGCACTTGCGCCATCGCGGCGGCTTCCATGGTCAGAGCCACCAAATCTTCCGGCTCCAGATTATGCAGGCGGTTATGGCCGCAGGCGCGGGCAATGGTCTGGGCTTCCAGCGTCATCACCTTGAGGTAATTGGCCAGACGGCGACCCGCCAGAACCGGATCGAGCCGCTTCATCAGTTCCGGGTCTTGTGTTGTAATGCCTGCCGGGTCTTTGCCCTCATGCCAGTCATCATAAGCGCCGGCGGTGGTGCCGAGTTTTTGATATTCCTCTTCCCACTTCGGGTCATTGTCGCCAATCGCCACCAGTGCTGCTGTGCCAATCGCCACAGCATCCGCGCCTAGCGCCAAGGCTTTGGCGACATCTGCACCAGAGCGAATGCCGCCAGAGATGATCAGCTGCACTTTGCGATGCATACCAAGGTCTTGAAGTGCCTGAACGGCGGGGCGAATACAGGCCAGTGTCGGCATGCCGACATTTTCGATAAACACATCCTGCGTCGCCGCCGTGCCGCCCTGCATGCCGTCTAGCACCACCACATCGGCTCCGGCTTTTACCGCCAGTGCTGTGTCATAATACGGCCGCGCACCGCCAACCTTGATATAGATTGGCTTTTCCCAATTGGTGATTTCGCGAAGCTCCAGAATTTTGATTTCCAGATCATCCGGCCCCGTCCAGTCCGGGTGACGGCAGGCCGAGCGCTGATCGATACCCTTGGGCAGGTTGCGCATATTGGCCACACGGTCAGAAATCTTCTGGCCCAGCAACATGCCACCGCCGCCGGGCTTGGCCCCTTGGCCAACCACCACTTCAATGGCATCGGCGCGGCGCAAGTCCTTCGGGTTCATGCCATAGCGGGAGGGAAGATATTGATAGACGAGGGTTTGCGAATGGCCGCGCTCTTCATCGGTCATGCCGCCATCACCTGTCGTGGTGGAGGTTCCGGCAATGGTCGCACCACGGCCAAGGGCTTCCTTGGCATTGCCCGACAGTGCACCGAAGCTCATGCCCGCAATGGTAATCGGCGTTTTGAGATGAATTGGCTTTTTGGCAAAGCGCGTGCCAAGCACCACCGATGTGTCGCATTTCTCGCGGTAGCCTTCCAGCGGATAGCGCGAAATGGAAGCCCCAAGAAACAGCAGATCATCAAAATGCGGCACCTTGCGCTTGGTGCCTGCACCACGAATGTCATAGATACCAGTGGCAGCCGCGCGGCGGATTTCCGCCAGCGTGTAATCATCAAAGGTCGCGGATTTGCGCGGCGGAGTGTTGGGATTATGGTAGCTCATAGCGATCTCCTGGGGTCAGGACCCCACTTTTTTGCGCTCGCAATTCCGGACGGAAAACCGCAGCACACTTTTCCTGGAATTGCTTTAATAGGCGTCTGCGTTGTCAATGTTGAAATTGTAAAGCTTGCGGGCAGAGCCGTAACGCTTGAATTCTTCCGGCTTCACATCGGTGATGCCTGCTTTCGTCAGAAGCTCCGCCAGCTTTTCCAGATGCTTGGGCTTCATCGCTTTTTCGATGCAATCGGCACCAAGGCTTTTCACCGTGCCACGCACAAACAGCTTGGCCTCGTAGAGTGAGTCGCCAAGCGCTTCACCCGCATCACCCAGCACCACCAGATGGCCAGATTGACCCATAAAGGCGGACATGTGGCCGATATTGCCCTGTACGACAATATCAATACCCTTCATGGAAATGCCGCAACGCGAGGCCGCATTGCCCTTGATCACCAGCAGGCCACCTTGGCCCGTGGCCCCGGCATATTGGCTGGCGTCGCCTTCAATAATCACCGTGCCGGACATCATGTTTTCAGCAACACCGGGACCGGCAGAACCATGCACGGTGACGGTGCCGCCATCATTCATGCCAGCGCAATAATAGCCAACCGAGCCCTTCACCTCGACAGTGACTGGACTATCAATGCCAACCGCCACCGCATGATGGCCGCGTGGATTGATAATTTCAAAGTTGGTGTCATTGGCCCCGGATGTCACAGCATGCAAAGCGCTGTTCAATTCGCGCAGCGGGGTTTGGGAAAGATCAAAGATTGGCATTACACGTCCCTCAAGCTGCTTTTTCGTGGTCCCAGAAATAAACGGTGGCGGGTTCCGGCTCCCAGATGCGGGCGGTATCGATGCCCGGCAGATTGACCAGCGCGCGATACTCAGAGCCAAAAGCCACATATTGGTCCGTCTCGGCCATCACCGCAGGCTTGCAGGCGATGGGATCGCGCACCACGCCAAAGCCGGATTTGGTGCCAACCACGAAGGTGAAAAAGCCATCGAGATCATCCAGCGCACCCGTCAGCGCCTGCCCAAGATCCTTACCCTTGGCCATTTCAGCCGTGAGGTAAGCGGCGGCCACTTCGGAGTCGTTCTGGGTTTCAAATTTGATGCCTTCGCGGATCAATTCACGGCGCAAATTGTTGTGGTTGGAGAGGGAACCATTGTGCACAAGGCATTGATCGGCCCCCGTGGAAAACGGATGTGCGCCCAGCGTGGTCACCGCACTCTCTGTGGCCATACGGGTGTGGCCAATGCCGTGGCTGCCGCCCATCGAGCGCACATCAAAGCGGGCCACAACATCCTTCGGCAGACCGATTTCCTTGAAAATCTCGACACTTTCACCAGAACCCATGATGCGGACATTCGGGCGAATCTCGCTCAAAACGCCACGTATGTCGCCAAGCTTTGCTGCATCAATATCAATCACCGCATGGGTGCTTTTCACCGTCACCTGCGCTGGAATGCCAGCCTTGGTGAGATCAGCATCGAGACCAGCAAAATCCACCGAGGGTTCCGGTGATTGAATGGTAATTTTCGCCTTGCCCTTTTCACCTGCGCCGTAAATCGCAATGCCCGCAGAATCCGGGCCGCGATCGGTCATGGTGATCAGCATATCCGAGAGCATGGCTCCCAGCTGAGGTTCAAGGCTCTTGTCTTTCAGGAACAATCCAACAATGCCGCACATGGTCAGCCTCTCCATTTGTCGTTGGACAATGGCTAACAGGCGCGTTTGATAAAATCAATCCTAAAGAATAAAATTTTCCTTTAAGGCAATTATTTTTGATGCGGGTAGGAAATGATGGAGAGATAACGGGCAGGCAGCGCCACCAGTTCTTCGGGGCCATGCGGGGCATCGGCATCAAAAAACAAGCTGTCTCCCGGCTGCATCCGATAGAGGCTCTCGCCATGGCGATAGACCACCTCGCCTTCGAGCATGTAGAGAAACTCCATCCCCTCATGCTGAAAGGTGGGAAACACATCGGATTCGGTGTTGAGCGTGATCAAGTAAGGCTCCACCACCACGCCGGAGGTGTTGTTTTCGATGTGGCCCAGCAAGCTGTAATGATGACCAGCACGGGTGCCTCGCCGCTCCAGATGCACGCCTTCACCTGCCTTGACGAAGCTTGCACTACGCGGCTCTTCATAACCTTTGAAAAAGGCAGTCATCGGCACGCCCAGCGCCTTGGAGAGCGATTGCAACGTCCCGAGCGAGGCGGAAATATTGCCGTTTTCAATCTTGGACAACATGCCGACAGACATGCCCGTGGCCGTTGCCAGATCGGCCACCGTGATGCCGAGTTTTTTGCGAAAAGTCCGCACCTCATGGCCAATGGCCATTTCCAGATTATTGGCCCGTGGTTCGCGCACAGCATGGGGGTCTTGCGCCAATATTGCCTTGGCCGCCTTTGCTGCCTTTGTCTCACTCTTGGCCATGCCTGCCCCTGAATCCTATCTACACTCAATATTTGTGATCTTACGATCTAACCGATTTTGGCTGAATGCCAAACTGCTGTTTGAACGCCCGTGAAAAATGCGAGGCGCTGGAAAAGCCGGTGGCAAAGGCAATTTCTGACAGCGACAGCGGACTTTGCTCCAAAAGTTTGCGCGCATGGGCAAGCCGCATGTGGCGATAGGTGTCGTGAAAACTCGCCTCCATATGGCTAGCGAACAGCCGATCCAGATGCCGGGGCGTAATGCCCACTAGCCGCGCAATCGTCTGCCGATCCAGCGGATTTTCCAATGTGGCTTCCATTTTTTCCAATGCCGTCACCAGTGCCGGGTGATGGGTGCCAAAACGCTCCACCGATGAGCCGCGCTGCGGCGCGCTCGCTTCTGTGACGGCCGTGTGCAGATACCAATCGCTGACTCGGCGGGCAAATTCCGGCCCCATCCGCTCGCCAATCAAAGCATGCATCATATCGAGAGGGGCAACGCCACCGCCGCAGGTCAGCCGATCACCATCCAGCACGTAGCGGGCTTGGCGCGGGGCAAGGTCGGGAAAGGCTTCCCGAAGGGCAGGAGCGTGTTCCCAATGAATGGTAAAATCCCGCTCCTGCAACAGGCCCGCTTGCGCCAAAACATAGGCCCCGCTGGAAATGCCGCCAATGCGCACCCCTTGTCGGGAGAGTTTGCGCAAAGTTGCGTGCATGTCACTGGTATGAATCCAGTCTATCGGATTGCCGCCCGCTACCACAAACAGCGTGTGGCAGGCCGGGCCTTCTGCGGCCAGATCACCGCAGGTAATATCAAAGCCTGCCGAACAGCGCACCGCTTGTCCTCGGAGGGAAAGCGGCCTGATGGCATAAAGCGGTGTTTGCGCCAACAGATTGGCGGCGCGCAGCGGCTCGGTGGCGGATGAGAAGGACATCAGCGCAAAATTCGGCGTCAGGACGAAGCCATAGGTCTGGGTGCTGGAGTTTTCGCTCATGTCCTTTTTATATCTTTAAATGTCTTTTTTGTGCAATGTGATTTGCGTGTGACGGCCTAGTCTTCGAAGCAATATGCGGTGGTCACCAACCATCCCCCGTCCACCAAATCCTGAAACGAGCGGGCATCATGCGCTATTCGGCTTTGTCGATTTTTCTGAACGGTCTTCGTGGCAATAAAAACTGGGCCGCCCATTGGCGACAGCCGGAGCCAAAGCCCCATTATGATGTGGTGATTGTTGGCGGCGGTGGCCATGGGCTGGCCACCGCCTATTACCTTTCCAAAACCTTCGGCATCAAAAACATCGCCGTGGTGGAAAAGGGCTATATCGGTTCCGGCAATGTCGGGCGCAACACCACTATCATCCGCTCCAATTATCTGTTGCCGGGCAACAATCCCTTCTACGAATTCTCCATGAAACTATGGGAAGGGCTGGAGCAGGATTTCAATTTCAATGCCATGGTGTCGCAGCGCGGTGTGGTCAATCTCTACCATTCTGATGCCCAGCGTGATGCCTATACAAGGCGCGGCAATGCCATGCGCCTGCATGGCGTGGATGCCGAATTGCTGGACCGCGACGCCATCAAGGCCATGCTGCCGTTTCTGGATTACGACAATGCTCGCTTTCCCATTCAAGGCGGTTTGATGCAGCGGCGCGGTGGCACGGTGCGCCATGATGCCGTGGCTTGGGGCTATGCTCGGGGTGCGGATACTCACGGGGTAGACATTCTTCAAAACTGCGAAGTCACTGGAATTCGCCGCGAAAATGGTAAGGCGGTGGGGGTGGAAACCACACGTGGCTTCATCGGTTGCGGCAAGCTGGCGCTGGCGGCTGCGGGCAATTCATCCGGCGTGGCGGAAATGGCGGGGTTGAAATTGCCGATGGAAAGCCATGTGCTGCAAGCCTTTGTCTCGGAGGGGCTAAAACCCTTTATCGATTGCGTCGTCACCTTTGGCGCGGGCCATTTCTACGTATCACAATCGGATAAGGGCGGGCTGGTGTTTGGCGGCGATATTGATGGCTATAATTCTTACGCCCAGCGCGGCAATCTCGCCACCGTTGAGCATGTGGCGGAAGCGGGCAAGGCGATGATTCCGGCGCTGTCGCGCATCCGCGTACTGCGCAGCTGGGGCGGTGTGATGGACATGAGCATGGATGGCTCGCCGATTATCGACAAGGTGCATCTGGACAATCTCTATCTCAATTCCGGCTGGTGCTATGGCGGCTTCAAAGCCACGCCTGCCTCGGGCTATTGCTTTGCCCATCTCATCGCCAAGGGCGAGAGCCACGAAACGGCGCGTGCCTTCCGGCTGGATCGGTTTGAACGCGGCCACATCATCGATGAAAAGGGCCAGGGTGCCCAGCCGAACCTTCACTAAGGATTCTGATTATGGCGAGCCTTATTCCCTGCCCCCATTGCGGGCCACGACCCAAAGAAGAATATACCATCAAGGGTGCCGCTCTTGCACGTCCAGCGCCCGATGCTGGTCCTGATGTCTGGCATGATTACGTTTACTTGCGCGATAACCCGCGTGGAGCCTATGAGGAATATTGGCACCACACCTCCGGTTGCCGTCGCTGGATTGTGGTGTGCCGCGACACCGCCACCCACGAAATTTCCGCAAGCTTTGATGCATCAACACGCAAAGGGGTGAGCGCATGACATCCTATCGTCTCAAAAGCGGCGGTCTGGTGGATCGCACAACCGCGCTTGCCTTCACCTTTGATGGCAAAGCCATGAACGGTTTTGCTGGCGATACACTGGCGTCTGCGCTTTTGGCCAATGGCCAGCAATTGGTGGGCCGCAGTTTTAAATATCACCGCCCACGCGGCATTCTGACGGCGGGTGCCGCCGAGCCGAATGCGCTGATGACCATTGGCCGAGGTGGGCGCACGGAGCCAAACACCCGCGCCACCATGCAGGAGCTTTACGCCGGGCTGGAAGCCAACAGCCAAAACCGCTGGCCAAGCCTTGAGAATGATATTGGCGCAGTTAACAGCCTGCTGTCGCCGTTCCTTAGCGCTGGTTTCTACTATAAAACCTTCATGTGGCCAGCAAAGTTCTGGGAAAAGCTCTATGAGCCGGTAATCCGCAAGGCCGCTGGCCTCGGCAAGGCAAGTTATGAAGCCGATCCCGATGCCTATGAGAAATGCTGGGCGCATTGTGACCTATTGGTGATTGGTGCGGGTGCTGCGGGCTTGATGGCGGCTCTGACTGCCGGGCGTGCCGGTGCGCGGGTTATTCTGCTGGATGAGCAGGCGCAAATCGGCGGCGGGCTTTTGGCTGAAACATCATTGATTAATGGTGTTGCCGCCTCTGATTTTGTCGCCACCACACAGGCAGAGCTGCAAAGCCTGCCCAATGTGCAAATCCTTGCCCGCACCACCGCTTTCGGCTGGTATGATGGCAATGTGTTTGGCGCGGTGGAGCGGGTGCAAAAACACATCGCTGTCCCTGCTGCCAACCGCCCGGTGGAGCGGCTTTGGCGCATTGCGACGAAGAAAGCCATTTTGGCCACGGGTGCCGAGGAGCGCCCGCTGGTGTTCGGCGGCAATGATATTCCGGGTGTGATGATGGCAGGCGCCATGCGCCGCTATCTCAACCACTATGGCGTCGCGCTGGGCAAGAAGACGGCCATCTTCACCACCAATGACAGCGGCTATGCACTGGCGGCAGACCTTGAAGCCGCAGGCGTTAGAGTCACAGCCCTGATCGATAGTCGCCGTGATGCAACGATCGCTTATCAGGGCAAGGCGCGATTGGTGCGTGGTGGTTTGGTCAGCAATGTTTACGGCGGGAAATCCGTTGAGGGGCTTGATCTCTGGCGCGAAGGGCAGTTGGAACGGCTTGAGGTGGATAGTCTTGCCATGTCGGGCGGCTTCTCGCCGATCATTCATCTGGCTTGCCATCGGGGTGGTAAGCCGCGTTGGTCAGATGAGCATTCGGCCTTTTTGGCTCCGGAGGGTTTGAACAATCTGGTTTTGGCGGGTTCTGCGTCTGGTGTCTTCGGGATTGTGGCCTCAATGGCGTCTGGTTTTGAGCAGGCAAAACAAGCATTGACGGCTCTGGGTTTCACGATTCAAACGCTGGATATGCCGAGTGTTGAGGGTGACATTATCCCCACTCCAGCCAAGCCAGTCTGGTCCATTCCCGGCATCAAAACCAAGGCCTTCGTGGATTTCCAAAACGACGTCCATACCAAGGATCTCGGCCTTGCAGTGCAGGAAGGCTATGGCCATGTAGAGCTTGCCAAGCGCTACACCACCAATGGCATGGCAACCGATCAGGGCAAGCTCTCCAATGTCAATGCCATCGGGTTGTTGGCGGAAGCCCGGCGCGTATCTCCGGCAGAGGTTGGTACCACGACGTTTCGGCCCTTCTACACCCCGGTGTCCTTTGGCGCGCTGGCTGGCACATCGCATGGCAAACATTTTCAGCCGGTGCGGAAATCACCCTTGCATGATTGGGCCGCAAAGAACGGTGCCACCTTTGTGGAAACCGGACTGTGGTATCGCTCGGCATGGTTCCCACAATCCGGGGAAAACGGCTGGCGCAAAAGCGTGGACCGCGAGGTCAAAAACGTCCGGACCAACGCCGGGATTTGCGATGTTTCCATGCTGGGCAAAATCGAGATTTGCGGGCCGGATGCGGCGGAGTTCTTGAACCGTGTCTATTGCAACGCCTTTTTGAAACTGCCCGTGGGCAAGGCCCGCTATGGGCTGATGCTGCGCGAAGATGGCTTTATCTATGACGATGGCACCACCAGCCGCATGGACGAAAACCGCTACTTCATGACCACCACCACGGCCTATGCGGCGGGCGTGATGAACCATCTGGAATTCTGCGCCCAAGTGCATTGGCCAGAGCTGGATGTGCGGCTGGCGTCTGTGACCGATCAGTGGGCGCAAATGGCAGTGGCTGGGCCAAAATCCCGCGCCATTCTGCAAAAACTGGTTGATGAGGATATTTCCAACGAGGCCTTTCCCTATCTTGCCGCCAAGGATGTGTCCCTCTTGGGTGGTCGATTGAAGGGGCGGCTGTTTCGTATTTCCTTCTCAGGCGAACTGGCGTTTGAGCTGGCCGTTCCTGCCGATTTTGGCGAAAGCATTGCCGATGCAGTGATGCTGGCGGGCAAGGAACATGGCATTCAGCCCTATGGCATCGAAGCCTTGTCAGTGCTGCGCATCGAAAAAGGCCATGTGACCCACAATGAAATCAATGGCACGGTGGTGCCTGCCGATCTCGGCTTCGGCAAAATGGTCAGTGCCGCAAAGCCTGATTTTATCGGCAAGCATATGCTCAACCGCGAAGGCCTGACGGCCCCGGATCGCCCACAACTGGTCGGCGTTGTGCCTCTGGATGCTAAAACAAGCTTCAAAACGGGCGCGCATATTCTGAACAAGAATGCCGATCCAACGCTTGAGAATGATCAGGGCTATGTCACCTCATCCTGCTTCTCACCGCATGTTGGCTGCACCATTGGCCTTGCGCTGGTGAAGGGCGGTGCCGCTCGCCATGGTGAGGAGGTGCTGGTCTGGAATGGTCTTCGCAACGAGTTTACGCCCGCCAAGCTGGTCAGCCCGGTTTTTGTTGATCCCAACAATGAGAAGCTTCATGTCTGAGAACGCCCTGCCTGACTCTGTCCTGGCCGATTTCCACCTTGTTCGCCGTCCAGCACTCGCCACCAAGGCGGTGGAGCGGTTTGGTGTGCTAACGCTGGAAACCGTGTTCGACGCAACCATTCTGCATGTGCTGGGCAAGCCTGGCGATGTTGCACCAATGCCACCGCAAGGCTTTGATCTGCGCAATGCCGGACCCGGCCAATGGTTTGCCGTCGGACATGCAAGTGCCGATCACGCTGCGGCTACCTTTGGCCCAACCGCCTTTCTTGTCGATCAAAGCCATGGCCGCACACTGATCCGCATCAGTGGCGCGCCAGTGCGCAACGTTCTGGCAAAAGGCACCGCGCTTGATCTTCACCCCGATCAATTCGCAATCGGTAGTGCTACGACGACGTTGATCGGCCACATCTCCGTCAATCTCTGCCGTACGGGTGAGGACCAGTTCGAGCTTCTGGTGTTGCGCGGCTTTGCTGAGAGCCTCTGGGACGAGCTTGCGGGGATGGCGCGGGAGTTTCAAGAATAGCGACGTAATTTATCGAAACCGATACCGCTGTCTGCTCCGTTCTGCTCAAACTTCTTCCGAGGAGTAAACGTGCCAGAAAAATCTAAGAGCGACGCATCGAGAATGCGCCTCCTTGCAAAGGAGACGCATTTTCTCGACAATATCAGCAATCAAGCCCTGAAAATCAAACCCATACCGCCAATTGCTGCGGCTTAAGCACTTGTCCGCCTAAGACAAACTCGCCGGATACCGGAATGGTCCAGTCCTCAGCCCCATAATTGAAGGCGAATGTGAGGTTGCCACGGCGGCGGATGCGGATATGCTCTGGTAAAACAAGGGTTTCGAGACCAGCCTTTTCCGCCAGCACCGCCAGCGTTGAAGACAGCAAAGCCTCGTCGGGCCAGCAGGCCAGATAATGGTGGTCGTTCTGGCTCGTCAGGGCCGGATCGCCGTTTTCGAATGTGGCGATGACGGTTGCCGTGGTTTCCAGATATTCCCGCCAGCGGATGGCCCGGCCCGAAACTGAGCCTGAAACGCTATCACCAAGACGGGGCCGCAGTGAGGCGACTTGCGTTTGGCGCGTATCGGTCAAAGGAGCCAGCGGACCGGGCGGCAGGTTTTCCGGAATACGGAATTTCTCGTCGCGTGAACCGGTGCGCGGACCGTACAGCACGACGGCATCGGTGTTTTTAAAGGCCGCAAGCGCCGCCTCGTTCACCTGCATCAGGCAGGGAACGAGCACCAGTTTATAACCGGACAGATCAGCACCGGGGCGCACAAAATCCACGTCCAGCCCCAGGCGGCGGGCTGCTTCGTACCAGCGAAACGCCAATTCCTCGTAGCGGAAATCCCGGCCCTGCGGCTGGATGGTTGTCGCCCAATAGCTGGCATAGTCATAGACCAGCGCCACGGGTGCCTGAACGCTCTCTGGCAGATCGCCAAGCGCTGCCAGTTCGCCAGCAACGGCATGCGCTTCCAACCCGCCCACCGACCATTCATCAAGCCCCGGCAGATTGAGGCCTGCATGCATCTGCTCCTGCGCAAACGGTGCCTGGCGCCAGCGGAAATAGCTGACCACCTCTGCCCCATGCGCCAGCGCTTCCCAGGTCCACAGCCTGACCATGCCGGGCTTGGGAACCGGGTTCCACGGTGCCCAATTGACCGGACCGGGCTGCTGCTCCATCACCCAGAACCGGCCACGGCCAACACCGCGGTAGAGATCATGGTGGAAGGGCGCGATGTCGGGATGGGAGGTTTCCGCCCAACGATTGCGCTCGTCTTCGGTAAACGGGAATTTTTCGACGAAGCCGATCGGATAGCTATCCCAGCTGGCGAGATCGAGATTGTCGCCCACCTGGAAATGATCGAAATCATTGATGAAACCCATGAAGTTATGGGTAATCCAGCGGCCCGGTGAATGCTTGCGGATGATGTCCACCTGCATTTTATCATAGGCGGCCACCTGATCGGAGGAGAAGCGCCAGAAATCCAGCCGCTGCGCCGGGTTCGGCTCGGTCACGGTGCGGGTGGGTAGCTCGACCTCATCAAAACTGTTGACCTCCATCGACCAGAACACCGAGCCCCAGGCCTCATTGAGCTGGTCGGTGGTCTGATACCGCATCCGCAACCAGCGGCGGAAGGCCTTCAGGTCTTCAGGCCCCCAAGATACGGTGGTGTCATGGCAGCCGTATTCGTTATCGGTCTGCCAGCCAGCAATGCCCGGATGGGTGCCGTAGCGCTTGGCGATGACTTCAACGATTCGAGCGCTTTCGGCCCACCAGATTTCGCTCGAAAAACTATAATGGCGACGCGAGCCGAAGCCGCGCACATTCCCGTCGGCATCATAGGGCGCAATGTCGGGATGCTCGTCCATCAGCCATTTCGGCGGTGTGGCGGTCGGGGTGCCAAGCACCACCTTCAGGCCCGCCTCATGCAGAATATCGATGGCCCGGTCCAGCCATTCGAAGGTGAACTGACCCCGCCTCGCCTCCAGCCGCGACCAGGCGAATTCGCCGATGCGCACATAGGAAATGCCAAGCTTGCGCATGTTTTGCGCATCGATATGCCATTGGCTCTCCGGCCAATGTTCGGGATAATAGCAAACGCCCAGCATTATCGTGTCAGGTCCCCGTTGATCACCGCCTTGCCGGCCTCGTCAAACAAATGACACGCGGCGGCGGGAATGCCGATAGACAGGGTTTCACCCGGCTTGGCCGTCGCCAGTCCATCCGCCTTGACGGATAATTCGGTCCCATCGGCCAGAGTGACGAAAAACAGCGTTTCGGAGCCGAGATATTCGGCCAACCGAACGGGCCGCGACAGAACAAGGTCCCCCTTGCCCGTCGCATCGATATGTTCGGGGCGAATGCCTAAAGTCATCTTGCCCGGGCTGATTGCCTTGCCCTGCGCATCTAGCGTGATTGCCGCGCCATCGGCCAGCGTCACCACCACTTTGCCGCCGTCGGCGGGCGCGACGGTCACAGGCAGAACATTCATTTTCGGCGAGCCGATAAAGCCTGCGACAAACAGGTTATTGGGGCGATGATAAAGCTCCAGCGGCGTGCCGACCTGTTCGATCAGGCCAGCCGATAGCACGACGATCTTGTCGGCCATGGTCATGGCTTCCACCTGGTCATGGGTGACGTAGATCATCGTCGCCTTCAAATCCTGATGCAGCTTGGACAATTCCGTGCGCATCTGCACCCGAAGGGCGGCATCCAGATTGGACAGCGGCTCATCGAACAGGAAGACCTCCGGTTCCCGCACGATGGCGCGGCCAATGGCGACACGCTGGCGCTGACCACCGGATAATTGGCCCGGTTTGCGCTCCATCAGCGCATCCAGTTGCAGCAATTCGGCTGCTTTTTTGGTCCGTGCCTCAATCATCGGCTTGGGATGGCCGGTCATTTTCAGACCAAAGCCGATATTGTCGCGCACCGTCATATGTGGGTAAAGCGCATAGGACTGGAAAACCATGGCAACACCGCGCTCAGACGGGCCGATCCGGGTCATATCCTTGCCGCCAATCGTCAGCCCACCGGAGGTAATATCCTCCAACCCGGCAATCATCCGCAGCAGGGTGGATTTGCCGCAGCCGGATGGGCCGACGAACACGCAGAATTCGCCGTCCTTGACGTCGAGATCGACACCCTTGATGACGCTCAGCGCGCCGAATTGTTTCTTGACGCCCCGCAGGCTTACATCAGCCATGGTGGTCTCCTCCCTCAACAGGTTCCAGTTCCAGCAGGATTGCGCTTTCCGGCCGCAGCATCGGCAGCGGCAAGCCGCCAAGCTTGAGATCTGCAAGCTCAAACGTGACCTTGCCAGCCAACAGGCGCTTCTGCCCTTCGGATATACGAATGAAATTCGGCTGAGCCGGATGCGTGGCGGCAATTTTCCAACGTCCGCCGATGCGGGTCACACCATCAGGCAGGGTCAGCGGCTCAGGCTGTTCGCCCCCCATCTGCGGGCCTTGAGCAACGAAGACGGCGATGCGCTTGCTGTCCGCCGCACCCCAGACATAGCGCCCATCGCGCGGCTCCTTGGAAAAATTGGCGCTTGGCGCATGCAGCAAAGGCCGCAGCCGCTTGTGGATGGCAATCCAGGTCTTCAGCTCAGCGCGTTCCTCGCCTTCCAGTTCCAGCGGGTTCAACTCGACGCCAAGGTGATAGGCCAGTGCCACCAGCGCCCGGAAGGCCAGCGTATGGCGGCGCTCCGTCTGGTGGTTTGGCGAGGCCGAAATATGGCTGCCAAGCACTTCCGGTGGCACGAAAACCGAGGCGCCGCGCTGAATTTCCAGCCGCTCCAGCGCATCAGTGCAATCGGAGGTCCAGACCCGGTGGGTGCGGGCAAGCGCACCATAATCAATCCGGCCACCGCCGGACGCACAGCTTTCGATCTCCACCTGCGGATGGGCTGCCCGCACCCGGTCCATCAATGCGTAGACGGCGCGGGTCTGGGCTGAAATTTTCGCCCGCCCATCGCGCCCACCTGCATGGGTCAGGTCGCGGTTCATGTCCCATTTGACATAGGAGACAGCATGATTGGCCAGCACCGCGTCGATCTTCTCAAATAGATAGTCGCTGACCTCCGGTCGTGTCAGATCCAGCACCAGCTGGTTGCGCGATGTAAGAAGCGGGCGCCCCTTGACCTGCAAGACCCAGTCGGGATGCAGTTCATAGAGGGTGGAGACCGGGTTGATCATTTCCGGCTCGAACCAGATGCCGAACTGCATGCCAAGGCCGGTGACGTGATCGACCAGCGGCGACAGGCCGTCGGGATATTTGCGGGCATCGATATCCCAATCGCCAAGGCTGGTCGTGTCGTCATCCCGCTTGCCAAACCAGCCGTCATCCAGAACGAAACGCTCAATGCCAAGTTCGGCAGCGGAGGTCGCCTGCGCCTTGAGCGATCCCATCTGGTGGTCGAAATAATTGCCCTCCCAGGTATTCAATGTCACCGGACGCGGCGACATCGCACCATCAGGCCAATGCATCAGGTCATTGCGAACAAAGGCATGGAACGCCGCCCGGTCCGCACCGGCATAGGCAACCGGGCTGCGATAGTTCTCGCCCGGCGCAAGGATCGTCTCGCCCGGCTCAAACAGTTCGCCGAGATGCACGAGGCGACGGCCATCGTCCAGCCGGTCGATGACGGTCTGGTGGTTGCCGCTCCAGCCCAGCGTTACACCGAAGCTCTGCCCCTCGCCTTCGATTGTCAGCATCGGAAACCGGTCATGGGAGGTGCGGCCCCGGCGGCTTTCCTGTGCCCAGAGGCCGGTTCCCAACGTCTCACGCCAGGTCTGGAATTCACGGCCCCACATGCCGGTAAAGCTGACCACATCGACCTGTCCAGCAGGAGCAAGGAAGCTCGCTGCCATGCAGCGGTCCAGGATGTAATCCTCACCGTCGATATTCTTAAGATCGGTGGAGACACCGATCACGCCCGACGGAAAAGTCTCGAAACGCAGCGTGATCGCCATGCCCGCCACGGCATCCTGAGCGCAAAGCAGCGTGATCCGCCCGGTCTTTTCCACCGTCCAATCGGCAAATTGCAGGATGAAGTCGCGGCCGGATCGATGCCCTGAAATGGCAGGCCAGCCGAAAAAGCCCATGCCACCCACCGGCAGCAGCACCGCCGAAGGCACGGCCTCATCCATGCCGTTGATACGGCTGGAGCGTTCGACCTCGGACAAAGCCGAGTCAGCAACAGGCGTCTCACCAAAGCCGATGATTTCCGGCATGCCGATCTCTGGCATCCGCAGGCTCAAGACGAGCCCGTCCGCGCCAATCTTTACAATATCATTCATCCCTTGGTTGCTCCAAGTGTCAGCCCGGCAATGAAATGCCGCTGCATCAGGAAAAACATGGCGACCGGTGGCAAGGCCGCGACGATCGACCCGGCAGAAACCAGGTTCCAGGCGGCGACCCACTGACCGTTCAGCGAATAAAGCCCCGCCGTGACAGGCATGGCAGCCTGGCTCTGGACGAGAACCGTGGCCCAGAAATAATCGTTCCAAACAAAGGTGAAGACCAGCACTGACAGCGCCGCAATGGCGGGCCGCATCAGCGGCAGCACGATATAGCGAAAGATCCGCCATTCCGACACGCCCTCGACCCGGGCGGATTCGATCAGCGCAAATGGCAGGCCCTTGATGAAATTGCGCATGAACAGCGTACAGAAGCCGGTCTGGAAAGCGACATGAAACAGCACCAAGCCGGTGACCGTATCATACAGCCCCATTTTCAGCGTCATGTCACGCACCGGCACCATGAGGATTTGGAAGGGAATGAAATTGCCAGCAACGAACAGGCAGAACAGGACGATATTGCCCTTGAACTTATAGGTCGCCAGTGCAAACCCGGTCAGGCAGGACAGCGCCACAGCACCGATCACGGTTGGAATGGTGATCTTGAAGGAATTGAGGATGTACCAGCCCAGCGGCGAATTCTGAAACACCGCGGAATAGTTCTCAACACCGGCAAAGCCGGAGGGAATGCCGAAATAATTGCCAGCGGCCAGATCGCCCGCAGGACGCACCGAGGTCAGCGCCACGCCCAACAAAGGCAGCAGCCAGAGAACCAGCGCGACAGGCAGAACAAGATTATAGCCATACCGAACAATCGGCGAAGCTTTCTGGATCGGGGTCGGAAACATCAGGTATTCCTTTCCTGGCCAATCATCCGCACGACGAACAGCGTGATGAACACCATCATGATCAGGAACAGGACGACGGCGATGGCCGCGCCATAACCCATGCGGAACCCGTATTCCGACAGCGCTTCCTCATACATGTAATAGGACAGCACCCGGCTGGAGCCGTAAGGGCCACCAGCCGTCATGATCGACACCAGGTCGAAGGAGCGTAGCGCGCCGATGACGGTGACGACCATGGCGATGAAGGTGGCAGGCGCCAGTTGCGGCAGGATGATGTTTTTGAGCAGTGACCAGCCCTTGGCCCCATCCATGCGGGCGGCTTCCACCTGCTCAGGATTGATATTGTTGAGACCGGTCAGATACAGGATCATGCAATAGGCGGTCTGCGGCCAGAGACCGGCAACGATGATGCCATAGGTAACGAAACGCTCGTCGGCCAGAACCGCGAAATCCATTCCGGTCAGATGCTTGATCAGCACGGAAAACAATCCGAAATTCGGTGCATAGAACCAGGTAAACATCAGGCCGACCACGACCTGGCTGATAACGAAGGGGAAGAAAAACAACGATTTGTAAAGCCGGATGCCGGTCACAGTCTGATTGAGAAACAGTGCTACTGCCAATCCGCCGGGAATGGCCAGAAGGTAGAGCACCAACCAGATCAGGTTGTTTTGCAGCGAGGTATAAAAGGCCTCGTCGCCCAGCAATTCCTGATAGTTTCCAAGCCCGATCCAGACTTTTTCACCGATACCGTCCCAATCGTGAAAGCTGATCCAGACAGACTGGAAAATCGGTAAAACGACATAGATGACGAACATCACCAATCCGGGCGCTAAAAACAGCCAGGGGGCAATGCGTTGCTGGTGACGTTTCCAAAATCCGGATGAAACAGGAGCAGCAGTGCTCACGGCAGCACCTCCGTTAATGCAAGGGCTGAGGGATAGCGAAGCATCCTAGCCGTTCTGTGACTGAAAATCGGCCGAATGCCACTTGCGCGACATCCGGCCGTCGGGAGAACCGATTATTTGTAAACGCGGGCACGGACCTTATCGAGACGGGCCAGGATGGCATCGACCTTGTCAGGCTTGACCATGAACTCCTGGAAGCCTTCCATGCCGGCCTTGGCCATATCGGCAGGCGCGTCACGATCATAGAACTGCGCCAATGCGTAAGCGCTCGACAACATATCGAAACCGGCGCTGAGGAACGGATCGCTGGATTTTTCCGACTTGTTGTTGATCGGCAGCTGGCCAAGGGTGGCGTTCATCTTGGTCTGGGTTTCCGGCTTCGCGAGATAAGCCAGGAATTTGCGCGCATCCGTCTTGTTCTTGGCGCCCGAGGGAATGTGGAAGGATTCGGTCGGCGCATCTTCCGCCCGCGGCAGGCCGGGGGTGATTTCCGGGAATTGCAGGAAGCCGATCTGCTCTTCCTTCAAGCCGCCATCCTTCATCGGGGCCACGGCAAAGTTACCCATCAAATACATGGCCGCCTTGCCCTGCACGAATTGCGGCATGGCATCCTGCCAATCAAGTGCGGCATGGTTGGCGATGAAATAGCCGGGCTTGATCAGTTCATCCCATTTCGCAAACACGGCTTTGACGCGCGGGTCGGTGTAAGGCACCTTTCCGGCCGTCAGGTCCATATGGAATTCATAACCGTTGACGCGCAGGTCGAGATAGTCGAACCAGCCTGCCGTCGGCCACAGTGCCTTGGTGCCGATGGTAAAGGGTGTGATACCGGCCTTTTTCAGCTTGTCGCAGGCCGCCAGCAACTCGGCCCAGGTCTTGGGCGGCGTGATACCTTGAGCGGCAAAAATATCCTTGCGGTAGTAAATACCCCATTGATAGGTGGAATAGGGAATGCCCCATTTCTTGCCATCGATTTCCATCGACTTGGTGGCGGATTTCAACTGATTGTTGAGATCGTCCTTGGCCCAGATATCGCTGACATCCTCAAACAGGCCAGCCTTGACGAAGGGCGCCATGCGGTTGCCAGAATACCAGGACACGACATCCGGCGCGTCAGCTGTCAGAAAGTTGCGGATCGCGGATTTATAGCCCTCGTGGTCGAAATTATTCCATTTGACGGTCACGTCAGGATTGGCGGCCTGGAAATCCTTCAGCAGCTCTTCCATCGCCTTTTTCGGCGTTGGGTCCGACTGATCGGAATTGAGCACAATCTGACCAGCAAACGCCGTTGACATGGTCAATGCATAGCCAAGCGCCAAGCTCGGCATCATTTTAAAGCAAATCATCACATTCCTCCCCGGAATCATTGTCTGCGGTATGACAGTAACCTCGTCGCCTGCAGAAGGCATTCAAGGTCGCTGTCACATTTTATATCTCCAGCATGATGTCTTGCCTCAGCCGAACGGCCCCAAGACATCCTGCCCTCTCTGCAACTCTCAGCTTCTTTGCGTCTGCCTCCTGCAAAAGCGCCTTGACCGTGCGCCAGAAAGCCGCAATCTACCTCCGAAATCCAGGCTTAAAATTCCGGTATCCTAAGATTTTCGGTGCGAAATGACTCGACGTCCTCCCTTGATCAACAGACTTGGTGCAACACCTGTACACCCCGAGCGCGATCCCGCCCATCCCCTGGTTGTATTTGGCGATAACCGCTTCTGCGCCGGAGAATTGCTGGATGTCCAGAAGATGGCTGGGCCGCATATGCACAGCCAAATCGAGCTGAATTTCGTGCTGGAAGGCTCAATGACCTATTGGTTCGATGGCCGGGAGCTGACGATTTCGGAAGGCCGGCTCTGCCTGTTCTGGGGGATGATCCCCCATCAGGTGATCGACCGGCGGGAAGGCACCCGCTTTATCTGTCTTTATGTGCCGATGTCGGTGTTTCTGGGATTGGCCAGCCTCAGCCAGTTTCGCGACTCGGTGTTTCGCGGCGCCGTCATCGAGGCTTTGCACCTGCGGGCCTGGGACCGTGAAATCTTTCTGCGCTGGCGTGACGAATTGCTGGGTGGCGATGAAGGCGATATCGAGATCGTCCGCAGCGAACTGACCGCCCGCCTGATGCGGATCGAACGGGACGGCTGGCGTGACCTGCGCGAACAGGGATCGGCGCTGGCAAGCCTCGGTCAACGCGATGCGGGCTGGATGCTGCATGTGGAAAAAATGCTGCGCTTCATCGGCGAGCACGCACCTGACACGATTTCTGCCGAGGATGTTGGCCGCGCCGCCGGTCTGCATCCCAATTATGCCATGAGCCTGTTCAAGCGTGCGGTGGGCACCACCATCAACCAGGCGATCATCCGCCACCGGCTGGACACCGCCCAATCCCTGCTGATTTCCTCCGATATGCCGATTACTGAAGTGGCCTACGAGTCAGGCTTTGGCTCGCTCTCGACCTTTTACGAGGCCTTCCAGCGTCGGTTCATGGAAAAACCGGTCCAATATCGCCGCCGGATGCGAGCGAAAGGCACCGCGGCACAGTCAATCGCATAATCGCCTTGCCGATGTTAAATATGATTATTATCATCATGTTTTCTTGACGCCTGGAAATCCCCATTCTAATCTGCGGTCGGTTGCAGCAAGCAATCGATCAAGCGGCGGAAAAACCCATGGGTTCAACGATCCAGATGTCCAGGCCGTTGGTGCGTGGCGTTCTACCCACCATCGACGATGACTGGTCGCCCGACATGCCGGGCGACGAGCGCTTTGCCTTTTGCCGCGGCAAACTGCTGCTGGACCCGCCTGAGGATGCCGAGATTATCCCTTGCACCTCGCTTTCCGACCCGGATGTGTTTGCCGATATTATCGCCCGCTACACTTGCAAGTTTCCCGGCGCTGACAAGCGTGCGGTAATCTCGATGTGGACGCTCTATTATTTCAGCATCCTGACCATTGCGCCTACGGTCCACCGTCTGGTGCATCGGCGGCAATTATCACTCGGGCTTTCCCAGCTATCGCTGGTCTGCGATCCACAGACAGCCGAACCAAAAGCGTTCCTGCTGTCAGGTCCAGGCCGCCCCGCTGGCCAGGCCCCCGCGATAAACGATCTCCACGCGATCCTGCGCGACCATGCCGCGCCACTGATTACCCTCATTGCCGGGCATTGCGGCGTTGCGCCGAAGCTGATGTGGAACAATGTCGCCGTCTATCTCAACTGGATCATCAAGGAAATCGGCAATCAGGCCGGTCCGCACCTGATGGAAGAAGCCATCGAGATCATCTCGGGCCAGCATTGGCCAGATGGCAGTCGCAATCCATTGTTTGGAATGATCAAGCTGGCCCGCCGCCAATGCGGTATGGATCATTTCCAGCGCAAGGTCTGCTGCCTGCGCTATAACCTGCCGGGCGTTCCCGGATGTGGCGACCTCTGCCCCCTGCCCGATGGCCGTCGCTAGAGTTTGTCAATTTCAGGCGAATTCAGGACAGTCCCATCGGCTAGGGACGATTACTCCCCGTCCGCCAAAGGCTTCACAAGCATCAGACACGGATGATCTTCGTGCCAGAGGGTCGGAAACACCTCAGCGCGAATAAATCCATTCCGGTCGTAGAAGGCCCGCGTGGCTTCGTATTGCGGCTCCTGTTTGCCACGTGGTGCCAGGGTCTTCACCGTCACCAGTCGGCAACCGGCTTTGCGGGCAAAATCCTCCACCACTGACAGCAGGAGCCTGCCTGCCCCCTTGCGGTGATAGGCCCGGCGGGTACCGATCGCCACGATTTCCACGGCATCGGGCAGATGCGGTTTCAGCATGACAAATCCGGCCACAGTGTTCCCGTCAAGGCAGCCGAACATCGGCAAGGTCTCTGCTGCATTCGCGCAGGCATCGATCACCGCAGGCTCCGTAAACCAGTCGGACAGTTCCGACATGATCTCGCGGCAGATTTCACCCTTGTCGGCGGTCAATTCGATAATAACAAGCACAATAATCACTCATCTTTTCAATTATTTTTATCGTAAAAACGTGGTGCGCCATTGCGGTTTCAGACAGAAAATGCAGGCATAACGCCACCCGCATTTCAGAAATCCGCAACGGCAAAATCGTAAACCCGGTCGAGGTCTCCCGGCGTCAAGCCGCCGAACGATTGCAGTAGAGCGGATGCACCTCCTCGCTTAGAGGGGGCATCGGCAACGCATCGCGTTTACCTTTGCGGCTCGAGGCTCGGCATTTTACCCCATCCGGGCAGATGGCAGCCAGGCATTGCGCATGGGCATCACGCAGCAAACCGCAGACCAAGGCGCAGGAGACACCTGCCTGCCTGGCGATAATATTTTGCGGCACCCCTTCGAAAAAATGGTCCTCGTAGAATTTACGCGTCCGGGGCGGCATAGCCTCGATGGTGCAGCAGAAGGCCTGATAGGCTTCCACCTCGCGCAAATGCTCTTCGGGGCTGCCGTAATCGGATGTGCTATCGCCCTCCTCCTCAACGGCAAACAGGCCCCGCTCATAACGCAGCCGACGCATATGGTCGGTGGCGAGATTGCGCACCATCCGCATCATATAGGACGCTGGAACCGCAATATCCGGCGGCAATGGCTTTGCAACAAGTTGCAAAAGCACTTCCTGAACGATGTCTTCCGCCAAAGAGGCACAACCGGTAATCCGCCGCGCGGCCCCCAGGAGTTTCGACTTGTTCATCAGGGCAGTTTTTATCTGTTCGTCACATATCGATTGCGAAATATTGGCTATCATGTCGGGCTCGCCTTGAAATCCCAGATTGAAACCGTGGAATTCCCCCCTTTATTTCCGGGGCACACTAGAAAACATGATTTAATGAGTCAAGATAAAATCGAGAGACCCTTGCCATTTCTGTGATCAATATCAACCTACTGATTTTCAATATTTATTGAATATACAATATGCGAAAAACAAAGGAGTGGCGTACTCAAAACACGCCTTAGCATCGTTGCAATCCACGCCCTGCCCGCCACTATTCCTTGCGGTGCGGCGGCAGCATTGACCCCGCCTATTGCATCGTACTGAACGTTGGAATCTGTACGATGCAATAGGACTTTGTTTTCTCATCGGAGGGTCCGAAAAGCGGCCTCAACTCTTTCGTAGGATGCCTTATTCGGCAGCCTCCCCCAGACGAGAAGACATTTCGGATGCCCTCCCCTGGCTTTCCCACTGCACCAGAGGTTGCGGTTGCACCAAATCGAAATAGTCATAGCCAAGCATGGCATTGACGATAACGGCACTTCTCCAGGCAGCCAGACTGAGCTGTGGCTCGGCAATCCCGTGGCTATGACGCCCGGCATTCAGTACAAAAATCCGGTTTTCCTCCGGCCCATCCCACTTGAGCGAAAAATCACGATTGAGCACAGGTTCCCCAAGGCTGTTGTGCTCGATCCGATCTTCAAACGAGCGCAGGAATTCCGGTAATTCGAAGCGATAGCCGGTGGCAGCGACGATCATATCGACCTCAACCGTTTCGATTGCGTCGTCAAAACCATTGCGCATGGTGAGTTCGATTGTCGCCCCATTGCGCTTGGCGGCGATCACATCGCGATGCGGACGCAGCATCATGCCGTCATCCCTGCCTGCCGTTTCCAGTTGCCGCTCATACAGTCGGCGATAAAGCTTCTTCAGGGTCGATGGCGAAACGCCGTCACTGGCCAGAAGCTGGCGGCGGGTATGGGTAATGCGAAGGTCCTCGGCCAGACCATGGAAACGATCCATATAGGCCGGGGTGAACAGTTCATTGGTGAAGGGCGTCGCGTCGAGCGGCTCAAAATTCGCCCTGCGGCTGATCCATTGGATCGAAGCCACGCTTTTCAAGTCAAGCAGCGCATCTACGATTTCAGCGCCGCTCTGGCCGCCGCCAATCACCGCCACCCTGCGCGCCTTGATGCCGCCGAGCCGCTCTGTGGCCTCGCTGCTGTGGAAAATCATCGATTTTGGCAGGCCTTCGGCCCAATCTGGCAGGGATGGTTTCTTGCCGATACCAACCGCCATGGTGCGGGCCAGAACGCGGGTGCCATCGACATCGATGGACAACAGCCGATCCGCCACATCGACCTGGCGCACCGTTTGATCGAAGGACAGCGATGGCAGGCCACGGGCCACCCAGCCCAGATAATCGGCAAATTCCTTGCGCGGCACCGCCTCATATTCGGCATTCAAAAACTGGTAGAAGCGCTTGTGGCGCACCAGATAGGACAGGAAACTCCAGGGGCTGGTTGGGTTGGTGCCTGTGACCAGATCTTTCAGGAAGGAGGTCTGCATATCGGCACCCGGCAGCATCATGCCCGGATGCCAGGAAAACGCCGGGCGGCTGTCAAAAAATTGCGCCGTGACCGCTGGGATCGAATCCAGCTGCGCGGCAAGGCTGAGATTGAACGGACCAATTCCGGCTCCCGCCAGATCGAGCACGTGGGATGTCATGATTGCACTCCAGACTGAGTTTGAAAACAAAAGGGAGGGAAAATAAAGAGCCGGATTACGGCTTGACTTGAATGGCCAGATCCAGCCGCTGGGCAAAACGCTGATGGAAACGGGACTTGCCGATAATCGACAGATGGTTGGTGCCAGTCACCAATTCGCAAGCCGTCGCATTGGGCGAATAGCGTCGCCAATCGATGACGCTGAGGCCCCGCGTCACCGAATCTTCAGCGGAAAATGCATGGATGCGGAACTCCGAGGCTTTCAGCTGATAATTGCGGAAAATCATCGCGTTATCGAGCAGAACCCAGAAAATATGCTCTTCTGAGCCGATATCCGGCCCATCGACAGGCAGCGGCACGTTATGCTTAACGATATGATGCAGGAATTGCTCGTAAACCTCCGCATCCATCGCCGCCATCAGCGTCAACCAGGCCTCGCGCATCGGCGCTACCTTTAGCCAGCGTTGCACGGCGTCATGGGTGCGCTCACGCACCCCAGGCTCGAAATGCGGCCAGACGCCAATGGCGAATTCATCGCCCATGTCGCAGACATCGACCATGCCGATCATCCGAAGATCGACGTCATTGCCAAGCTGCTGCGCTGCCTCATAGGCGAGAAGCCCGCCCCACGACCAGCCAAGAAAGGCGCAAGGCCGTCCCTTGGCCTGGCTGCGCACCGCTTCGGCGTAGCGGGCGGTAATATCCTCGACCCTGGTGCTGAGCGCTGGCGTTTCCGTCAGCGAATAGCAGACGAAGCCCGTGGCCGGCTGGTTCGGCCCGAGATAATCCACCAACCGCATATATTCCCGCGTGCTGACCAGAAGACCCGGGAAGCAATAGAGCACCGGACGGTCGCCGTCGCGGCGCAGATAGATCGCCCCGACCTTGTCCTCCTGCCGGTTTTCGTCCATCGCCAGTGCCAGATCCCGCACGGTCGGATAGTTGAACATGTCGGCAATGGTCAGCGGCCATTTCGGATGCTGCATTTTCAGCCGCGAAACGATCCGCACTGCCGCCAGCGACTGGCCGCCGACATCGAAGAAGTTTTCGGTGACGCTGAGTTCTGCGATATCAAGGATCTGTTTCCAGACCTCCAGAATGGCGGCTTCCTTGTCGTCGGCGGGGGGGACGATATCACGTTGGAGCTTCGGCAGCGGCAGCGCGCTGCGGTCAAGCTTGCTGTTCGGCCCCATCGGCAACGCATCGAGCACCATGATATGCTGTGGCACCATGTAATCCGGCAGGGCGGTGACGGCGGCGCGACGAAGGTCGTTGACGTTCACATCCTCGTCTTCCCGAGCCACCACATAGGCGATCAGCGCGCTGCGTCCGCTATCCTGATGCAGCAGCACCACGGCTTCCGACACATTCGGATCAGCCCGCAGCACCGCCTCGATTTCGCCCGGCTCGATGCGATAGCCGCGCAATTTGATCTGGTGATCGACACGACCGGCAAATTCTACCGTGCCATCTTCGCGCCAGCGGCCCAGATCGCCGGACTTGTACATCCGCCCACTATTGGCGGAAAACGGATCATCAATGAAACGCTCCGCCGTCAGCTCCGGCTGGCCGAGATAGCCGCGGGCAATGCCGCTGCCGCCGATATGGATCTCGCCGATCACCCCGACCGGCACCGGCACAAGATCGCTATCCAGCACATAGATGCGACGGTCGCCGACGCCCCGGCCAATCGGCGCAACCGTTCCCTCAAACCGGGTTCCCGCCGGGATTTTCCACACCATCGGCGTCATGATGGTTTCGGTTGGCCCATATCCGTTGATCAGCATCTGCGCCTTGAGATTGTCGGTCAGCAGATCGAAGACCGCCTGGGATAGCGCTTCACCGCCGAAGGAATAGAGCCGCAGCTGCGGTATTCCGCCCTTTTCCGCCGCATATTCGGCAAGACCCCTGACATAGCTGGTCGGCAGGCTGGCATTGTTGACGCCGTGCCTGCGCATCAGCGCGAAAGCATCTTCCGGCGTCGCCAGCTTATCCGCCGTTAGCACCACACCGCCACCCGCCATCAGCGGCACCATCCAGCGTTCATGCCCGCCATCCGAGGTGAAGGGCAAGACCGGATATTCGCAGGAAGTCTCATCCATTTCATAGATGCGCAGCGTCGCCTTGCAATGATGCGCCAACGGACCATGCTCAACGGCCACCCCCTTGGGGATACCGGTGGAGCCGGAGGTATAAATCACATAGGCAAGCTGGGCCGGTGCAATGGCGATGACCGGCGGCTCGGTGCTTTCCGAGGATAGATCGAGCTTGTCGAGATTGAGGATCGGCGTGCCGATGTCACGCGGCAGATCGGTGATGTAGCGGCTGCGCGAAATCACCAGCGCCAGACCCGGCGCGCTGAGGATATGGCGATTGCGGGCCTCGGGATGATCCGGCTCGACCGGGGTAAAAGCGCCACCGGCTTTCAGCACCGCCAAAATGGCGATAATCGCATCAATGGATTTGTTCAGCGCCACGGCGACCCGGTCTTCCGGGCCGATTCCCATGGCGACCAGCCGATGGGCGAGCCGGTTGGCGGCGGCCTCCAGCGCGCCATGGGTAATTGACGTATCGCCCTGAGCCACCGCGAAAGCGTCTGGCCTGCGCTGCGCCTGCGCTGAAATCACCTGATGGATCGGCGTACCATCATCAGTCTCCGGCTGGTCGGGATAGGGTGCTGACAGCCGATCCAGCTCTTCAGCCGGCATGAAGGCAATCGCTCTGACCAGCTGCTCCGGCTGCCCCCGCAGAGCCTCGAACGCCAGACGGAGATCGTGGGCGAACCGCTCGATTATTGCATCACTATGGCTCTGCGGATCATAGCCCAGCCGGATCGCCAATGTCTGCGTACCCAGACCGGAAACGGTAACCACCAGACCTGCATCGCGCCGCGCAGGCGGCTCCACCAGAACGGCGACCGGCTGACCGGCCAAAACCTGGGCCTCCACCTGCAGGGCGGGCCGCACATCCAGCACCGTTGCAACCAGGCTGGTTGCCTCGAATCCATCGTCGCGCCGCGCCAGGGCATTCGTCAGCGCTTCGAACGGCAAGCGGTGGGACAGCGCGGTGGCAACCCCCTCGCCCAGCCGTTCGCGCACCGCGCTGAGAGCCAAACGACCGTCGATCTCGCTGGTGACGAGCAACAGATCTTCGGTGCGGGTCACAACCGGGCAATCAGCCTGCCGCGTTACCAGCCCGATCCGCTGGGTACCGCAGCCGCTATAGCGACGAAGCACAATGGAAAGCGCCGCCAGACTGTCATGTGTCACATCGGCCATGGATGCGGAGGCAGAGCATGCGACCTCGACGCGTTTTTCGCGCCATGCCTGCTGATCAGAACTGGTCACGCCTACCGCTGGAGCCTGGGTTGGCAGCATCGCCACCGTCTCCTGTGCAGCCAACCGGTGAAACCAGAAATCGGCGTCAGCATCTGAGGTTTGGGGCATTGCTGCGCCCTGGGCCAACCAATGTGAGGCCTCGATCAAACCCGCCTCTTCGCCCACCAGATCAACCTGCCGATCTAGTCCAACAAGAAAATCGACCGCCAACCGGTCGAGTGCCGACCGGTCGCCGATAAGAGGATGCAAGGACAACAGCACACCAACCGCCTGCCCCCCAGCCGTAAATAGCGTCAATTGACCGGCGGCATCCTTTTCCAGGTCGAGCGCCCTTCCGGAATAAGCGGCGGACGCCTGCTTTAAGGCTACCTCCAGATCCTCATCCCTTGCCAGAACACACTCAACAACAGGCAAGGTTTTTTGGCCGAGCAACTGATAAACGATCCCACCCGCCCGGACCTCAAAGCGACGATTTAACAGGGGATGACGACGCATCAGCGCTTCAATTCCAGCGTGTGCACGACCAATCCCGACGGACGCGAAGCGAAAGCCGATCGACTGACGTCCATAGACCGCCTCATGGCCCGCCTGCGACAACAGCCAGATCCGTGATTGCTGCGATGATAATGGCCATGCACGCCCCTCATCGAATCCGGGTTTGGCGATTGATGCGGCCGTCGTTGCCCGATCATGAATTGTCATTGCTTCCAGAGCCTCGCGCTTTTGCAGTTTTCATCTGAGTTTTTATTTATAATTTTCTACTTCAATAAAATTCTGATATATTTTTAAAGCAACACCAAAGAAAATCAGATTTTTTATTATTCATTTTCTGAAACAGATCTCGTCAAATCTATTGGCTTGATGACGAATGACAGGTTGGAAAATTCAGAAGAAAATTTTCGGAAATTAAATTTCGCGATACATGTGAATTCGCGAAGCGCTCATTCGTCCTGCTGGGAGTGGCACTATTTTATCGCGGGCATGATCCATGTCCGTGCAGGTTTGGCCACGATGCAAACGGAGACATAGATATGGACGCCTCTCTCGCAACCGTGCAAGCAAACACCGGCACGCCTTGCTCCAGCCTGCGCTTTCCAGCAGGCGGCTTCCGCAGTTATTCCTTCAACAATTTACAATCTTTGATTGTAATCGCGCATGATGATACTTTGCGGATCGAGCAGAGCGGTTCCGTCATTGCCGGAGGCCATATCGTCTGGTCAGATACGCCCCGGCTGATCGTTGAAACACTCTCCATAGAGGCGGTCGTTTCCCAGCAAGTCAGCAGTTTCTCCACACTCGGTGCCATGCTGGAGGCGATCCTGACCTGCCACCCGGAGATCCATACGCTTGCCGTGGACCTGCCGGACAGCGTGGATGGCACACCCTTTGCCGCTTCCGGCATGCTGCTCCCCACAGAGGGCGGCTGGATCGCAAAAGCCCAGGGCTTTTTTCAGCAATCGGCGCTCTGGCTCGGCCAAGTACCGCCTGCCTATCCCGACATTCCGGTGATGACCAATGGCACCTTGCATCCCATGCGACCGCCAAAGCCGGTTGGGCCGGTCTATAGCCGCTTCATCCCCTGGCTGGACAAGGTTCTCGGTTTTCACGTCGCCTCACCAGAAGCGGATCTGCCGCATTTCCACCGTTGGATGAACGATCCGCGCGTGGCCGCGATCTGGGAAGACAACGGCACGCTTTCCCAACATCGCAACTTTATCGAAAACCGGCTTGCCGACCCCCGCACCTTGCCGCTGATCGGCACGTTCGACGGCGTGCCTTTCGGCTATTTTGAGCTGTACTGGGCCAAGGAAGACCGGCTCGGCCCGCATTACGATGCTGACAGCCATGATCGCGGCTGGCATGTGGCAATCGGCGAGGATACATTTCGCGGCAAACCCTATGTCAGCGCCTGGCTGCCCTCGCTGATGCACTACATGTTCCTCGCCGACCCGCGCACGCGCCGCATCGTCGGCGAGCCCATCCACCATCATCACCAGCAGATCCGCAATCTCGACCGTTCCGGCTTCGCCAAGATCAAGCATGTCCAATTTCCGCATAAAAAGGCTTTGCTGGTCATGCTGTTGCGCGAACGGTTCTTTGCCGACCAGCTGCTTTCACCCGACCTGACCGGTCTGGTCGATGAGGATGGCCTTAACATTCCTGGTTCCTTGGCGCGAGGCAGCCTTTAATGACGTCGTCAACGACGAAAATGGCAGCCGATCTCAACGATCCGCGCATCAAGCGGCTGGTGATGACGGTTGCCCTGCCCGCCGTGGCAGGGCTGACAGCCAGCGCCGCCCACCACGCCGTCAACGCCATGTTCATCGGCGCATTGGGGCCGCAGGCGCTGGCAGGCGTCAGCCTCGTGCTGCCGCTGTTCCTGCTGGTTAGCGCCGCAACGGAAGGCTTGGGCATAGGCCTTGCCACGCTTCTGGCGCGCTCACTCGGTCAGGGCGATGTGAAGGCCGCATCCTCGGTTGCGGTGACGGCCCTGGTTGCTGCCGTGCCGATGGGCATCGTGCTGTCCACGCTCATTTATCTCGCCTTGCCAGCGTTCGTGCAGGCGGTGGGCGGTGAAGGTGATCTTCTCGCCTCGGGCCTGATCTATGGACGGTTGATCGCCTTTGGCGTGACGCTCGGCATGTTGCAGGCGATCTGTGATTTTATTGCCATTGCCGAGGGCAATTCACGCTTCTCGATGACGGTGTTGATTGCCAGCTTTGCCCTCAACATCGCGCTTGATCCGGTGTTCATTTTCCTGCTCGATTTTCGGGAAGCGGGCGCGGCGATTGCCACCATGGTATCGACCGTTGCTGCGCTCCTAGCCTATGCGGTTTATTTCTACCGTAGGAAGGGCAATGTCAGAATTGATCTGAGCCTGATCCGCTGGCGCCTGCTGAAACCGATCTCCAGCATTGGCATCCCAGCCTGCGCCACCAGCATCGTCACCGGCCTTGGCTTCATGGTGTTGTTGCGCCAGGCAAGCCAAAGCGGCGGTGAAGCCGGCGTTGCCGCCATTGCCATTGCCATCCGGCTGATTGCCTTCGGGCAATTGCCGGTCTTCGGCTTCTGCCTTGGCGCGCAAAGCGTCGTCAGCCATGCCGTGGGGCTGGGTGATGACCAGCGCATCAAGGCTGCTATTCGCTTCATGCTGATGATCACCATTCCCGTTGCTCTCTGCTATTCCACGCTCTTGCTGGTCGCAGCAGGTCCCATCGCCCGGCTGTTCACGCAAAGCCCTGAGGTTGCCGAGCAAACCGCTGCCTGTCTTCGTCTGCTGTTTCCGGTCTTTCCGCTGGCGGCCTTCCAATCGGTGCTCCTGGTCATGCTGCAATCACGCGGACGGGCTGGCCTGTCGGCCCTCGTCGGGCTGGCACCGAATGGTTACATGCTGATCCCGCTTCTTTTGCTTTTGCCCGCCTGGCTCGGCTTTACCGGCGTTGCGATTGCGCCTGCCACTGCTGCGGTGCTGACCGCCGCTCTCGGCATTGTCGTCGCCCGCCGCGAATGGGCGACCATCCTCCCTTCCAACCTTCCTTCCAGCGACGGCCCACTCCCCGGCCTGTCCGCACTCCATCCAGAGACAAGAGGTTTATC
Source organism: Allorhizobium ampelinum S4 (assembly GCF_000016285.1). NCBI lineage: Bacteria > Pseudomonadati > Pseudomonadota > Alphaproteobacteria > Hyphomicrobiales > Rhizobiaceae > Gillisella > Gillisella ampelina. The sequence goes on along the minus strand of NC_011988.1, from coordinate 750,107 downwards.
ATGAACGAGACACCCAGATTCGACCCTGCCGCGAAAACCATTCCGGTTCCGCCTCCTGCCGGTTTTACCGGTCACGACCCCTTCGATGCCGCCGTGCCGCCGATCTATCAGACATCGCTGTTTCTGTTCGACAGCTATGCCGAGTTGGAAGATGTGTTTGCCGGGCGCTCCCACAAGCCAATCTATTCACGTGGCGATAATCCAACCGTCCAGATCCTCGAGCACCGGATCGCCGAAATGGAAGGCGCGGAGGCCGCGCGGGCGTTTTCCAGCGGCATGGGCGCGATTGCCGCGACCATTCTCGCCTTCGTCAATTCAGGCGACCGGATTGTCACGGTCCGGCATGTCTATAGCGATGCGTTCCGGTTTTTCGAAAAAGTGCTGAAGCGCTTCGGCGTTCTCGTCGATTATATCGATGGCACGGATACCGAAAGCCTGATTGCCGCCCTGCCGGGCGCAAAAATTGCCTATCTCGAAAGCCCGACCTCGATGGTGTTCGAGCTTCAGGATCTGGTCGCGGTTGGCGCTGCGGCGCGCCGTCATGGCGTCTTGACCATTGTCGATAATTCCTGGGCAACACCGCTCTATCAGAAACCAATTGCCGCAGGCATCGATCTTGTCATCCATGCCGCTTCGAAATATCTGGGCGGCCAAAGCGATACCGTCGCCGGTCTCGTCACCGGATCGAAGGAACACATCGCCCGGATCAACGGCGAAATCTTTCCCTATACCGGCGCCAAGCTTTCACCTTTCGAGGCCTGGCTGGTATTGCGCAATCTGGAAACACTCCCTTTCCGCATGCGCCATCACCATGAGGCAGGTCTCGAAGTCGCACACTGGCTGAAAGCCAGCCAAGCCGTAGGACGGGTCATGCACCCGGTCTTCAGCGACCATCCAGGCCGCACCACATTGACAGGCTTTGGCGGATTGTTTTCCTTCGAAGTCACCGATGACATCGATGTCGCGACTTTTGTCGATGCCTTGCAACTGGTTCGGATCGGGGTCAGCTGGGGTGGGCCGGAAAGCCTTGTCGTTCCCGCCAAGGCGGCACTCAGCATTTCGCCGGAAACCAATGTCTTTGCCCGTTTCGGCGTCAGTGATCGAACCATCCGCCTCAATGTCGGACTGCATGAGGCAAAGGCGATCATTGCCGATCTGGATCAGGCGCTCGCGCAAGCCGCACGGTAAAAGCCGCCTCCCCTTGCTCGCTTAATTGATTGAAACTGCCAAATGACCGGCGGCGCGCCTGTAGCGCTTCGCCGGTATTTTTGCCATATGTCACGCGCGCGCCATCGTTTGCCTGCCTTTATCCCAAGGCCCCCCAATGTCGCGCTCAAATGTGCCGCCCGATTTTCGAACCCGGATCGATCCATACACCATGACACGCCTTTCAAACGACACACTCACCACGCTTGCGCAAACCTATGGAACGCCGGTCTGGGTCTATGACGCAGACACGATCCGCGCCCGTATCGCACAATTGTCGTCCTTCGACGTCATTCGCTTTGCCCAAAAAGCCTGTTCAAATACCCATATCCTGCGGCAGATGCGTGAGGCCGGGGTGGTCGTCGATGCGGTGACGCTGGGTGAAATCGAGCGGGCCAGAAGAGCGGGTTATGTCACCGGCCAGGCCTCCGGTGTTGCCGAGATCGTCTTTACCGCCGATGTGTTTGATCGCAGCACATTGGACCGGGTGGTCGCTGACAAAATCGAGGTCAATGCCGGCTCCATCGATATGCTGCACCAACTTGGCGCACGCTCTCCGGGGCATCGGGTCTGGCTGCGCATCAATCCCGGTTTCGGCCACGGCCATAGCAACAAGACCAATACCGGCGGCGAAAACAGCAAGCATGGCATCTGGTTTGAGCAATTGCAGGAGGCTCTGGCAGCCGTGCGGCGCTACTCGCTGACGCTAGTCGGCCTGCACATGCATATCGGCTCCGGCGTCGATTACCGGCATCTGCAACGGGTTTGCGGGGCGATGGTAACATTCTGCTGCGAGCTTGGTGCCGATATCGAGGCGATTTCGGCGGGCGGCGGCCTCTCCATCCCCTATAAGGATGGTGAGGAAGAAATCGATACCGTCCATTATTTCGCGCTTTGGGATAGCGCCCGCAAACAGATCGAGGAATATCTGCGCCACAAGATCCGGCTCGAAATCGAGCCGGGCCGGTTTCTGACGGCGGATTCGGGCGTTCTGCTGGCCGAGGTCCGCGCCACCAAAACCATGGGCAGCAATCATTTCATCCTTGTCGATGCCGGATTCAGCGATTTGGCCCGCCCGGCGATGTATGGCAGCTATCACGGCATCTCCGTCTTGCCCGCCCCGAATAATAGCGCACCGCATAGCGACGTGCCGGTGCCGACAGTGGTGGCAGGACCGCTTTGCGAATCCGGCGATGTCTTCACCCAGGGCGAATTCGGGACGATTGAAAAGCGCGACCTGCCGCAAGCGCAACCGGGCGACTACATGGTATTTCACGACACCGGCGCCTATGGCGCCTCCATGTCGTCAAACTATAATAGCAGGCTGTACGCACCGGAAGTCCTGATCGAGGGGGACAACCACCGGCTGATTCGCAGGCGCCAGACGCTGGATGACCTGCTGGCGCTTGAAACAACGGCATAAGCCAAAGACCCAACGAGAGCCGGGACGGCAAACTCTGCCGACGACAACGCAGAATATGCTCAAGGCGGCCAAATGCCTGAGCATATTCGCAGGCCGAATGCCGCAAGGCCGTCGCCAGAATGGGCGGCAGGCATTTATGGCGACCTCTGACAGAGCCGCGCGTTTTATAAACCGCACACAGGATGCTGTAATACGTTATATTTCCTGGATGATTTTGCATCGCAACACGCGAATTTACCCCTAAAAACGCCCAGAGTCACAGCAGGACTCGTGCCACAACAGACCACAAACACGAAATTTGCGCGCGCAAAACTGACCTGATCTGGGGCAGTCGCCAATCGTAAACGCACCATACGGGCGTGGCAGGCGTCAATGTTCAGATTTTGTTTCCATTGAAATTGACCCGTTTCAATTTCAAATTGACATTGACCCCCTGCTTGTAAATGCTACACTGCAACATGACGCATAATACAACACATTTTCAAGCGCTACCAATAGTTACATTTATTTTCCAATATTAAAACAGCATTTTCTGAATTTTATATTTGCGGGCATTCCAATCCTCCCAATTTCCGGCCCCGAATGCCCGGCCTCAAAAATTTCACGAAGTGACGATTTGGAGTTTTATTTCATGCATGACATCAAACATAAGACCGTAGATCCTCTCGATCGCTTTATTATGCGCCTCAATGCCGCCGTCTCCGCCGCTGAGATGAAAGCCGTCATGGAATCCAGTATAAAATCACTGGGTTACAAGTATTTTTCCTATCACATTCTTCAAACCCCTGTGCTGAATGCTACGAATGAAACCCGCCATACATTCGGCATCAACAACTATCCAGAGGAATGGGTGGAGCGATACGCATCGGAGCGGTATGTCTATTGCGATCCCATCGTCGGGATTTCTCTCTCTCGCAAGACACCGTTTCGTTGGAGCGATGCCATTGATAGCGACAAGCTGACGGAAGAAGAGCGTTGCGTTATCGAAGATGCTGCAAAACGTGGCATTGTCAACGGGCTGACCGTGCCTCTCATGTCCCGCCATGGCGAACTGGCAATCATGACTGTAATCCCCGACGAAAAATTCCAGGACAGCCTGCCGGAAGCTCATCTTATTCACATTATCTCGCAATTCTTTCATTCCTGTGCGCTGCCAGTTGTCATGGAAGAGCACCTGATCGGCAGCTATCGCCGCCGCCGGTCATTCCTGTCGGCACGGGAAAAGGAAACCGTGATCTGGGTGTCCAAGGGCAAGTCGTCATGGGAAATTGCCAAAATCCTCGGCATTTCCGAAAAATCGGTCGAATTTTACATGGAGTCGGTCAAGCGCAAGCTGGAAGCCGTCAACCGTACCCAGGCCGTTGTCAAAGCAATCATGCTTGGATTGATCCAGACCGACCGTTTTCAGTCGGGCGACGGACGCAAAGCCACAATGGCCATGCCCAGCCGAGCCTGACGTCATCGTCGCTGACTAAAATCCTCTTAGGCTTGATAGGGGGAGTGGGGCTGAACGACTGACGTGTTGCAGTGCCAAGTCGCTAGCATTGGCACATTGCAATTCGAAAGTTGCATCGCAGAAAATGCATGGGGCATTGAGTGACTTGCCCAATAGCCGCTTTAGAATGTGTCCAATGTCGGGTGCCAATGTCAGGCATCACTATCTGGTGAATGAGTAAACCATGCAGATCGTCATATTCACGATTGGCACCGAAGGCGATGTGCGGCCGCTGGTTGCTCTTGGCGTTGGGTTGAAGCAGGCCGGTCACAAGGTCAGAATTGCCACCGATCCGCAATGTGCCGATCTCGTCACCCATCACGGCTTGGAATTCGCCCCCTTGCGTGGCGATTTCCTTGACTGGATGCGCAATGATCGGACGACGCTGTCCAACGGTCTTTCACCGCTTGCTATTGCCAAGGCGGCGCGGCGAAGGTTGAAAACCATGGCCGCCAGTTGGCCTGCCCAAGGCCTTAGAGCAACAGAGGGTGCCGATCTGCTGATTGGCAACGGTATGGTCTTTCATCTTGCCGCAGCGCTCGGCGAATATCTGGGCCTTCCTGTCGCGGAAACGCAATTGGTCCCCACCCTGCCCTCGCGGCAACCGCCGCTTCTGCCGCTGCCGGGTTGGGCGAGGAGCTTGCCGGGACCAATCAATGTGGCACTTGGCCATGCCACGCAAATGCTGATTTGGCATATTTTGCGCCCCGCTTATAATGAGGTCGTGCGCCCGGCCCTGCGGTTGGCGCCTTATCCCTGGCGTGGTCCCTATACCTATAAGCCTCGTTCGCATCTGCGCCTGTTTGCCTATAGCCCGACGCTTGTCGAGCCGCCTGCCTCGCTCCCCTCCAATGTCCGAGTCACCGGCCCCTGGCAGTTGCAGGAAAGTTCGACATGGGCCGCACCGGACGATCTGACGCGTTTTCTAAAAGGTGGGCCTCCGCCCGTCTATGTCGGCTTCGGCAGCATGGTTGGGCCGGATGGAGGCCGCTTCACTGATATCGTGTTGCAAGCGGTACGCAAGACTGGCAAACGCATCGTGCTTGCCAGTGGTTGGGGCGGTCTCAACGGCGCGGACAGTGAAGCTGGTGGAAATATCTTCCAGATTGACCGGGCGCCGCATGATTGGCTGTTTCCCAAAATGGCGCTGGCGGTTCACCACGGAGGCGCTGGCACCACCACTGCTGCGGCACGTGCTGGCATTGCCTCAGTGGTTGTACCATTCTTTGGGGATCAGCCATTCTGGGGCAGCCGCCTTGAAAAACTCGGCGTTGCGCCGCCAGCGCTGGACCGCGCTGCCTTGACCGCCGATGCTCTAGCCTCGGCAATCATCTCTGCCGACTGCGACGACATGCGCCATCATGCGACAGCGCTTGGTCAACGCATGCGGGCAGAAGACGGGATCGCTGTGGCCATTTCTGCAATCGAAAGCCTTGGCGTGAAAAGCAAATGGTCGGTCTGACCTTTGCTAGATAGATCCTGTCAGGCAGCCCCCTTGCGGTTCAGGGAAATGGCATAGAGACTGGTTGTTGCGGTTATGAACAATCGATGCTTGCCACGCCCGCCGAAGCAGAGATTGGAGACCGTTTCCGGCACCAGGATCTTGCCCATCAAATGACCGTCCGGGGCGATGCAGTGGACGCCATCGGCAGCCGAGGACCAGAGATTGCCGTCAGAGTCGAGCCGCATGCCGTCGGCACAGCCCTTGGCGATGACATGAAACACGTTGCCGCCGGTCAGCTTCCATCCATCACCGACATCGAACACGCGGATATGCTGCGGATCGCTGCTATGCATACGGCCAGTATCGGCCACGTAAAGCCGTTTTTCATCCGGGCTGAAGACCAGTCCGTTCGGACCGTTGAAATCGGTTAACACGGCAGAAATCACCCCGGATGGATCGACACGGTAGACATTGCAGGGCAATTCCTGCTCGCTTTTCGTGCCTTCGTAATCAGTGGCGATGCCGTAATGCGGGTCACTGAACCAGATCGCCCCATCGGAAGCCACAATCACATCATTGGGCGAATTGAGACGCTTGCCCTCAAAGCTATCTGCAATCACCGTAATCGTGCCGTCATATTCAGTGCGGGTCACACGCCGTGTACCGTGCTCACAACTCACCAAGCGCCCTTGCCTGTCTCGGGTATGGCCATTGGCAAAATTGGAGGGCGCACGAAAGGTGGTAAGGCTGCCATCCGGCATCCAGCGCAGAATACGATTGTTGGGGATGTCGGAAAACAGCAGGCAGTCCAGATCGCCAAACCAGACAGGTCCTTCCACCCAATCAAAGCCGGTTGCCAATTGCTTGACCGGGGCATTGCCCATCACAAACCGGCCAAAGGCGGGATCGGATATCTCAAAGAACGACATGACGGAGCGCCTCCCAACACTTGATAGTCTGGACTTGGTATTCGGGTTCGAAAAATCAAACTGACGGTGCTGGGTGAGACACCTATTCCTACTCGCCAAGCTGGACCGGTTCGAATATGGTATCGATAACATGACCGGTAGAAACTGCCAAGGGAGAGCATGCCATGAGCTTTACGATACCCTCAAGCGCCTTGACCGACGAAGGCGTCGCAGCACTTTTGCGCGCAGCAATCGATGCCGCGACCGCGATGGGTCAGCCGCAATGCATTATCATTGTCGATCACAGCGGCGTAGAACTGGCGTCGTTTCGGATGCGCGGTTCGCGCTACCTCTCCTTAAAAAGCGCGAGGGCCAAGGCGCGGACGGCAGCCTCGCTTGCCGCTCCCAGCCACAGCGTTCCCGACCACGCCAAGCTGTTGCTGGCTGCAGCAACCCAAGGCGAAGCGACGGGGCTGAAGGGTGGCCTGCCCATTAAGGTCAACGGCATGTTGCTCGGTGGGATCGGCGTCGGCTCCGGCTCGGGCGAACAGGACGAAGACGTGGCGCGCGCGGCCCTTGCCGCCATTGGGGCGGAGCTGTCATGACCCGGATCGCCTTTCTCGGCACCGGATTGATGGGGGAGCCGATGGCCCGTCATCTGGCTGCGGATTTCGAGGTCGTGGTCTGGAATCGCTCCCCACAAAAGGCGCAGGCCTTGTCCGATGTGGCCCGCGTTGCCGCCAGCCCGGCAGACGCAGCCAGGGGTGCGGATGTGGTGATTTCCATGCTGCTCGATGGTCCGGCCACCCGCGCCACACTGGAAGACAGCGGCGCAATGGCTGCGGCAGGCGAAGGCGCGCTGATCATCGACATGGGATCGGTGGAGCCGGCCTGCGACCGCGATCTCGCGTCTTTGGCCCGGCAAATGGGCAAACGATTCCTCGATGCCCCCGTCTCCGGCGGTGTGGCTGGGGCCAAGGCAAAGTCGCTGTCGATTTTCGTCGGCGGCGCGCCGGAGGATTTCGCAGCCGCCGTGCCGATTCTCGAAAAACTTGGCCGTCCAACACTGATGGGGCCGGTCGGCACCGGCCAGACGGCGAAACTTGCCAATCAGTTGATCGTCGCCGTCACCATCGGCGCGGTCGCTGAAGCCTTTCGGCTGGCACAATCGGCAGGATGCGATCCGGCAACGCTGCGCGACGCTTTACGGGGTGGCTTTGCCGATAGCCGGATTCTGGACCTGCATGGTGAGCGGATGGTGACCGGCAACTTCACGCCGGGTGGACGATCCGCTGCGCAGTTGAAAGACTTAAATAATGCGCTTTCGGTCGCCGCCGAACACGATTTGACGCTGCCGCTATCGGAAACGGTGCGGGCGGGCTTCACCGACCTGGTGCAGAACAAAGGCGGCGCAGATCTCGACCACTCGGCCTATTATCTCTGGCTGCAACAGATTCAGCCCGTAAAGGATTGAAGTATCGCCGCCATACTCCCCGTCTCTACCGGGAGTATGGCGGCAACTGATTATTCGACGTCGAATTTCACGCCCTGGGCCAAGGGCAGCGAGCGTCCGAAATTCACCGTGTTGGTGGCGCGGCGCATATAGGCTTTCCAGGCATCCGAGCCGGATTCGCGCCCGCCACCGGTTTCCTTCTCGCCCCCGAAAGCGCCGCCGATTTCCGCACCGGATGGGCCGATATTGACATTGGCAATGCCGCAATCGGAGCCGCGATCCGATAGAAACGCCTCGGCTTCGCGCAGGTCATTGGTGAAGATCGACGAGGACAGGCCCTGCGGCACATCGTTATTCAGCGCCAAAGCGGCATCAAAATCGCTGTAGCGGATCACATAAAGGATCGGTGCGAAGGTTTCATCCTTCACCGGCCCGGTCTGGGAGGGCATTTCCACCAGGGCGGGGCGCACATAATAGGCGGAGGCAGCCTCTTCTTCCCGCACGCGCATGCCGCCATGCACCACGCCGCCAGCGGCCTTTGCCGCAGTCAGCGCCGTTTGCATCGCCTCATAAGCACGGCCATCGATCAACGGTCCAACCAGCGTGCCGGTCTCCAGCGGATTGCCGATGGTGACGGAGCCATAGGCCTTGATCAGCCGGGGAACCAGCGTGTCGTAAACGCTGTCATGCACAAACAGGCGGCGAAGCGTTGTGCAGCGTTGACCAGCCGTGCCCATGGCGGCAAAGGCAACGCCGCGCAGGGTCAGATCGAGATCGGCGGTCGGGCCGACGATGGCGGCGTTATTGCCACCCAGTTCCAGGATTGACCGGGCAAAGCGGGCCGCCAAACGCGGACCGACCGCTCGGCCCATGGCTGTCGAACCGGTGGCCGAAACCAATGGCACTTTCGGATGATCCACCAGCACTTCGCCAATGGCGCGCTCACCGATCAGCACGGTTGAAAGCCCGTCCGGCGCGCTGCCGCCAGCCGCCACATAACGACGAACGGCTTTCTCGAAAATCGCCTGAGTAGCAAGGGCGGTAATCGGCGTCTTTTCCGATGGCTTCCAGACCGTCGAATTGCCGCAAACCAGCGCCAGCGCCGCATTCCAGCACCAGACCGCGACCGGAAAATTGAAGGCCGAGATAATGCCGGTGACGCCGAGGGGATGCCAGGTTTCCATCATCCGGTGTTCGCCGCGTTCGGTGGCGATGGTCAGGCCGTAAAGCTGGCGCGACAGACCGACCGCGAAATCGCAGATGTCGATCATTTCCTGCACTTCGCCCAGCCCCTCAGAGGTGACCTTACCAACCTCGATGGACACGAGGCGACCGAGATCGTCCTTATGGGCGCGCAATTCCTCGCCCAGCAAGCGCACCAATTCGCCGCGCTTGGGGGCTGGCACCATGCGCCACGCTAAGAAAGCGGCATGTGCATTGTCGATGGCCTTGCTTGCCTCATCGCTGGACACCGTTGCAAGCGTGGCAAGCGTGCTGCCATCGACAGGCGATGTGACCGTCAGCGAACCGCCCGACAAAGTCCCGGCGGAAATACCGAGATTTGTAAGAATGCGCGATACATCGGCAGGCAGGTTGAGTTTCGACATCGATATGATCTTTCCTTGAAACGTCGTTTGTATGTGAATGATGTTGAGTGGCGACCGGATCAGAACCGGCTATCCGCCAGATGAGCGATTTGCGCGCCCGCTTCGTAGTAGATTTCCTTGACCGTGCGCAACGCAATGGTTTCCGGCTCGGATAGCGGCAAGGGCAGATCCGCCTCGCCGATCTCGCCCAGAACCAATTGCGCCAATGTCCGCCCGAAAGACGTGCCGGGCGCAATCCCACGGCCATTATAGCCGCTAAAGCCGACAACCCGCTTGGCAAAGTGGTGAAAGCGCGGCACGGCATCGCGTGTCATGCCGATCTTGCCATACCATTCGGTCTCGAACTCCACATCGCCCAATTGCGGAAACAGCCGCTTCAGGCTGCGCTTGGCCCAGGCGCGATGCACCGCAGCCCCGCCATGGCGTAGTGCGCCGACACTTCCAAACACCAGCCGACCGGCCTGGTCCATGCGGAAGGACGACAGGATTTCCCGTGTATCCCAGCAGCCTTCGCGGTTCGCCAACAAGGAGCGGCGCAAATTTTCTCCAAGCGGTACGGTGGCGAAATTGAAATAGGGAAGATGCATCTGCTCTTCCCGCACGCTTTTCCAGGGACCGGTGGAATAAGCATCGGTGGAAACGATGATCCAGCGGCAGGAGACATGGCCGGAGGCGGTCTTGACCACCCAGTTCTCGCCTTCTCGCTCAGTTTCCACCACCGGGCTGCCGGTGAAAATCCGCACACCGGCGCGAATGGCGGCAGCAGCAAGCCCCCGCGCATAGGCAAGCGGTTGCAGCGTTCCGGCCCGGGGATCAAACAATGAACCGGCATAGGCAGTGCTTCCGACGCGAAATGCCGTTTCCTCGGCAGACAGAAGCTCCACCGGCGCACCGCGCGCCACCCATTGCCGGTGACGGTTCTGCAATTCCTCCAACCCGGCGTTACCCACGGCCAGATGCAGCGTGCCATTGGTTTCCAACTCGCAGGCGATACCGTGTTTTTCGATTGTCTCGCGCACCAAGAGCGGCGCTTCGCCCAATTGCTTCAGCGCCCGCTCTCCATGCACAGGGCCAAGCACCTTCGGCACGTCGTCCGGCATCACCCACATGCCGCCGTTGATCAGCCCGACATTACGGCCCGCGCCGCCAAAGCCGATCTCGACCGCTTCCAGCAACACAACGGAAACCCCGGCCTCGGCCAGATGCAAGGCAGCGGACAGCCCAGTATAGCCGCCACCGACCACGACGACATCGGCAATCAGGTGGTCGGTGAGCACCGATGTGGGTGGCGGCGATGGCGCGGTTCGCTCCCATAGCCCGTGCGATCTTGGATTCCCCTGCATGACAGTTCCCTTATATCGCAACCGAACCGGAAGCCGGGCAAAACGGCAGCAATTATTCTGCCAAAACACTAGCAAGTGCTGAACCAGTCCGCCAGTGCGCAATTATCGATGTTTCTGCAAGAGTTCTTTCCCAAATGGAATGACCTCAGGCAAAAGACCGCCTATAGAAGACGATCTCATATTCTCATCTGATCTGGTGATACCCGGAGCCTCCATGCAAAGTCCCCGCCGTTTCCTGCCATCCCTGCATCTTCTTTCGGCTTTTGAGGCCGCGGCCCGCACCGGCAGCGTCACGGCGGCAGCGCGGGAATTGAGCCTGACGCAAAGCGCGGTCAGCCGGCAGATCAAGGCGCTGGAGGAACAGCTCGGCGTCGAGTTGTTTCACCGTGAACGCCAGACGATCCGGCTGACGGCAGGCGGCAATATCTATGCCCGCGAAATCCGCGATGCGCTGCGGATTATCAGCACCGCATCGCTAACGCTGAAGGCCAATCCGTTCGGAGGGACGCTCAATCTCGCCATCCTGCCCACCTTCGGCACTCGATGGCTGGCCCCGCGCCTGCCGGGATTTCTCAGCCGCCACCCCGGCATCACCATCAATCTCGTCACCAAGCTTTCCTATTTCGATTTCCGGCTGGAACCGGTCGATGCTGCCATTCACTTCGGTCTGGCCGATTGGCAGGGCGCGGAAATGTCGCTGCTGCGCTCTGAAACCGTCATTCCCGCCTGTAGCCCTGAGTTGCGCGACACCTACCGGTTTCAGACACCGCTGGATCTGCGCCAGGCCCCTCTTCTTCATCTCACCACCCGCCCCGATGCCTGGGAACGCTGGCTTGCCAGCAATGACGTGCAATCCGACCAGGTGCGCGGCATGTTGTTCGACCAGTTTGCGACAGCCGCTCAAGCCGCGATGGCAGGACTTGGCGTCGCGCTGCTGCCTGAATTCCTGATCGAAGAGGAAATGGCCTCCGGTCGCCTGGTCAAGGCCATCGACCGGCCGATGCAAAGCACGGAGGCCTATTATCTCGTCTGGCCGAATGAACGTGGTTCACACCCACCTTTGCAGGCGTTTCGAGACTGGATATTGGAAGAAACCGCGGCCGACAGACGCTAGTGGAATGAATTTGACATTTGATACCCCCTTGCCGCACCCTCGAGGATCAAATGTCAAATTCTTAAATTCCACTAGAAACAGAGACCTGCTCGTGGTCCTGAAAATTCCGACATTTGCTCTCGAGGGTGCTGCAAACGGAGGCAAATGTCGGAATCGGACCACTAACCTACCGAATAATGAGAAAAACGGCCTTGCAATTTCTGCAACTTCAATTCTATGTTATAACTGTTCTCAGGGCGGGGTGAAATTCCCCACCGGCGGTATCGGGCTTGCCCGGAGCCCGCGAGCGCTTTCAGGGCAACCTGGGAGGTCAGCAGATCCGGTGCGATGCCGGAGCCGACGGTATAGTCCGGATGGAAGAGAGCATGCAGGAAATACCCCAGCGGAGATCCGTCTCCCGAACGGGTGTGCCCTGCTGTTCGCCCAAGGGAAAATTTGCCGCCTCCGTGCGGTGTTCCAGCCAACTCTGTTTGGCTGACCCTTGAAAGGCAGAGACATGACTATCGCAGCAAGACTTGAACCAAACCGTATTGCCGTCATCCGCGCCCGCTGGCATGCCGGGATCGTTGATCAATGCGTAAACGCCTTCGTCGCCGAATGGCAGGCGCTTGGCGGCACCGCCGCCGAGATCGACATTGTCGATGTGCCGGGCGCCTTGGAAATCCCTCTTCATGCCCAGACGCTTGCCAAAACCGGACAATACCGCGCCATCCTCGGCTGTGCGCTGGTGGTGGATGGTGGCATTTACCGCCATGATTTCGTGGCCGCCACCGTCTTGGACGGCATGATGCGCGTGCAGCTCGATACCGAGGTGCCGGTGCTTTCGGCCGTACTGACACCCCACAATTTCCAGGAAAGCGAGGCGCATATCGCCTTCTTCAGGGAGCATTTCGTCATCAAGGGCAAGGAGGCCGCCACGGCCTGCAAGGCCATTTTGGCAGCGCGCGCAGACGTGCTGGTATCGGCACTGTAAAATAGCAGCGCCCAAAGCTTTTGGCTTTGGGCGCTCACCTATCTTGTTTTTACAGATTGCCAAGCAGGTCATTCACCCGGCTTTGGGCATCCTTCAAGGCCGCGTCGACATCCTTCTGACCGGTCACCGCAGCGCTCATTTCTTCGCCGATAATGTCCTGGATCGGGAACTGGCGCTGCACTTGCGACGGCAGTGGCCGCCCAAGCTGGGCAATATCAGACACCGTGTCGCGGTGCGGCAGGGCCTTGAAGGCATCAGAGTTCAGCACAGCCTGCACGGATGGCAGGTGGCCGGTGCGCGACCAATCGAAATCATTGTCGACGAAGAATTTCAGGAACCGCGCCACGGCCTTGGTCTGTTCGGGCGTCCGGTCCTTGACGGAAACAGCCCAGGTATGACCATCGGCAAACTGCGCGTGATCGCCGGAAAACAATTGCGGATAGGGATAGACGGCATAACCGCCCTTGTTCAGCGCCGTGCCCGGTTTGGCAGCCGAGGCATTATAATCGCCAATCATCCAGGTGCCGTTCAGATGAACACCGCCGGCACCGGCCAGAAAGGCAGTGATCGAGGCGCCGTAATCCATGTCCTTGGTGGTATAGCCCTTGGCAAAGATGGTTCGGTACATCTCCACCACCCGCTTGGCCTCAGGCGTGTCGAGCTTGATATGGGTTGGATCGGCGAAGAAATCAGAGTTTTGCTGGAACAGGTAGGTATAGAGATTGCGCATGTAGAGCGCCGTCTCATTGGCAAGATTCTGCACGAAATAAGGCTTGCCGGTCTTCTGCTTGAACTGTTCGGCCTGGGCCAGAAGCTCTTCCGGGGATTTCGGCAGGATCGGTGTGCCATCGGCATTGACGAGACCCGCCTGCTTAAACAGATCCATATTGATATGGTAGAGCATGGTCCAGCTGTCGATCGGCAATCCATAGAACTTGCCGTCCTTGGTCGCGCCCTGCCGCGCCGCCTCGGTAAAGGTTTCAGGCTTGATGCCTTGGGTGGCCAAAAGCTCGTCCAGCGGCATGATAAGGTTTTTGGACTGATAATCCGACAAGGCCGATTCATGGATCGTGACGATGTCAGGCGGATCGTTGGAGGCAAATTGCGCGTTGAGCTGGTCATAGCCCGGCCATTCCACAGTCGCCACCGACACATGGATGTCGGGATTATCGGCGTTGAACTTGTTGATCAGCGAGGTCATGATCCCACATTCGCCGACCGATTTGCTGACGTCTGTATTGCTGCCATATTCGGCATCGCAGGCGCCGAAGAACCTTTGGACGTTCAGTTCCACAGGCTCCGCCGCGAAGGCGGCATGGCCCATCATCAGTGCCACCACCGGAATGGTGGTGCGCATCAGTTTCATGATCCTCGATTTGATTGGCGTCGCTTTCATGGTCTCTCCTCCCACGTGTTTCTTGTAATGTCAGGGCAAACGCTACCGAACGGCTGCCCCCGACACCGCCGTGACGATATATTTTTGGAAAAACAGATAGATGATAAGGATAGGCGCTCCAGCAAACACCGCCTGCGCCATCAGGAAGCCCAGGCCTTCGGACTGGCCGAAATTGGTCTGGGTCGAGGCAAGCCCCACTGTCAGCGTATACATGTCCTTTCTGGATGCCGAAATCAGCGGCCAGAAATAGTCGTTCCAGGACGCCAGAAACGTGAAAATGCCAAGCGTCGCCTGGGCGGGCAGCGTCAGAGGCAAAAGCACTTTCCAGAAGATCCGGAACCGGCTGGCATTGTCCAGAAGGGCCGCCTCATCCAGATCGCGCGGGATGGCCCGGAAATATTGCGTCATCAAAAAGACGCCGAAAGCGCTGGATAGGCCGGGCAGCACAAGGCCCGGATAGGTATTGTGCAGGCTCAACATGCTGAAAATCTGGTGCCGGGCAACCAGAACCGCCTGCTCCGGCACCGCGAGCCCGAACAGAACGATCACGAACAGCACGTCTCGGCCCGGAAAATTCAGCCGGGCAAAGCCGTAACCAGCCAGCGACGACAGGATCAGCGTGCCGATGGTCAGGCTGATCGAAACGATCAGGCTGTTGAGGATCCAGCGAAACACCGAGGACGTTTGCAGGATATTGATATAATTGCCAATGATATAAGGTGGATGAAACACCGAATTGGGGTCGGCCATCAGCACACTGTTTTCCTTCAGCGACAATCCGATCACCCAGAGAATGGGCAAAAGCATCACGAGAGATAACAGCACGACCAGCCCAAGGACGATCCGGTCGCCAAGCTTGCTGTGAGAAGAGGAAAAGCCGCTCATGCCGCGTCTCCTTTACGTCTGGTGATCAGATATTGCGCCATGGCGGCGAGCAGGATCAGGATGAAAAGGATTTCGGAGGCTGCGGCCCCGAGACCAAGATCCCAGCGGCGGAAGGTGACTTCATAGATATAGAGAACGATGGGGCGGGTCGCATTGTTCGGCCCTCCCCGCGTCATCAACAGCGCCTGGCCAAACAGCTGGAATTGCAAGACAATCTGAATGATGATCACCAGGAGGAATGTCCGCTTGATGGATGGCAGGGTAATGGCCGTCAGTGTCCGCCAGCGGCTGGCATTATCAAGCGCCGCCGCCTCATAGATATCGCCGGGGATTTGCTGCAAAGCCGACAGAAACAGCATCATCGGCAGGCCAAGGCACCACCAGACGGTGGCAATGGCAATCGCAATCATCGCCAGATCGGGATCGGAGAGGGCGGCGGGCGCTGTTGCGCCAAACCAGCCGAAAATGGTGGCCAGCAAGCCGACCTGCGGAATGAACACAATCCGCCAGACCAGCGTGACGATGGTGACGGACAGAACCGAAGAAGCAAAGAACAGGGTTCGCAGAACCGCCGCCGTCCGCGTCTGCCGGTTGAGCGCCAGCGCCAGAAATAGCCCGAGCACCGCCAGCGTCGGCACCGTCAATGCCACGAAATAGAAGGTATTCCAGATCGACTGGATGAAAACGGTATCGCGAAACAGCCGTAGATAATTATCAAAGCCGACGAACCGCCCGCTCGAAAACATATCGGCCTTATGGAAACTCAGCCAAATGCCCCAGATCAGCGGAAAAACCAGAAGCGTGGCGAAAAATGTCAGGTAAGGCGCCACGAATAACGCATGGCTCCAGCGCGGAGCATGGATGCTCATCGACGCAGGGGCTGAACGGCGGCGCAGGCTCACATCCGGCAGGCCCATACCTGGCGGAACAGAAGAGCGGTCAGCCATCAGAGAGCGCCTCCGCATGCCGGGCGGTTCCATCCGCATCGAACAGATGGGCTTTTTCACCGTCAAAACCAAGGCCAATGCGATCGCCGATTTTCAGGCGCGTCTGACCCGCCGTTGCGGCCACCACACTTTGGCCATCCGCCAATCGTGTATAGATCAGTGTCCGATCACCCAGACGCTCCAGCACATCGATAGTGCCATCAACGTCGCCGCCCTCAGGAGGCGTGACGTGAACCGCCTCGGCGCGAATACCGAGCGTCACCGCCGACACCGCATTGGCCGGATCGATATGGGTTTCGATACGCAGGCTCTGACCGCAGGTGGCCACCATGCCGGATTTGCCGGGAGAAAAACCCGTAACATCGAGAAAATTCATCGCCGGCGACCCGACGAAACCCGCCACGAAGCGGGTAGCCGGGCGCTCATAGATCTGCATCGGCGTGCCAATCTGCTCGATGCGACGATTGTTCATCACCACGATCCTGTCGGCCAGCGTCATCGCTTCGGTCTGATCATGGGTGACGAAAATCATCGTCGAGCGCAGCCGTTGATGCAATTGCGCTAACTCGATCCGGGTGCGAGTGCGCAGCGCGGCATCCAGATTGGAGAGCGGCTCATCAAACAGGAAGGCTTTGGGCTCCTTTACCACCGCCCGGCCGATCGCCACGCGCTGGCGCTGGCCGCCGGAAAGCTGCCCCGGCTTGCGCTCCAGCAGATGATCGATTTCCAGCATCCGCGCGGCTTCGGCAATGCGCGCATCAATGACCGATCGGGAAACCTGAATATTCTCAAGCCCGAAGGCCATGTTCTGGCGCACGGTCATATGCGGATAGAGCGCATAGGATTGAAATACCATAGCCACGTCACGCTGACCAGGCGGCAGTCCGTCAATCCGCTCGCCATTGATGCGGATTTCACCGTCATCGACGCTTTCAAGCCCGGCGATCATCCGCAGCAAAGTCGATTTTCCGCAGCCGGACGGACCGAGGAAGACCACGAATTCATGGGCCGGAATGGACAGCGACAAGCCATCCAGCACGGTCATAGCACCGTAGGTCTTGCTGACATTGCTGATTTCGATCTGTGCCGTCATCGCTATCCTCCTCCCAGGTTTAGCAAGGTCAGGAATTATCCATGCCCCTAGGAGACATCCCGAACCTTCACCCGGATCATCTGGTAGGACAGCGCCGGAAACGACGTCGTCAGGCTTGTGCCGTCGATAACCAGCCCCTCGCCGGGGCGTGGCGCAACCTCCGTCATCCGCTCCTGCGTATTGACCGCCTTCAAATCGGCATGGGTCATCACCTGATAATCGGCGATAGATGGCGCGGTGCCAAACCCCTGCAAATCGAATGTGGTCTCGATGGCCGCCTCTGAACGATTGACGACGAAGAAAGCAATCGAGCCATCCGCCGTGTCATGCACGGCGGCAATGTCGAGACTGTCGACCTCACCGACGGCAGACGCCGTATAGGTCGGGCTTTTCACCCTGAGATCCAGCGCCGTGCCACGGCCATGCACCGAGGCGAACAGGAACGGATAGAAAATCGTCTGCCGCCAGGCTGGACCGCCCGGCGCCGTCATGATTGGCGCGATCACATTGACCAATTGCGCCAGGCAGGCGATGCGCACCACGTTGGAACGGCGGATGAAAGTGTTGATAATCAGCCCGACCTGCAACACATCCTCGAAATTATAGATGTCTTCCAACAATGGCGGCGCGAAGGGCCAACCGTCATTGCCCTGGAGGATTGCCTTGTCCTGTTCGTTGGAATGATACCAGACATTCCATTCATCAAAGGAAATATAGACATTCTTGGAAGAGCGTTTCTTGGCCTTGATGAAATCAATCACGCCCGATACCGAGACGATATAATCATCCAGCTTCTTGTTCTGGGCGAGATAATTGGGCGTATCGCCTGCCTTGTTGTCAAAATACATATGCAGGGAAATATAATCGACCTCATTATAGGTATGGTCGAGAACGGTCGCTTCCCATTGCGGATAGCTCGGCATCTTGGCATTGGACGAACCGCAGACCACCAGTTCCAGCGATTTATCGAAGGTCCGCATGGCCTTCGCTGTCTCGTGGGCAAGCCGGCCATATTCATCCGCGGATTTGTGGCCGATCTGCCAAGGGCCGTCCATTTCATTGCCCAGGCACCAGAGCTTCACATCGAAAGGCTGGGGCCTGCCATTGCTGATGCGCAGATCGCTCCAATAGCTGCCGCCGGAATGATTGGCATATTCCAGAAAATTGCGCGCCTCATCCAGCCCGCGCGACCCGAGATTGACGGCCAGCATCATCTCCGTGCCGACAGAGGTGCACCAATCGGCAAACTCGTGAAGGCCAACCTCATTGCTCTCGGAGGTATGCCAGGCGAGATCAAGCCGAACCGGGCGCTGATTTTTGGGGCCAATGCCGTCTTCCCAATTATAGGCCGAAACGAAATTGCCGCCGGGATAACGGACAATCGGCACGTTCAACTCCCGCACCAGATCGATGACATCGCGGCGCATGCCGTTTTCATCGGCGCTTGGGTGATCGGGTTCATAAATACCGGTGTAAACCGCCCGGCCCAGATGCTCTATGAAGGAGCCGTAGAGCCGTGGATCAATCTCCGCAATGCTGAAATCGGCATGCGCCAGAACGGTCGCCTTCATGTCATCCTCCCTATATATATCCAATACAATGATTTAAACCATCTTATCGGATATAAAATAGCGATTTTGACAAAGCGTCAAGCTGAAAAACGACCTAAAAGACATGGAAATCAATGCTGCAACACAGCAAAATCGCAATGACAACAATATGACAACGGCATGACGGTCGGTATTCGCGCCGAAAACCTTTCAATCACCAACGCTGATATTCACTCTGTTCGGATACGGAGCACGATATCCTGGTCGTAATTGCCAAATCCGCGTCCGAAAATGTTGATGCCACCGGGATGGCGCGCATCATCGCGCACACCAATCCGCACCCGGATGGAATGATGGGCCAGCAGATCGATAGCATTGAGATCGATGGAGGAAATCTTGACGCCATCAACGAACGTGCCCTCTGATGAAATTCGCCAATTCTTCAGCTTGCCGTATTGGGAGCCCTTCAGCTTCCACCAGTCGGGCGTATAAACACCGCGCTTGTCACCGAAATCGCCGGGAGAGGTCCATGTTCCGACATCCGTGCCATTGATCGACAAAGTGATGTCGGATGGCCAGTCAGCACTGGTGCCGGGTACTTCCGAACTCAACTCCATGGCAATCTCGATTTCGCGGATCGCGCTGCCGGATAGCTTGGCATTGTTGGGGAATTGATATTCCACATAGCCTCTGGTGAACCAGATCAGCCCGGCTTTCATCCGTTCCGGATCAAGGAAGGTATTGGGGACGTCCAGCAAGCCAATGATTCCGTCGGGCGAACACAGACCACAGGGTGCCGTCACCTCATAGCTGGTATAAAGCCCGATCGGCATCGCGACTTCGATGGCATGGGCATCGATCTTACGCCGCTCGCTCTTGAAGACAACCAATACCTCCTCGGCAGTCGGATAGCAGATCTTCTGGCTGCCCTTGCGGGCCTTCTGGCTCTCGGTGCGGATCAACCCCGCGTCTTCCAGAACCTGAAGATTGGTGGAGACGGTGGATTGCGGCAGCGACAGTTCGGCAGCGATGTCATTGACATTCATCGCCCCCTTGTCATGCAATAGCTTGAGCATTGCGATCCGCAATGGCGAGGCCAGCCCTTTCAGAACCGCCATGCCGTCTTCCGGGTCGATCACAAGAAAATTTCTGCTCATTGCTGATATTCATCCGAAAACAAGGCGTTTCACGAATGAATATCAGAATTCCTGATGCAATCAACTGGCCCAAAGTCTCAAACGGATTTCAACGCGGCAGCCTGTTCGCCAATATCCAGGAACAGGCCCGTCATCAATCGCATGCCCTCTTCAGCAATGGACAGAAGAGCGTGCTCGTTCGGTCCGTGCTGACCGCATTCGGCATGGGAATGGGGAATCCAGATGGTCGGCAGGCCAAGAATGTCGGTAAAGGCATCATTGGGCAGCGACCCCGCCAGATTGGGCAGAACATGCACAGGCTTTCCACTGGTGCGGGCTATGGATTGCTCGACAAACCGCACCCAGGGATGATCGGGGGAAAACCGGGTGGCGCGGAAGGCCTCGCCACGGGCTGGCTCCACCGCCACCATGGGGAAACCATGGGCATCCAGATGGCGGCGCAGGGCAGGCAGAATGCCCTCCATATCCGTTCCCACCACGAACCGCAGTTGGCAGGTGGCCCGCGCCGATCCGGCAATGGCATTTTGCGGCGCCTCGATATTGCCCGAGGAGATGGCCAGAACCGCCATGGAATTCCAGCCGAAGACCCGCTCGGACGGCGTCAGATCCGCTTGACCCCAGTCCGCGTCATGCTTGCGGGACGGCAGGTCCTTGAGGGCAGCGCGAATGTCAGGGGTCAGGCTGGTCGGCAGCCATTCCGGGATCTGGATCTGGCCCCGCGCATCAACAATCGTGGCGATGGCATGGGCGAGAATGATCGCCGGATCGGCCAGCAATCCACCGAAATTGCCGGAATGATGATCGCCGTCGCGCAGGTTGACGACAAGGTTGAAGGCAAAGCCGCCGCGTGAGCCCATGAACATGGTCGGCGTATCGGCGGCCAATCGCGGCCCGTCGGATGCGATCAGCACATCGGCGGCAAGGACTTCGCGCTTGGTCTGGAAAAACTCACGCAAACCGTAGGAGCCGGTTTCCTCGGCCATTTCCATGATGATCTTGACGTTAAAGCCGAGCTTTCCCTGCTCCTTCAAAATCAGTTCCAGCGCCTTGATATTGATGAGATGCTGGATCTTGTTATCCGCCGTGCCGCGCCCGTAGAGCTTATCCTCCTCCTGATTCAGCACGAAAGGGTCTAGCCCTTCGCGCCAGCGATGCGCCTCGCCATTACAGACATCGCCATGCCCATAGATCAGCACGGTCGGCAGGCTGCCGTCCTCGATCAGGCTGGCGATCAAAAGCGGTGCGCCGTTCTCTCGCGGATTGGCGAAAATCTCCGTAGCAAAGCCAAGCGATGACAGCAGCGGCTGAATATCCTGCACCAGATAGGCTTGCAGATCCTCTGGTCTGCCTTCCGACTGGCTGACCGAGCGGCGTGCGATAAGCTGAGCCAGATCCTTGGCCAGCTTGCCGCCCAGCGCATAATCGGACGCATTGCGGATGAAGATCTCTCTGGTCATAAAACCTGCCTTTTGATTATTTTGCGACGCAATGCCAAGACCATAGAGGATAGGCAAGCAGAAGCGCAAATATCAATGCGCCTCAGCCGCCCTCCTTGCGCAGATTCCGGGCCAGCGCCCGATGCCGCTCCTGGGATTTCTCGATATGCTCGCGCATCGCGGCGCGTGCACCCTGCGGGTCCTGACCGGAAATGGCGTCGGCAATCCGACCATGCTCCTCCACCACTTGCGAAAGATAGGTTTCGCTGCGTGAAGAGGCCAGGTTGGGCAAGTTGGAGCGCGGAATGGCCTGCGGACCAAAGCTTTGCAAGGCGCTCAGATAATAGCTGTTATTGGTGGCCCGGGCGATGGCCAGGTGAAAATCGAAATCCGCCTTGGAGGTCGGCGCTTTTTCAGCAACAAGATCCGCCATCACCTCATTGGCCGCCCGGATCTCATATTCCTGCGCCGAAGAGCGGCGCACGGCGGCAAGTGCTGCGGCTTCCGTCTCGATCGCCACCCTGAATTCCAGCATTTCCAGGGTTTTAGGAATGCTCCGCTGCTCTTCCGTGCTGAGGCGCAATTCCTGTCCGGGCAGGTCATCAACAACGAACACGCCCTTGCCCTGGCGGGCATCGACAAGGCCAGCAGCCCGTAGCTCGGCCAAGGCCTCGCGGATCACCGTGCGGCTGACCCCGAACCGCTCGATCAGCCCCGGCTCGGTCGGCAATTGCGTGCCGAGCGCCAGCCGTCCGCCGACGATATCGGCACGCAAGGCTTCGATGACGCTTTCGGCCAGCCTTGGCTTGCGCTGTGCTTCATTCGGCGATGGGGCTTTGGCCATGGAAATCTCCATAAAGGTGCAAGTCGGGTTTTGGGCAAATCTTGAACGGAATTCGACTGGACAGGCATTTTAAATCATAATATGACTTCACATGAAATCATGATATGACCAGGTTGCAGTCATTATAAAGCACGAGGATAGGTGCCCGTTCAAGTCTTTCGCGAAGAAGATCGTGTGGCACGGAGCAGTTGAACGCAGGAGAGGCGGACCATGGAACCGAATGAACTGAAACGTGCACTGGGCGCAGGCTTGCTGTCCTTTCCCGTAACCCCTTTCGATGACAAGGGCGAGTTCAACCCGGATGTCTATGGCGCGCATATCGATTGGCTTTCGGGCTATGACGCGACGGTACTGTTTGCCGCTGGCGGCACCGGCGAAATGTTCTCGCTGTCGCCGGATGAAATTCCAAATATTGTTGCCACCGCCAAGGCGGCATCGAATGGCGTGCCTATCGTGGGTGGCTGCGGCGGTGGCACGAGGGTTGCCGTGGAAATTGCCAAGGGCATCGAAAAGGCTGGGGGCGATGGCATTCTTCTGCTGCCGCAATATCTGATCGATGCGCCGCAGGCGGGCCTCTATGCCCATGTCAAGGCGGTCTGTGATGCGGTTGGCTTTGGCGTCACCGTCTACAACCGCGACAATTGCGTGCTTCAGACCGAAACCATCCAGCGCCTGGCCGATGACTGCCCCAATCTGATCGGTTTCAAGGACGGTACCGGAGAACTTGGCCTGGTGCGCCGCATCACCGCGACGCTGGGCGACCGGCTGACCTATATCGGCGGCATGCCAACGGCGGAATTGTTTGCCGAGGCCTATCTGGGTGCGGGTTTCTCCACCTATTCGTCGGCTGTCTTCAATTTCGTGCCGCAACTGGCCTGCGACTTCTACAAGGCGCTGCGGGCTGGCGACCGGGCGACCTGCGAAAACATTCTCAACCGGTTCTTCTTCCCCTTCATGGACTTGCGCAGTCGCCAAAAGGGCTATGCGGTCGCGGCCATCAAGGCGGGCGTTCGCCTTCAGGGCTTTGCCGCCGGTTCGGTGCGCCCGCCCCTGACGGATTTGACCTCGCAAGAAGTGGATATTCTGGCCGGGCTGATCGAACCCTGGAAGCAGTGAGAAACAACTGACGAAAAGAATAGACCCGGGAGCGTCTATTCTTTTCGGCTGGCAAATGCAGCGAAGCGACTTCAGCCCATCATAAAAATATCTTTTCGGGAGGAAAATACGATGAAGACCAGAAAACTGCTTGCCACAGTGGCGCTTGCCGCACTGGTGGGCATGCCGGTCATGGCGATTGCCCAGGACTATCATCAGGCGCCGCAGCTTGATGCGCTGGTCAAGGAAGGCAAATTGCCGCCGGTCGAAAAACGTCTGCCGGAAAATCCGCGCGTCGAGGACATGGTGGACCGGGTCGGCGTCTATGGTGGTTACCAGACCGGCGGATTGGTGGGCGGCAATGACCGCAACGCGCTCGCTAAACTGACCGGCTACGAGCCGCTGATGGCTTGGGACCGTGAATGGTCCGGCAAGATCATTCCCAACGTCGCCACCTCCTACAAAGCCAGCGATGACGCCACGACCTTCACCTTCGAATTGCGCAAGGGCATGAAATGGTCGAACGGCATGGATTTCACCGCTGAAGACATCGCCTTCATGGTCAATGACGTACTTCCCGACGACAAGCTGTTTCCGGCCAAACCCGCCTGGATGCTGGTAGGCGGCAAGCTGCCGGTAGCGACCGTCAACAGCCCGACCAGCGTCACCATCAAATTCTCCGGCCCGAACGGCCTGTTCATCATGAATGTCGCGGGCGTTTTCGGCACGCAGTTGACGCTGATGTCGAAGCAATATTGCAGCCAGTTCATGCCGAAATTCAATCCCGATGCCGAAAAGCTGGCGAAGGATGCCGGGGATGCTGGCTGGGTCGAGCATTTGACCAATAAATGCGGGCTGGAAATCGAGCAGGCGCAGCGCTGGCGCAATCCTGATATGCCCGTGCTCGGCCCCTGGAAGATCAAGGACCCCTATGTGTCCGGCGCCACGCAGGTGACGTTTGAGCGCAATCCCTATTACTGGAAGGTCGATCCGTCGGGCAACCAGCTGCCTTATCTCGATGGCGCCCGCTATAGCGTCAATTCGGATGTGCAGACCGTGCTTCTGGCGGCGATTGCCGGCAAGATCAACTATCAGGAACGCCATATCGGCGTGAACCAGAACCGTCCGGTCTTGAACGACGGCGCGGATAAGGGTGGTTACGAGTTGATCGACCGGATTACCGGTCAGGGTGCGGATACGTCCTTTGCCTTCAATATGACCCACAAGGACCCGGAGATGCGCAAGATCTTCGGCAACAAGGACTTCCGGGTGGCGATGAGCATCGCCATTGATCGCAAATCGGTCATCGATGCGATTTATCTGGGTCTGACGCAGCCGAAACAGGTGGCGCCAAACGAAAACACGCTCTACGCCAATGACCGGCTGGCGCATCAATATCTCGATTACGACCCTGACAAGGCCAACAAGCTGCTCGACAGCATTGGCCTCGACAAGAAGGATGCCGATGGCTTCCGGCTTCGTCCTGACGGCAAGCGCCTGACCTTTACCGTCATCACGCCTGCGGCGCTGTCCAACTGGGGCGATGTTGCCGAACTGGTCATTCGCTACTGGCAGGCTGTTGGTGTCGATGCGCGCTTCCAATCGATGGACCGCACGCGGTTTTACGAGGTCAAGAACAACAATGACCATGACGTGGCACTGTGGACCGGCGAAGGATATGGCGTCGATGCCCTGCTTGATCCGCGCCTCTATATGCCGGTCTCGATTGAATCCAACTATGCGGTCGCCTGGGGCAAGGCTTATCTGAAGATGCAAGGCGGAGAAGAGCCGCCGGAGCCGGTCAAGAAACAGTGGGATCTGTATAACCAGATCAAGGGCACCACCGATCAGACCAAGCAGACGGCGCTGTTCCAGCAGATTCTCGATATTGCCGCCGACCAGTTCTACACGATTGCGATTTCGACACCGCCGGCGGGCTTCGCCGTCAAGGCCAAGAACCTGCACAACGTGATGAACAATGCACCGACCTCCTGGGTCTACCCAAGCCCGGCACCCAGCAATACCGAGCAATGGTTCATCCAAAACTAGAGCCTTTTGTTTTCGTTTGTCTTTTCGGGAAAGCCGGTTTCCACTTTTCCTAAGGCAAACTCAAAGTGAGCTCCTCCCGACTTCGGGGCGTCGTCCGTGTGGCGCTTGCCCAACCTTGCGCTGCTCGGCCGGCGCCCCGAAGACAAAGCTTTTGGTCACACCGCCTCCCCCTGCCGGTCTCAACGGACAGGAACGCAAGACCCCGGAAAGGATCGTCGATGTTACGGTTCATCACATTGCGCGTGCTGGGCATGATCCCAGCGATGTTTGCCATTTCGCTTCTGACCTTCGTGGTGATCCAGTTGCCGCCCGGCGATTTCGTCTCGACGCTGGCCGCCCAGGCGGCTGAAACCGGCGATACCATGTCTCCTGCCCAGTTGGAGACCCTGCGCCAGCGCTATGGCATTGGCGAGCCGGTCGTGCTGCAATATGTCCACTGGATTGGCGGCGTGATGCATGGCGATTTCGGCTATTCCTTCGAGTGGAACCAGCCTGTCAGCCAATTGGTGATGCAGCGGATGGGGATGACAGCGCTGGTCGCCTTCATCACCCTGATGTTCGTCTGGCTGACGGCCCTGCCGATCGGCATCTATTCCGCCGTGCGCAAATATTCTCCGGGCGATTACCTTTTCACCCTGCTGGGCTTTATCGGCATGGCAATCCCGAATTTCCTGCTGGCCATCCTGCTGATGTATGTGGCGACCATTCACTTCGGCCAGAGCGTCGGCGGGTTATTCTCGCCGGAATTCGCCAATGCCCCCTGGTCACTGGCCCGAATCGGGGATTTTCTCAAGCATGTCTGGATCCCCGTGATCATCCTGGGGGCCAGCGGCACGGCGGCGCTGATCCGCGTCATGCGCGCCAATCTGCTTGACGAATTGCGCAAGCCTTATGTGGAAGCGGCCCTTGCCAAAGGGCTGCCAGAACGGCGGGCGATCCTGCGGTATCCGGTGCGCGTTGCCATCAACCCGTTCATTTCCACCGTCGGCTGGGTATTGCCGACCCTGATTTCCGGCGAGTTGATCGTGTCCACCGTGATGAACCTGCCCACCGCCGGACCTCTCCTTTTGCAGGCGCTGAAATCCCAGGACATGTACCTGGCCGGTGCCT
Source organism: Allorhizobium ampelinum S4 (assembly GCF_000016285.1). Taxonomy (NCBI): domain Bacteria; kingdom Pseudomonadati; phylum Pseudomonadota; class Alphaproteobacteria; order Hyphomicrobiales; family Rhizobiaceae; genus Gillisella; species Gillisella ampelina. Next base: position 723,579 of record NC_011988.1, on the reverse strand, counting down.
TCCTGCTGATGACCGGTGGCCTGGTCCTGGTCGGTACGCTGCTGTCCGACATCCTGCTTGCCATCGTCGATCCAAGGATTCGTCTGACATGAGCGTAACATCTTCCCCCCTGCCCCAAGCCACGACAGGCGCTGGCACGCCGAACGAACCCTTGCTGGACAATCAGACGACCGGCGACCGCATGGTGGTCTCCTCGCAATGGGCGTTGATGTGGTTCAAGTTCCGCCGCCACAAGCTGGCAATGATCGGTCTGATCGCCACGGCGGCGATCTATTTCCTGGCGATTTTCGCAGAGTTCCTGTCGCCAACCCTGCCGACAACCTTCAAGCCGCAATATACATTCGCGCCGCCGCAGCCGATCAGCCTGTTTCACGATGGCAAATTCCTGCCGCATGTGAAGGGCTACAAGAATGTCGTCGATCCCAAATCTTTCACCCGGGTTTTCCAGGTGGATGACAATGCGATCATCCCCATCGAGTTTTTTGCCCGTGGCGAAAGCTATGACATGTGGGGCCTGTTCACCACCAATCTACACTTCATCGGCCCGCTCGATCATACCAAGCCTTTCTATATTCTGGGTGCCGACCGGCTTGGCCGCGATCTCTTGTCGCGCGTCATCTATGGCACACGGATTTCCATGTCGATTGGCCTGATCGGTGTGTTTCTCAGCCTGGTGATCGGCCTGGTCCTGGGCGGCATCTCCGGCTATTTCGGCGGGATCATCGATAGCGTCATCCAGCGCACCATCGAGTTTATCCGCTCCATTCCGACCATTCCGCTATGGCTGGGGCTGGCCGCCGCCATGCCCAAGGACTGGTCGTCGCTCAAGGTCTATTTCGTCATCCTGGTCATTCTCTCGCTAATCGGCTGGACAGAAATGGCGCGGGTGGTACGAGGTCGTTTCCTGTCCTTGCGCACCGAGGATTTCGTCACCGCCGCACGGCTGGACGGCGCCAGCGAAATGCGGGTGATCGGACGTCATATGATGCCGTCCTTCACCAGCCACATCATCGCCGCCGTGACACTGGCAATCCCGACGATGATATTGGCGGAGACCTCGCTAAGCTTCCTAGGCCTTGGCCTGCAACCGCCCATCGTCAGCTGGGGCGTGCTGCTTCAGGATGCCCAAAACCTGCGGGCGCTGACCCAGGCACCGTGGCTATTGGCACCCGGTGTGGCGGTGGTGGTCGCAGTCCTCAGCCTGAACTTCCTTGGCGACGGCCTGCGCGATGCAGCCGATCCCTATGCATGAGGTAACTCCATGACATCGAACGTAAAGCCCCTCTTGCAGGTCAAGAACCTCAGTGTCGAATTTCCCGTGCATCGCCAGGTGATCCAGGCTGTCCGCAATGTCTCCTTCGACGTCTATGAAGGCGAAACCCTTTGCGTGCTGGGCGAAAGCGGCTCGGGCAAAAGCGTTACCGCCCGCGCCATCTTGAAACTGCTGGCCGATCCGGGTCGCCTGACATCGGGTGAGATCCTTCTCGCTGGCGAAAACGGCAAAGCCGACCGCGACATCGCCAAGCTCAAATCCTCCAGCCAGGACATGCAATCGATCCGGGGCGGTCAGATCGCCATGATCTTTCAGGAGCCGATGACCTCGCTATCGCCCGTACATCGGATCGGCGAGCAGATCATCGAAGCGATCCTGCTGCATGAGAAAATGGACAAGGGTGAGGCGCGCGTCCGCGCCATCGACCTGTTGCGTCAGGTGCGCATTCCCGATCCGGAAACCGCCATCGACCGCTATCCCTTCGAATATTCAGGCGGCATGCGCCAGCGCGCCATGATCGCCATGGCGCTGTCGTGCAATCCGCGCCTGTTGATTGCCGATGAGCCGACCACGGCGCTCGACGTCACCACCCAGGCCGAGATTCTCGACCTGATCGTCTCGCTTCAGCGTGAGCGCGGCATGGCCGTGCTGTTCATCACCCACGATATCGGCGTGGTGGCTGAGATCGCCGACCGGGTGATGGTGATGTATCGCGGGGAAAAGGTCGAGGAAGGGCTGGCGGAACAGGTTCTGCGCCGTCCCGCCGCTGCCTATACCGCAGCGCTTCTGGGCGCCGTGCTGAAGCTGGAAACACCTTTGCCGCGCCGCACGCTTCCCGCCGCCGCCAAGCCGCTGATGGAGGTTTCCGACCTGCACTTGCAGTTCGGCTCGCGCCGCCGCTGGGGAGTGAAACAGACATTCGGCGTTAAGGCTATCGACGGTGTTAGTCTAACGCTAGCCCCCGGCGAAACCCTTGGGATCGTCGGAGAAAGCGGATCGGGCAAGACCACGCTTGGCCGCACCATGCTGCAAATCTACAAGCCCACGGCTGGCCATGTGCATTATGCCGATGCCAACGGGCAAGACGTTGACATCGCCAAAGCATCGCGCAACACCATGCGTCATCTCTATACGGAAATGCGCATGGTGTTTCAGGACCCACATTCTTCGCTCAATCCACGCATGACGGTGTTTGAAACCATCGCCGAGCCGATGCGGATGATGGGCCTGACCACCACCCAGATGCGGGAACGGGTGGAATATCTGCTCGACCGCGTTGGCCTGCCAACCAATGCCATCAACCGCTATCCGCATGCCTTTTCCGGTGGTCAGCGTCAGCGTATTTCCATCGCCCGCGCCATCGCGCCCAATCCACGGCTGATCATCGCCGATGAGCCGACCTCGGCGCTGGACGTGTCGCTGCGCCATCAGGTTCTCGATCTACTGGCCGAATTGCGGGCCGAGCTTGGCATCAGCTTCATCTTCATCAGCCATGACATTACCGTGGTGCGCTATTTCTGCGACCGGGTGGCGGTGATGCAAAAGGGCAAGATCGTCGAAATGGGCGATGCCGACGACATCTGCCTGCGGCCCCAGCATCCCTATACCCAAAAGCTGATCGCCTCAGTGCCGCAGCCCGATATGTCGAGACGGCGCAAACCGCTGATCATGCCGCAGGCGATGGGGGTGCAATGAGAGAATTTACCGCGCAACCGCTTGATATTCCAGCCGTCACCGTGGCGGAAAGCCCGCTATGGCATGAGGATGCGCTCTGGTATTGCGACATCGAGGCAGGCGGCCTGCTGCGCTTTGATCCGCAAGATGCCAGCTTGAAACGCTGGGTGCTGGACGGCGCGCTTGCCTCCATCGCGCCAACGGATGGCGGTTTCATTGCTGGAACCTCACGCGGGTTCGAATATCTCTCGCTGGATGGCGATCGACTGAACCGGGAACTGCTGCATTCTCCTTTCACTGCCGCGCCCGGCACCCGTATGAATGACGGCATCGCCGATCCGGCTGGGCGCTTCTGGTGCGGCAGTATAGAGCCGCATCGTGCCCATCTCGGGCGGCTTTTCTGCATCGACAAAGGGCAGGTTCGCGTGGTGCGCGACGGCTTTCGCACCTTGAATGGTCTTGCCTTTTCGCCCGATGGCAGGCGGCTTTACGTGTCTGACAGCCATCCCACCCTTGCTAGCGTCTGGGCCATTGAGCTTGACAGTGATGGCATGCCACTGGAGCCCCCACAGCTCTTCGCGGACCTGTCCGAGATCGGCGGGCGCCCAGATGGCGCAACGGTGGACGAGGACGGTTTTTACTGGATCGCCGCCTCCGATAGCGGGCGCGTGCTGCGACTTGATCCCAAAGGCCGCCCCGATATGGTCATCCATGTGCCCACCACCAATCCGACCAATATCACCTTTGGCGGGCCGGATTTCAGAACGGCTTTCATCACCAGCCTGAAACCGGGGGGAGAAGGCAATGCGTTCGCGGGCCTGGTCTTTGCGGTCGATCTGCCGGTAGCTGGGCGCAAACCGGACGGCTATATCGCTTGAGCCCGGCCATTTGACCTAAAGCACTTTCCGCTTAATCGCTCTCATAGAATGTGCTTTAGGTTTTTGTTTATACGCATGTCTTTACCCCAAAACCGGAAACCACTTTTGGGAGACAGACTCTAGGCAAGGAGTGTTTGATGACCCGTCTCCTGATCACCGGTGCCGCCGGCAATATCGGCACCACGCTTGCACCGCGCCTATCCGCGCTTGGCTATGACCTGGTGTTGAGCGACCTGCATGACAATGCGGCCCGGGGCATCAAAGGTGCCGATCTCGGCGATTTCGATGCGATATGCGCCGTCATGCAAGGTGTGGACGGCGTCATCCATCTCGGCGGCATGGCCAATGAGGCATCGTTCGAAACCGTGCTGAATGCCAATATTCGCGGCACCTATCACATATTCGAAGCCGCCCGACGCCTTGGCGTCCCGCGTATCGTGCTGGCCAGTTCCTACCATGTCGTCGGCTTACACCCGTTCGGGGCGCCAATCGATGAGACCGCGCCAATGCTGCCCGACAGTTTCTACGGCCTGTCCAAGGCCTATGGTGAGTTGCTGGCCCGCACCTATCACGACAAATGCGGCATTCAATCGGTATCCGTGCGCATCGGCTCCTGCTTCGATACGGTGCGCAGCCCCCGTATGCTTACCACATGGATCAGTGCCGATGACCTGACCCGTCTCGTCGACCGCGCCTTCAATGTCGAGACGCTCGGCTGCCTGATGGTTTACGGCGTCTCCGACAATGATCGCGGCTGCATGGTGAGTAGCGACGCCGATAAGCTCGGCTGGAAAGCGCAGGACCGGTCACAGGACGCGCCGATGGACCAGGGCCGCGAAAGCGAGATCATCGGTCCCCTGCTGGGCGGACCATTTGCCGAAGCCCCCCTGCCACAAAACTAAACGCAGCGCCTCGTGGTCTGACTTTTTTGGTGAAATCCATTCTCATTAACGGCATAATGTCGTAGATAGACCACGACGAGGCCTTTTGGCTTCATCGTGATTGTCCTCACTATCCTCTCCACCTAAGGCGATGGATATCGAGATCATGTCTGCGAGGATCGTAAATGAAGACGATTTGGGCCGGCAACGGGCTGTTCGTATGAATGTCACGGCATTGCTGGTCGATCTCTGTCGCCAGGAATTGAAACGTGCTGTGTCGCCCGAAGACAATCTGCTGGAAGACGGTCTGACCATCAACCGGGCCTTGCGCATCATTGACCGTTTCTGGCGGGAAACCTCCATAGAACTGGATGTCAACAGTTTCTATCTCTGGCCAAGTCCGCAGGCGCTTGCCCGTGCCATCGAGAATGGGGCCTATTTGAACCTGCCAAAGATTATCGAAATCAGGAAGGGTTCCACGGACAAGACATTGATCGTTTTTGCCGGAGGCTTGAGCTGTTTTCTGGAAGTACAGGACTTCATTCAACGATTGCACTTTCCGGGCCGAATTCTCGGCATGTCCCTGACGCCCTTCGATAACACCAGTCGTGACCCGGCTGTGGTCGAGGATGAAATTCGCACCTGTCTCACAGCCCTGCGAGAGGCGAGCATTCCCGGTCCCTATTGTTTGATGGGCTATTCCTTCGGCGGAGTTTTGGCGCTTGAACTGGCGAGAGCATTGAAAGACAGTGGCCAGGATGTCGCCTTTCTTGGCCTGATCGACACACCCCAAAGCGAGTATATCTGGCCGCTAACCGTCTGGTCGCGGTTCATGCTGAAACGCTTGACGCGGCGGCTGAGGACCGCAAAGCCCCGGCTTGACCCGACCGCCATACCGCCTGACCGGCACACCAGACGTGATGGAGGTCTTCCCATCAGCACCCGATGGACAAAGATGATCACCCTAGCCGCTGGCATTGCCGCCTATTTCCGCCCATTTCTGTTTCGCTTCCGCGATCCCCGTCACCCCGACTATCCGACGATGGCGCCGCAATGGATCGGTAATTACCCTCCCAGCTATGATCGACTGGCCCGTCAGCTTCTGAGAATGAAGGGGCTCTACCGGCCACGACTTTATACCGGTCGTTTGACATTCTATCGCGCCCTTGGTGGTTCACCGATTGATTGCGATCCGAAGACCATATGGGAGGCTTTCTTGCCGGGCGCAGAGTGGATCGACATGCGCGGCAATCACCAGAGTATCGTGATTGGCCGCAATGCCGAAACACTCGCCCGCGACCTGGATTGGCGGTTGGACGAATGCCTCAGATGTCCTTCAGATCAGTGCGCCAAGTAAGCTTGACCTTACACCGTCCAGCGACCTATAGTTCATCGCGCATTCCCCGTAATGCATTATTTATACATTACAATTTCCCCTTGAAATGGAAGAGGATCAGGCGGAAATTCTGCAATAATCCGGTGGTATCGATAGGAAGACGAGTGGTTCGTGCACCAAAAGCCCAACCCCTTCGTCCCCTCAAAGGCTGCCCGAACCCCAGGAGGAAAACCCAATGTCGTCGTCTCTTGATCATAAAAAGGTGCTGATAACAGCCGCTGGCCAGGGCATAGGCAGGGCCAGCGCATTGGCCTTTGCCCGCGCCGGCGCCACGGTCGTCGCCACTGACATCAACGAGCAGGCGCTGGCCAGCCTGGAAGCGGAGGCTGGTATCACCACACGCCGGCTCAACGTTTTGAAGGACGAAGAGGTCAAGGCGGTGATTACTGAAACCGGTCCCTTCGACGTGCTGTTCAATTGCGCCGGTTTCGTTCATGCTGGCTCGGTTCTCGACATGAAGGACGACGAACTGGACTTTGCCTTCGACCTCAATGTGCATGCCATGGTGCGCACCATCCGCGCCGTCCTGCCTGCGATGATCGAAAAAGGCGATGGCGCGATCATCAATATGTCTTCAGTCGCCTCCAGCGTGAAAGGCGTTGCCAACCGCTGCGCCTATTCCATCACCAAGGCCGCCGTGATCGGCCTGACCAAATCCGTCTCCGCCGAATATGTCGCCAAGGGCATCCGCTGCAATGCCATTTGCCCCGGCACGGTCGAAAGCCCTTCGCTTCAGGACAGGCTGAAGGCGCAAGGCGATTATGAAGCGGCCCGCGCCGCCTTCATCGCCCGCCAGCCGATTGGGCGGATCGGCACGCCGGAAGAGATCGCCGATCTTGCCGTCTATCTGGCTGGCGCCACCTATACGACGGGACAGGCCTATGCCATCGATGGCGGCTGGTCGATTTAGGGCATTTCCAAGAAAATACTTCGAAACATGAAAGGAAACATCCGATGAAACTGATGCGCGTTGGCCCGATTGGCCAGGAAAAGCCAGCCCTTCTCGATAGCGATGGCAAGATCCGCGATCTCTCCGCCCATGTCACCGATATCGGCGGCGCCGCGATTTCGCCGGAGGGGCTGTCGCAACTGGCGGCGCTCAATCCCGAAACGCTGCCGGAACTTGCGCCCGGCAGGATCGGCGCCTGCGTCTCCGGCACCGGCAAGTTCATCTGCATCGGCCTCAACTATTCCGACCATGCAGCAGAAACCGGCGCAACCGTTCCGCCTGAACCGGTGATCTTCATGAAGGCGACTTCAGCGATTTGCGGTCCTAATGATGAAGTATTGATCCCTCGCGGTTCGGAAAAAACCGATTGGGAAGTCGAACTTGGCGTCGTCATCGGCAAGACGGCGAAATATGTGTCAGAAGCAGACGCCATGGACTATGTCGCAGGTTACTGCGTTTCCCATGACGTGTCCGAGCGCGCCTTCCAGACCGAACGGGCCGGTCAATGGACCAAGGGCAAATCCTGCGACACCTTTGGCCCGATCGGTCCCTGGCTGGTCACCAAGGACGAGATTGCCGATCCGCAGAACCTGAAAATGTGGCTGACCGTCAATGGCGAGACCATGCAGGACGGCTCCTCCAAGACCATGGTCTACGGCGTCGCCTTTCTCGTGTCCTATCTCAGCCAATTCATGAGCCTGCATCCCGGCGATGTGATTTCCACCGGCACGCCGCCCGGCGTCGGCCTGGGCATGAAGCCACCACGCTTCCTGAAAGCGGGCGATGTGGTCGAACTGGGCATCGAAGGTCTCGGCACCCAGAAACAGGCATTCATCGCCGATATCTAAGGTTTTTGTGGTTGCTGCGTCCTCGTGGTTCGGTGCGAATCACCACAGGCTCGCCGTCAGCAGTATATCGGCCTCGGCAATAAAAATGCCGAGGCTCAAGATATCAGAGGTCGCGGTGGCTTACTGGATAATGACGCAAACCGGAATCGGTTGAAGGAATTATGCAGTATCGCTACTTCTGACCAGCCTGCGCTTCCGGTTGGATGTCCACTGTGGCCGTCAGGCCCGAGATCAGCCTTGTACCCTCTGGGACATTTTCGAGATGAATGCGCACAGGCACGCGCTGCGCCAGCCGGACCCAGTTGAATGTCGGGGTGATATTGACCAGCAGGCCGGAGCTTGAATCGCGCTCGCGGTCCTGGATGCCGGTCGCCATGCTTTCCACCCGGCCAGTCAGCACGGTTTTTTGTCCCATGATCCGCACGGAGGCCCGGTCGCCTTCACGAATGCGCTGCAATTTGCTTTCCTCGAAATAGGCCTCGACCCGCAAGGTATCGGTGTTGACGACAGCCACCGTAGCCGTGCCTCTATTGACGAAATCACCGACCTGAAGAGAGAAATTGCTCACCGTGCCGTTAACGGTGGATTTGACTTCGGTGCGATCCAGATCCAGCTTGGCAACATCGCGGCTGGCAAGGGCCTTGTTATAGGAAGCCTGGGCCTGCTCTTCGGCAGACACCGCCTTGTCGCGCGCCTGGGCCGAAGCGGAATCGCCAAGCCGCTCTTCGCGCTGGCGTTCGCGGACGGCCTCATCCAGCGAGGATTTCGCCTGATCGAGATCGGCCTGCGCCTGCTCCAGAGCCAGTTCGAACCGTTTTGCATCGACCTTGAACAGAACATCGCCCTTACGCACGGTCGCGTTGTCCTTCGCCAGCACCTCGCTGACCGGACCGGTGACATCAGGGGCAATCTCGGCGACATCGGCGCGCACGCGCCCGTCGCGCGTCCACGGCTCTTCCATATAATAGACCCAGAGGTGATAGCCGGCAAAAAGCGCGGCAACAACGACAACCAGGGTAACAGCGACCCTACCGAGAGATTTCAACATCGTCATGAGACAAACCAGCGTGTTAGAAAGGAAAGACCTGCCGTCAGCAGGACAAAGAGCGCAACATCGAAAAGCCCACGATGCCAGACGAGCCCATAGGCACCCATCCAGGCCAGCAGCTTGCGGATCACCATGCTGATCAGCAACGCGATCAGCATCACCACGAAAAGGCGCGGGATATAGACGCCATAGATATCGAATTCGGTCGGCATTGACGTTACTCTGCTGCGAAAGAAAGTTGGTGGGCGCCGGACTGCGAACCACCGGCCTGCGGGGAAAGGCTTGGCGGTGGCGATTGACCAAACAGCACGCGCCTGAGGCCGACCAATGCGTCGGTCACACGGCGCCCGACATCGCCCTCGTTGCGCATCACCGTCTCGAGCGCCCTGTCGATGGTGTCCTGCAATTGCGGCTGCGCCGGGCTTGAGCCACCAAGCTTCAACCGACGCCGATAATGGTCTGCAATGCCAGCAAGAACCTGTGAGATGAGCGTACCGCTTTCCTGCCCAAGCGACGGCCGCTGTTGTTGCAGCGTCACCACGTTGAACCCGAGCCGGACATCGGCAAAGCCATCGACATCGCCGAGATCGCGCACATTCAATGCCGCCAACCGCGGGACAAGCTGCCCAAGCCGGTCGAGACTGCGGCTGGAAAGGCGGTCGACATCTCCCGACCGTGATCCGGAAGCCGTATCGGCAAGATCGCGCCACCCAGATTTCATCAGTCGCCGAGCCGCCAGTTCAGCCCCGAAAGGCTGGGCGACGGTGACCCAGAGTTGGGCAAAACCAATACCGAGCAAGGTGGCCAGCCCGCCATTGGCAAAGCTGGTCAGATCGGCGGAATACTGGTCCTGAATGGCGATCAGCGTGGCACTGTTGACTGCCAGCAGCATGAAAAACATCCCCATTTGCGGATTGCTCATCTTCAACCCGATGAACAGGAACATCGGCGCCAGCGTCAGCACCAGCATTTCGAAGGACGTGACGGCCGGAAGAATGGCAAAGAGATAGACAAAGGCCACCACAATCGACAGGGCAGTCCAGATCAGCATTTTGCGGATCATCGGCGCAGGCCGGTCCTGGGCGGCGAAAAACGAACAGGACACCGCGACCATGGAAACGAAACTCGCGCCCTGGCTCCAGCCGCTGGCAATCCAGAATGCGCAGGCCAATAGAATGCCCACCACCACAACGGCCACTTTCATGGCGAGCAATGCATGGTCGAAATGCCGTGAGCCCGCCAAGATACGCCTGGTGTGCAGGAGCGGCAAAGTCTCCGCCGCATGGCCGCCGCTAGCGATGTGATCGCGCAGCGTCAGGCAATCCTGCCAGAGTTCAACGACATCCTTCAGCCGGGTCAGCAGGCTGGACATGACGAGATCATCCCAGCCATGCGGCTTATCCTGCTTCTGCATGGTGTTGATCCGAGCCAGCAGGCTGGCGCCAGCCTTTTCCGTCTCGACGCCGCCACCCAGCTTGAACCAATCGGCGATATCATTGAGCAGTGCGATGAGGGTGTCATCCAGGCCGGATTGCTGTTTGACGGCATGCAGGCGGTCTGCCAGCGATGAAAATACTGGCAGCAGCATCAAAAGCCGGCCACGAAGCTCCCGCGCCTGACCAACGACATCCTTGGTTCCCGGATCGTAACTCAACTGACTGATCATCAGGTCAAGACTGGACACGTCAGAGGCCAATTGCTGACGTTTCAGCGGGGTGGACGGTATGGCACCTTCGCCGCGCAAAATATCTTCGGCCCAGGCACCAGCATCGGCCAGCCAAACATTGATCCTGTCCCCAAACAAGCGACCGATGCTGGAGGGAAACACCACCTGATTGACGAGCGTGGCGCATAAAATGCCCAGGGTAATTTCCTCGGACCGCGCCAGCGCGACATCGAAAACGCCGCCGGGATCACTGACGCTGGGCAGGGCGATCAGCGGCAGCGTGTAACCGGCCAACATGAAAACATAGGCACGCGCCGAACGGTCGAGCATCGACAAAAACAACAGAGTTCCGGTCCAGAGCGCCACGACCAGAGATAAAAGCTCCGGGGCATTGACGAAGACCGGCACGAACAAAACCGCAGCACTTGCACCCAGCAATGTGCCAAGCACACGGTACAGCGCCTTGGATTTGGTTGCGCCCGCAAAGGGATTGGAAACGATATAGACCGCCGAAACAGCCCAATAGGGCCGCGACAGATCAAACATCAGGGCAAGATAAAGGGCCAGCATGGCAGCCGCAAAAGCCTTGCCGGAAAACACCCAGTCTCTCCAGGTTGGTGCGACCATCGACCCTAGTCCTTCTTGTCCCGGCTCGCCCGCAGATCGACGCAGCGCTGCTGAAACTCCATTAAAACGCGTAGAGTCGTTTCAAGATCCGCCTGGGAAATTCCTTCGAAGACCCCTGCCCTTTCCTCGTCCAGCACCGCTTCTATCCGTGCTGCCATGCGCGTGCCTTCCGGCGTCAGCCAAAGACCCTTGGCCCGCCTGTCGGTGGGATCGTCCTTGCGCATGACCATTCCCGAGGCTTCAAGCTGGTCAAGCAGCCGCACCAGCGAAGGCCCCTCAATGCCGACATGTTCGGCAAGGGTGATCTGGCGAATACCGCCCCCTAACCGCCCGATCCACACCAGGGGCGAAGCGCAAGCCTCGGAAATTCCATGCTCGGCCAGGATCACATCGATCGTCCGGCGCCAGAGGCGCGCGGCCGAAAACAGCTGGCTGGTCAAACGTCTGCGGGTGTCGAGATCATTGTTCATGACTTCTAAATAGCACGGATATAATTAGTATTCAAACTATTTTGATAAAAATAATACCCACAACCCTGTGCTTTCCGAAAAGAGCCCGCGCCTCAAGCGTGGTCTTACTGGTTTCGCAACCGACCCTGCATAAGATTGATGACGGCTCTTGCGGCCTCCAGCACGTTTGTTCCAGGTCCGAAGACGGCTGCGACGCCGTGGTCGAGGAGGAACTGATAATCCTGTCTTGGGATCACACCGCCAACCACGACGATGATGTTTTCCGCGCCTTTGGCCTTGAGTGCAGCAACCAGTTGTGGCGCAAGCGTTTTATGGCCAGCCGCCAGCGAGGACATGCCGACGACCTGAACCTTGTGGCTGACGGCCAGATCGGCGGTTTCCTCCGGGGTCTGGAACAACGGACCGGCAATGACATCAAAGCCGATATCGCCAAACGCCGAGGAAATGACTTTCGCACCCCGGTCATGGCCATCCTGGCCAAGCTTGGCCACCATGATCTTCGGCTTGCCCCCCAGCACTGTGGCAAAGTCAGATAGCTGGCCGACAAGCGTCTGATATTCTGGATCATCGTGATAGCGGTCGCCGTAGACCTTGGATACCACTTTGGGCACGGCAGTGTGATCGCCAAACACCGACCGCATGGCATCCGATATTTCGCCCACGGTGGCACGGGCGCGGGCGGCATCAACGGCGGCGGCCAAGAGATTGCCCTCTCCTGTTTTGGCAATGCGGGTCATCTCCACCAGGCTCGCCTCCACCGTTTTTACATCCCGGCGGCGCTTGGTGTCTTCAAGGCGCTTGATCTGGCCAAGACGGACAGTGGCATTGTCGATATCGAGAATGTCGATCTCGTCTTCGGTTTCCAGCCGGTATTTGTTGACGCCAACGATCACCTCCTCGCGGCGGTCCACAGCCGCCTGGCGGCGGGTGGCGGCCTCCTCGATCAGGCGTTTGGGCAGGCCGTCAGCCACCGCCTTGGTCATGCCACCCAGGCTTTCCACTTCTTCGATCAGTGCCCAGGCCGCATCCGCCAGTTCCTTGGTCAGGCTTTCGACATAGTAAGAGCCAGCCAGCGGATCGACCACCTTGGTCACGCCGGTTTCATGCTGCAAGATCAGCTGGGTATTGCGGGCAATGCGCGCGGAGAACTCGGTGGGAAGCGCTATGGCTTCATCGAAGGAATTGGTATGCAGCGATTGCGTGCCGCCCAGCACTGCCGACATCGCCTCAAAAGCGGTGCGGACAATGTTGTTATACGGGTCCTGCTCGGCCAGCGATACGCCTGACGTCTGACAATGGGTGCGCAGCATCAGCGAGGCGGGCTTTTTGGGGTTAAATTCCTGCATGATCCGGGTCCACAGCAGCCGGGCGGCCCGTAGTTTTGCCGCTTCCATAAAGAAATTCATGCCAATGGCGAAGAAGAACGACAGCCGGCCTGCGAAGGCATCGACATCCAGGCCCTTGGCCAGCGCTGCCCGCACATATTCACGGCCATCGGCAAGCGTGAAGGCAAGTTCCTGCACCAGCGTCGCGCCCGCCTCCTGCATATGATAGCCGGAGATCGAGATGGAGTTGAACTTCGGCATCTCCCTCGCGGTATAGTCGATAATATCAGCGACAATCCGCATCGAAGGCTCGGGCGGATAGATATAGGTGTTGCGGACCATGAACTCCTTCAGGATATCGTTCTGAATGGTGCCCGACAATTTATCCCGCGACACACCCTGTTCTTCGCCCGCCACAATGAAGCTCGCCAGGATCGGAATGACCGCGCCATTCATCGTCATCGATACCGACATTTCATCCAGCGGAATGCCGTCGAACAGGATTTTCATGTCCTCGACACTGTCAATCGCCACGCCCGCCTTGCCAACATCGCCCTCAACACGGGAATGGTCACTGTCATAACCGCGATGCGTGGCAAGGTCGAAGGCGACGGAAAGCCCCTTCTGTCCAGCCGCCAGATTGCGTTTGTAAAAGGCATTGGAGGCTTCCGCCGTGGAAAACCCGGCATATTGGCGAATCGTCCAGGGCCGCCCGGCATACATCGTCGCGCGTGGCCCACGGGTGAAGGGCGCAAAGCCCGGCAGGCTATCGAGATGGTCCATGCCGGCAAGATCGTCTGCCGTATAAAGCGGCTTGACGGCAATGCCTTCCGGCGTCTGCCAGGTCAGGCTGTCCGGATTGGCCTTCAGCTCCTTTTCGGCAAGCGACTGCCAATCTGCAACCGTCTTCTTCGACATCGATTAATCCCTCCACCCTTGCAGACGAAAGACGACATGAAAGCGCCTCTCCGTTCAGCTTGATTTTAATGCGACTGAGTAGTATTTTTAATAGCTAATCCTTGAGGAGCCTGTCCCCATGTCCGTGAAAGCCTCGGTTTCCATCTCCGACCAGCAAGACAAGTTTGCCCGCAAGCTTGTGGAAGACGGGCGGTATTCAAGCCTAAGCGCCGTCGTGCAGCGAGGTCTTGAGCTGCTGCGGGAGGAAACAGAGATGAAGGAGGCGGAAGTTCAGGCATTGCGCGCGCTAATCGACGAGCGTAGCAAAGGTCCGTTCCTGAACGCCGAGGAAAGCAGCCGGACAATCCAGCAGATAATCGCGGCCAAAAAGTCTTTCTATGGCCTTTGATTTGGTGCGGTCTGCCGCCAGCAATCGAGATCTTGACCTGATCTTCGATCACCTTGTCGAAGCCTATTTGTCTTTCGGAGACGCGATACAGGAAGCCTTCGATCGCGCCTCGGCGCGTCTTCAAGCGATCGACGATGATTTGAAGGCGCTGGTCCATACGCCCTTTCAGGGAACGTTGTTGCCACACATTTCGCCTGACTTGCGGCATGTGACGAAAAACCGTGCCGTCATCTATTTCAAAGTCGATGAGGTCAAAAACCAGGTCCAGATCTTGGCGATCTTTTTCGGCGGGCAGGACCATCAGAGACATATGCTGGCGCGACTGGGTGAGAGGCAGGGCGATGATGCCTGATCCTTGGCTACCCGATCTTTGGCCAAAAGCACATTTGCCCATCACTCGAATTCCATGATCAGTTCGTCCACCGCCAGGCTTTGGCCAGCCTTGGCAACAAGCCTCTTCACCACGCCGCGTCGCTCGGCCTTGAGGATGTTTTCCATCTTCATCGCCTCGACCGTCGCCAGCGCCTGACCGGCCTCCACGGCGTCGCCTTCGGCAACCGCAATGCCTGTCACCACACCCGGCATCGGGCAGAGCAGCATTTTTGACGTGTCGGGCGGTAATTTCCGGGGCATAAGCCGGGCAAGCTCGGCGACGCGCGGATTGCGAACATGCGCCACGACATCCATGCCCCGCCAGCGCAGGCGGATAGCAGGTCCCTTGAGGTCAATTTTAAGCCCGATGCTTTGGCCATTGACGGTAAAAATTGCCAGCGTCTGGCCCGGCTGCCACACGCCATCGACCGAGAGCACATTGCCATCGGCAAACATCATGCTGCCGGGATCAGTGGAAAGCGTCAGCGGATAATTCTGCTCTGCCAGCCCCACGACCCAGTCACGGCCAATGGTGCGGGCGTGATTGCCCATGGTGCCGGAGACCTGCGCGGCACGGGCCTCGCGCCGCTGGTGGACAAGAGCGGCAATGGCGGCAAGCGTCTTACCCGCCATCTCATCCGGCTCGACCCCGGAAAAGCCCTCTGGAAACTCCTCGGCGATAAAGGCGGTGGTGATCTTGCCGGAGCGAAAGCGCGGATGCTGCATGACCGCCGACAGAAACGGCAGGTTATGGCCAATGCCCTCGACTTCAAACCGGTCCAGCGCCGCACTCATCGCATCGATGGCGGTGATCCGGTCAGGGCCCCATGTACAGAGCTTGGCAACCATCGGATCGTAATACATCGAGATTTCCCCGCCTTCGAACACCCCGGTATCGTTGCGGACCACCGTGCCATCGGCTTGCTGGCCTTCGCTGGGCGGGCGGTAGCGTGACAGCCTGCCGATCGACGGCAGAAAATTGCGATAGGGGTCTTCGGCATAGAGCCGGCTTTCGACTGCCCAGCCCGTCAACGTCACATCTCCTTGCGCAAGGGCCAGCGTTTCGCCCGATGCCACCCGGATCATCTGCTCAACCAGATCAAGCCCGGTGATCAGTTCTGTTACCGGATGCTCGACCTGCAAGCGCGTGTTCATTTCCAGGAAGTAGAAATTGCGATTGCCATCGACGATAAACTCCACCGTGCCGGCGGAATAATATCCAACCGCCTTGGCCAGCGCCACGGCCTGTTCGCCCATCGCCTTGCGGGTGTCCGCATCCAGAAACGGCGATGGCGCTTCCTCGATCACCTTCTGGTTTCGCCGCTGGATCGAGCATTCGCGCTCGCCGAGATAGAGCACGTTGCCATGCTTATCGCCCAGCACCTGGATTTCGATATGGCGCGGTTGGTCAACGAATTTCTCGATAAAGATCCGGTCGTCGCCAAACGAGTTCATCGCCTCGTTCTTCGACGATTGGAAACCCTCGCGCGCCTCGGCATCGTTCCAGGCGATGCGCATGCCCTTGCCACCGCCACCGGCAGACGCCTTGATCATCACGGGATAGCCGATCTGAGCAGCGATTTTCACCGCTTCATCGGCATCGGCAATCAGCCCCATATGGCCGGGCACAGTGGACACCCCCGCCTCTGCCGCCAGCTTCTTGGAGGTGATCTTGTCGCCCATGGCCTTGATGGCGCCAACCGGCGGGCCAATGAAGGCGACGCCCGCCTTGTCCAGCGCCTCGGCAAAGGCGGCATTTTCCGACAGAAACCCATAGCCCGGATGCACGGCATCCGCACCGGTCTGCCTGATCGCCTCGAGGATCTTGTCGATAACGATATAGGATTGGTTGGAGGGCGACGGGCCGATATGCACCGCCTCATCCGCCAGCTTGACATGCAGCGCATTGGCATCGGCATCGGAATACACAGCGACCGTGGCAATGCCCATCCGCTTGGCGGTCTTGATCACCCGGCAGGCGATTTCGCCACGGTTGGCGATCAGGATTTTGGAAATTGCCATGGTCACACTCCCGCCGTGTCGTCAAAGGCCTGCGGAAAGTTCTTCCGGGCCAGCTTTTCGTTGAGTTTCAGCTTGGCCGTATAGGAGGTCGGGTCAAAACCCCGCTCCGCGGCCAAAAGCTCCCGGCCAAATAGACGGCACAGCCGCTCGCCATCCAGATTGCCGCGCTCGAAAGGCTCTGCGCCAAAATACTCCCAAAGCGCCCGCACAAAGCCGATATCCGCCAATGCCACGGTCTGGTCCATGGTGCGATGACGCGGCATGGAGGTGAGCTTTGTCACGTTGGAATTGGCGCGCCGCAGCGTGAATTGCCACTGCGTGCCGAGAAGGCCCGCCGGAAAGCCGCGATGTTTCGGCATCTCAGAGGTTTTGACCATCATTCAGTATCCGGTTGAAACAGGAGGGAAACCATCGCGTCACACCTCGAAAACATTATCGAAGGATTCCGGAAAGCTATGGCGTGCCACCCGCTCATCAATCCGCAGCATCGCTTCATAAGACAGCGGATCGAAATCCTTTTCGACCGCCACCACCTCGCGGCCAAACAGCAGATTGAGCCGGGCCGCATCGAGATTGCCGCGCTCAAAGGGTTCTGCGCCGAAGTGATGCCAGAGCGCGTGCAGGAAAGCCGCATCGATGCGGTGTTCCTTGGTGCCTGGATAGGCCTTGCGTGGCATGGCCTTGATGGGGGTGACGCCCCGGGGATTGGCCCGGCGAATGGTGAACTGTACACCTGTTCCGGGCATGCCGGAGGGAAATCCACGGTGCTTGGTCATATCAGGGGCCTTGGACATCCATGCCGCCCTTTCTTGTCTGCCGGAACAGGTCCGATCTTGTTGTTGAAGTGAACCCGCTATCAAAGTGGGCCCGTTTTTAAAGCGGAATGGTATCGTGTTTTTTCCAATGGGTCGCAACCTGCTTGCCCCGCAGCGAGGCAAAGGCCCGGGCGATGCGCTTGCGCGACGAATGTGGCATGATCACCTCATCGATAAAGCCGCGCTCTGCCGCAACGAACGGATTGGCAAACCGCTCCTCATATTCCCTGGTGCGCGCCGCGATCTTTTCGGGATCGGCAAGTTCGGAACGATAGAGGATTTCGGTCGCGCCCTTGGCTCCCATGACAGCGATTTCCGCTGTCGGCCAGGCATAATTCACGTCAGCGCCAATATGCTTGGAGGCCATCACGTCATAGGCTCCGCCATAGGCCTTGCGCGTAATCAGCGTCACCATCGGCACCGTCGCCTCAGAATAGGCAAACAGCAGCTTGGCGCCGTGCTTGATGACCCCGCCATATTCCTGCGCCACACCGGGCAGAAAGCCCGGCACATCCACCAGCGTCAGGATCGGAATGGAAAAGGCATCACAAAAGCGCACGAAACGGGCCGCCTTGCGCGATGAGTCGATATCCAGGCAGCCCGCCAGCACCATCGGCTGGTTGGCAACCACACCGACAGTCTGGCCTTCCAGCCGGATAAAGCCTGTGATGATGTTTTTGGCAAAAGCCTCCTGAAGCTCGAAGAAATCGCCCTCATCGGCCAGCGCGTGGATCAGTTCCTTCATGTCGTAAGGCTTGGTGGAACTGTCGGGGATCAGGGTATCCAGCCGCATTTCAAGCCGGGCCGGATCATCGTAGAACGGCCGTTTCGGCGGCTTTTCGCGGTTGTTCAACGGCAGGAAGTCAAACAGCAGGCGCACCTGTTCCAGCGCCTCGACATCGTTTTCAAAAGCGCCGTCCGCTACCGAGGATTTCTTCGTATGGGTGCCAGCTCCGCCCAGCTCTTCCGCCGTGACGATTTCGTTGGTCACCGTTTTCACCACATCCGGACCGGTGACGAACATGTAGGAGGTGTCGCGCACCATGAAAATGAAATCGGTCATGGCTGGTGAATAGACCGCGCCACCCGCGCATGGCCCCATAATCACAGAGATCTGCGGAATGACGCCCGACACCTCGGCATTGCGGCGAAACACTTCGGCATAGCCAGCAAGCGAGGCCACACCTTCCTGAATGCGTGCGCCGCCGGAATCGTTAATGCCGATGACCGGCGCCCCGACCCGGACGGCCATATCCATGATCTTGCAGATTTTCTGGGCATGGGTTTCCGACAGCGAGCCGCCGAGCACGGTAAAATCCTGGGAAAACACATAGACTTGCCGACCATTGATCGTGCCCCAGCCGGTGACGACACCATCGCCCGCCACCTTCTGGCCATCCATGCCGAAATCCGCGCAGCGATGGGTGACATACATATCGTATTCTTCAAACGAGCCTTCATCGAGCAATATCTCGATCCGCTCGCGTGCTGTCAGTTTGCCTTTGGCGTGCTGCGCGTCAATCCGCTTTTCACCACCGCCAAGACGGGCCTCGGCGCGGCGGCTTTCCAGCTGATCCAATATTGTCGGCATGTGATCCTCATCCTCTGTCACGCGGACCTTAAAGCATAAAAGCTTAAACCGGAATCGGCTTAAGGTATCATGCAGAAAAGACATTTTATGAGGCGGGACCGTGATAGCCAATGGGCTAGGTCGCAATGGCGACCGGGTGCCATTCTCGCTTCAACGCGCAAAATGGCCGGAATATCACGTAAATTGACCGGATCGGAAACTGCGTTGCAATCTCCGATCCGGTCTTTTCAAACGATACGCTTAGACATCAGATTTAAGGGTCGGTATGCGGCGCGTGATGTCCGGATGGTTTACCCAAGCCAAGCCAGGACTTCAATTTTTCACGCACGGTCTGGAACGTGACGTAGAGCATTGGAATGACGAACAGACCGAGTGTACTGGCCGTCAGCATACCGATGAAGACCGGCGTACTGACATTGTGCCGTGCCATCATTGAGGCACCATTTGCCCAGACCAGCGGCACGAGACCGAGGATGAAGGCAATTGATGTCATCATCACGGCGCGAAAACGCAGCTTTGCGCCCAGAACCGCCGCATCGGCAATCGGCATGCCCGCCTCACGCTTTTCCTTGGCGAACTCGACGATCAGAATGCCGTTCTTGGCGGCAAGGGCGATCAGAACCACAAGACCGATCTGTGCGTAGAGATCCATCGTCATGTGGGTGAGTGCCATGCCGGCAAAGGCACCAAACACACCCACGATGACGGAAAGCAGAACCGGCACGGGAATGGTCCAGCTTTCGTAAAGCGCCACTAGGAACAGATAGGCAAACAGCAGGGCGAGTGCCAGGATGATACCCGTCTGACCTGAGGCCTGCTGTTCCTGATAGGCCGTACCTGTCCATTCCAGCGCAAAGCCGGATGGCAGGGTCTTGGCGACCACCTGCTTGAAAGCCTCCATGGCATCCCCGGAAGACGTGCCGGGAGAAGGCGAACCGTTGATGGTCACGGCGCGATAGTTGTTATAGCGTGTAATGACCGGCGGGCCGACAATTGTCTTTACCTCGGCAATCGACTGGAGAGGCACCATGTCGCTATTGGAGTTGCGGACATAGATGTTCCAAAGCGCCGATGTATCGCGGCGATTGGCGGCATCGCCCTGGACCTTGACCTGCCAGGTGCGTCCGAACTCGTTGAAGTCGTTGACATAAGAGCCACCGAGCGTCGCCTGTAGGGCGTTAAAGATATCACTGATGCTGATACCGAGCGCCTGGGCTTTTTCACGGTCGATATCGAGATAGATCGACGGCGCATTGGCACCATAGGTGGTAAAGACACGTGCCAATTGCGGGTTCTGATTGGCCGCACCAACCACACCATAGGCCACATTGGCCATGGTTGCCGGATCAGCACCCTCAAGCGATTCGATCATCGCTTCGAAACCGCCGCTGGTGGAAAGACCAAGAACCGGCGGAAGATTGAAGGGCAGAACCGTGGCGGCCTTGACCTGCTGGACCATGCCGAACGTCTGGCCGATGACCGCTTGGACCTTGTCCAGGGCTGCGGGACGATCCGCGAAGGGTTTCAGCCGCACGATCATGAAGGCGGAGTTGCTGGCCGAATAGCTGTCAAGGAAGGAATAACCGATAACCGAGGAGACGTTATCGATTTGAGGAATAGCCTTCAGCAAATCCTCCACCTGTCCAACAGCACCACTTGTCCGCGCCACCGAAGCGCCATCGGGCAATTGTACCGCGATGAAGAACGTGCCCTGGTCTTCTTCCGGTAGGAAGCCGCTCGGGGTGATCTTCGACATGCCATAGATACCAGCGCCACCGACCCCGATGATCAGCAGGGATAGGACCGCCATGCGGACCATTTTCTGGACTGCCCAGGCATAGCCGTCGCGGGTATTGTCGATACGCCGACTGATCCAGCCCATGATGCCGCGTTTTTCGCCGGTATGGCGCAGGAAGACGGCGCAGAGAGCCGGCGACAGCGTCAAGGCGTTGATGGCCGAAATCAGCATGGCAACACTGATGGTGACCGAGAACTGCCGGAACAATTCCCCTGAGATACCGGAGATGAAGCCGATGGGAACGAAAACCGAGAGCAAGACAAGCGTGATCGCAATAATCGGACCGGTGACCTGTCCCATGGCCTTCTTGGTGGCGGCAACCGGGGTCAGCTCCGGCTCCTCCTCCATCACGCGCTCGACATTTTCCACGACGACAATCGCGTCGTCAACGACGATGCCGATGGCGAGAACAAGGGCGAGAAGCGAGACCGTATTGGCCGAATAGCCAAGCGCCAGCAATACCGCGAATGTGGCGATAACGCTGACCGGTACGGCGATGATCGGGATGATCGTCGCCCGGACATTGCCGAGAAACAGGAAGACGACCACAGCCACCAACACGAAAGCTTCGATCAATGTATGAATGACGGATTCAATCGTATCCTGAACGAAGGTGGTCGAGTCATACATGACATTGGCGCGCATGCCTTCCGGCATCCGGCTGTTCAATTGCGCGATCTTGGCGCTGACGGCCGCAGCCGTATTCAGCGCATTCGCACCGGGAGACATGTAAATGCCCATGGCAACACCCGGATCGCCTTCGCGTCGGGAGACCGTGTCATCGTTCTGTGCGCCCAGTTCAACACGGGCGACATCCTTCACCTTCAGGACAGAGCCGTCCTTATTGGCACGCAGCACGATATTGCCGAATTCCTCCGGCGTCTCAAGGCGGCCCTGGGTCTGGACGTTGTATTGAAATGCCTGGTCATCAGGCACCGGACGTGCACCGATACGGCCAACGGGTGCCTGAACGTTCTGGGCTGAAATCGCACTTGTGACATCCGAAGGCACCAGGCCAAGGCTGGACAAGCGGTCGACATCGAACCAGATGCGCATCGAATACTTCATGTTGCTGAAGAGCGATGCCGAACCGACGCCTGGAACACGGGAAATCTCGTCCAGGACGTTGATCGTCGCATAATTGGTCATGAACAACGGGTCAAACTTGCCCTTGTCGCTCTGCAACATGATAAATTGCAGGATGGACGAGGATTTCTTGCTGACCGAGACACCCAGACTTTGAACGTCGCTGGGCAGCGAGGACAGAGCCGTCTGCACGCGGTTGTTGACGTTAACGGTGTTAATGTCAGCATCGCTGCCCAGCGCGAAACTGACAGTCAGCGAATAGCTGCCATCATTACCGCTGGTGCTTTTCATATAGAGAGCTTTGTCGACCCCGATCACCTTGGATTCGATCGGTTGCGCGACGGTCTGTTCCAGCACCTCGGCGGAAGCGCCGGGATAGGAGGCCGTCACCTGGACCTGTGGCGGCACGATATCGGGAAGTTGGGATACCGATATTCTGGTCAGCGCCAGCCCACCGGCAATCGTCAGCACGATGGCAATGACGATTGCCATGCGTGGACGATCAATGAAAATATTGGAAAACATCGCTTAGCCCTGCTTTGGTGCGGCGGGTGAAGGAGCCTGGTCGGCCGGCTGTGCATTAACCGGTGTATTGGGCCGAACACGCTGGATGCCGTCGGTAATCACCTTGTCGCCTTCCTTGAGGCCATTGGTGACAACAGCCATGTCAGGCGTGGATTGCCCAAGCGTCACACGGCGCACCTGCGCAACGCTCTTGTCATCAACCACATAGACGTAGGAGCCCTGCTGGTCGATCATGACCGAGGCGCGCGGAATGGTGAGGTAGTTGGTTGGCTCGACGGTTTCGAGGATCACGCGGACGAATTCGTCATTCACCAGTTCCCGATGTCCCGTTGGCAGCAGCGGATTGGGGATCGTGCCACGCAGGGTGATGGAATCAGTATTCTCGGAAACGCTGATGTCGTAGAAATCAAGCGTGCCTTCCTGAGCGTATAGTCTGCCATCGGGCAAGCGGATCTTGAGCTTCACGCTCTTTTCCAGACCGCCTTCCTTGTCGAACCGCTGTCTCAATTCAATGAGACGGCGCACCGATATCGGGAATTTCACATACATCGGGTCCTGACTGACCACTGTGGCCAAGGTTCCCGATGAAGACGACACGACATTGCCGACCGTGACAGAAGCAAGGCCGATACGACCATCGATAGGCGCGATGATATCGGTATAGCCGAGATTGATCTGCGAGGTGCGCACATCCGCTTCGGATTCCGCGACCTTGGCAATCGAGGTCCGCTGGGTGGCGCGTGCGTCGTCCAGATTGCTCTGGCTGCCGCTGCCCCCGGCTCGAAGTTGTTCATTACGAGCAAGGGATATATTCGAATTTTCAAGGGTGGCCTGGTTCTCGGCAAGAGTGGCCTTCTTGGAATCCAGATCAGCCTCATAGGACTGCCGCTCGATGCGGAACAGGACCTGGCCCTTCTTGACCTCGGAACCTTCCTTGAAAAGTTGTTCTTCCAGGAATCCGGTCACACGGGCGACGAGATTGACGGAATCCTTCGCCTCGACCCGGCCATTGACCTCGGTCGTGTCATTGATCGGCTTCAGCTTGGCAATCGTGACGCCGACGGCCGGCGGTCCAGCATTTGGCATCTGCGCAAATGATGGGGTGGAAAAGGAAAGGGCTGCAATAGCGCAACCCGCAACAAGAAATCGCTTTGTTTTTTGCATGGCTAGGAACACTCCAACGGTAGCCTCTCCGATATATATACATACATACCGTTTGTAAATAGGATTGATCGCAGCGTACAAATATGTGATGAATTAGAAAACGACGCGCCGTGCCCAATAAATTCGCCCAGGAGGACCCATTGCGGAGAACCAAGGAAGAAGCAGCCGAAACCCACATGCAGCTCCTGAACGCTGCCGAGCAACTTTTCCTCACCAAGGGCTTTGACCAGACGTCATTGGACGAAATTGCCCAGGCGGTTGGCGTGACGCGCGGTGCTGTCCATTGGCACTTCAAGAACAAGCGCGGCATTCTCGAAGCCCTGCGCAACCAGGCTTTCAAGCCTTTCGAGCACTTGGCGGCTCGGCTTCCGGCGGACAGTTCCGTCGACGTGTTTGCCGCCCTTGAACAGATATTGTTCGACATGCTGGCGCATCTTCAGGCCGACGAGCGGCGGCGCGGTGTGATCCGGGTCAGCCTCCATCTGGACCTTTCGATAAAGGAAACCGACTCGGATGGCATTCTGAGCACGCTCAAGGGCAAGCTGCTGCCCCTCTTCCAGGTTGCCGCCGACAGGGGCCAGTTGACTGCGCCCTGGAACCCGGCCTCCGCAGCCATGACCCTGAGCGCGACCATATCGGGCCTGATCGGCGAATGGGCCTTCGGCAGGGATAATTTCCAGCTCGTACCGTATGCACAGCAATTCGTCCGGATTGCTCTGGTGGGGTTCGGCATGCAAAGCCAGGACTGTTCTACATTCCATAAACAGCCTGGGAAGGCCTGATCCATCTGTCTCGGTGGCGTCGGTATAATCCGCTCCCCTTAGCCTCCGGAACCAAAGATTCCACCAAATATCCCCTGCTTTCAGCAGTAAAAATACCGCTTGGCTTGTAGATTCCAGATCCGACGCACTCGGCCTTTCCAAGGCATTGAGCTTTGCGTCTTATCAGCAGTGCGCCGCACTGCGAGGCCGGATCGATGGAGCGACCCTTGGACATTCTCGAACGCCTCGTGGCCTTCCCTTCCGTTGTCGGCACAGCCAACGGCGAGATCGTCAGCTTCATTCGTGACTATCTGCAAAACCACGGCGCGGCAGTGAGCGTGCTTCCCGGGCCGGAGGGCGATCGCAGCAATCTGTTTGCCACCATCGGCCCCAGGCATGTGCCCGGCTATATTCTGTCAGGCCATATGGATGTGGTGCCAGCAGGCGAAAGCGGCTGGGTGAGCGATCCATTCCAGTTGCGACGCGAGGGCGACAGGCTTTTTGGCCGCGGCACCAGCGACATGAAGGGGTTTTTGGCCTGCGCTTTGGCCTGCGTGCCAAAGCTTGCCGCCATGCCGCTGGCCCGTCCCATCCATCTTGCTTTTTCCTATGATGAAGAGGCCGGGTGCCGTGGCGTGCCGCATATGCTGGCGCAACTGCCGAGCCTTTGCGAAAGCCCGCTTGGGGCCATTATTGGCGAACCCAGCGGCATGCGGGCAATCCGCGCCCACAAAGGCAAGGCTGCGGCCCGCGTCACCATTACCGGGCACTCCGGCCATTCATCGCGGCCCGATCTGGGCCTGAATGCGATTCATGCGATGAGTGAGGTTCTGATTGCTGCCCGCGATGCTGCCTCTGATTTAACGAGCGGCCCGTTTGAAGCGGTGTTTGAGCCGCCCTATTCCTCGCTGCAAGTGGGAACCGTGCGCGGGGGACAAGCCGTCAATATCATTCCTGATACCTGTGAGGCCGAGTTTGAGGCCCGCGCTATTTCCGGCGTTAATCCCGCAGCGCTTTTGCAGCCGGTGCGCCGGACAGCGGAAGCGTTGAAAGACAAAGGCTTTGGCGTGGAATGGGCTGAAATGAGTGCCTACCCCGCACTCTCACTCCCCCAAAACGCACCCCTTGCCGCGCTTCTGCACAGGCTCACAGGCGTCGAGCCGCTGGCGGCCGTCAGCTACGGCACCGAAGCCGGGCTTTTCCAGCAAGCGGGTATCGATGCCATCATCTGCGGCCCCGGCGATATCAGCCGTGCCCACAAGCCCAACGAATATATCCTGATGGATGAACTGGCCACCTGCCAGACCACGATCACCGCTCTCGCAGACCACTGCTGCAAACTCTGAACCAAGGACCAATCCATGTCTCTTTTGAAAACAATCGACACCAACCCCACGTTCACCCCGAAAGAATCCAAGGCCCTGCCAGAACGTTTGATCTCTGGTGATCCGGCCTTCAAGACTTGGCCGCAGGATGTCTGCCGTGGAGAGATGATCCACACTGGCGTGTGGGAAGCCACCCCCGGCGAGACCAAATCCATCAAAGGCGAGAGCTTTGAATACTGCCATATCCTATCGGGCGTGGTGGAGATTACGCCTGAAGGCGGCGAGCCGGTGATTTACAAGGCGGGCGATCATTTCATCATGAAGCCGGGCTTTGTTGGCGTTTGGAAGACCATTGAAACGGTGAAGAAAATCTACGTCACCATCATGGCGTAAGCCAAGCTTGCCTAAGGAAATACCATGACCCTCAGCTTCGATCCAGACACTATTGCCCTGCCCATCGGCCATTTCATTGGCGATGCGCTGGTGGCTGCCAATGGCGCACTCGACATGTACCGCCCATCCGATGGCAAGGCCTATGCGGGGTGTCCGATTGCCAATGAGGACATGGTGGATCGGGCCGTTCAAACCGCAAAACAGGCGCTAAAAACCAGCCAATGGGGCAGCGTGCGCCCACGCGAACGCACGATTGTGCTCCAACGCTGGGCAGACCTGATTGAGCGCGAGGCCGAAACATTGGCCAAGCTGGAGGCTCTCTCCTCCACCCGTCCGGTCGGCCATCTGATTGCCGGGGATATTGCTGTGACCGCAGAGCAAATCCGCTTCTTTGCCGAAATGGCAGACAAGGAAGGCGATGCGCTGGTGCCGACGGATGGTGATAGTCTCGGCATGATCATGAGCGAGCCTTATGGCGTGGTCGGAGCGATCACGCCATGGAATTTTCCGGTTTCCATGGCGGGCTGGAAGCTTGGGCCAGCACTGGCCGCTGGCAACGCCGTGGTACTAAAACCATCAGAAATGACACCCTTTTCCAGCATCTATCTGGCACAATTGGCCTTGAGGGCCGGGATTCCGGCGGGGCTGATCAATATCGTGCTGGGCGATGGCGCTGTCACTGGCAATGCCATCACCGGCCACCCGGATATCGCCAAGGTCAGCTTTACCGGCTCCACCGGAGCGGGTCAGGCGATTATGGGCAATATTGCCCGCACGGGCGTCAAACCCATGACACTGGAACTGGGCGGCAAAAGTCCGCAACTGGTGTTTGCCGATGCCGATCTGGACAAAGCCGCCACCGCCATTGCCCACAGCATTCTTTCCAACGCGGGCCAAGCCTGTGTTGCTGGCTCACGCCTGATTGTTGAGCGCAGTGTGATGGAGCCTTTGGCACAAGCGATCATCGCCAAAATGAAGGCGGTGAAGGCAGGCCCAACCTGGGATGCAACAACACAATATTCGCCGATTATTTCACACCGCCAGCGCGAGCGGATCGACAGCATCGTCAAGGCCGCTATTGATGCCGGGGCTGAGTGCCTGACGGGTGGCGACATCATGGAAGGCGATGGGTATTTTTATACGCCAACCTTGCTCTCCCATGTCGATCAGCATTCTCCGGCTGTGACACAGGAAATTTTCGGCCCCGTCTTGACCATGCAGTCTTTTGAGCATGAGGACGAAGCGCTGGCTTTGGCAGACCACCCCACCTATGGGCTTTGTGCAGGCCTGTTTACCCGCGATCTCTCCCGCGCCCTTCGCCTGACACGCTCGCTTCAGGCGGGGACTGTTTGGGTCAACCGTTATGGCCGCTCACGGGATCATATTTTACCCACAGGCGGTTACAAGCAATCCGGCATTGGCAAGGATTTGGGCCGCGAGGCCTACCATGCCAATCGCAAGAGCAAGAGTGTGTTGATTGGGCTTTAGACCGCCCATTGAGAGTTTTTTCAGGAAAAAATGGAAACTCATTTTCCCGAAAAGAAAAACGAAAACAAGAAAATCGAGAATCTGTCCGGTTCAATCTGAACCCGACAGGCGCTCGCTTGAGGCGTCACCGTTCTTTTCCTCGGGCGCGTCCGCTTCGTTGGCTTCGTTTTTCTTCTTCTCTGCTTTATCCTGATCGTGATGCCATTTTATGGCGAAGAACATGGCCGTGCCCAACACGATAATCTTTGCCGGAAAGAAGACGATAGGGAACCAGTCCACCCAGTCGCTCGTCATTGGCCATTTCCTTTCAGAGATTCATCAATGCGGTCTCCCATAGAATAATACAGCCACACATGACACGTGCGTTTTGTCGCAAGCGCGACGCCAGACGATGGCTTGGGAAAACATATCAAGCAGACGCGCAAAGCTTTCATGCATCCGCAAATCCAATGATCCTGCACGATTGAAGGCTGCCCTTCTCACTGAAATCTATCGAGAATCTTATAATACATGCCCACCAACGGCAAAAACCATGGCTTGCCAAAGTGCCCCGGCACGGCGGGCCAATCGAGGCCTTTCAGTGGATTGGCATCAGGCTTGCCCATGATGGTATCGGCCATGATCATGCCGAGGTGGGTGGAAAGCTGAGCACCGTGGCCGGAATAGCCCATGGCATACCACATCCCATCCTGATAGCCTGCGCGGGGATAGCGGTCCTTGGTCATATCCACCAGACCGCCCCAGCAATAGTCGATCTCGACCTTGGCAAGCTGTGGGAAAATCGCGGCAAGGGACTGGCGCAGGATTTCGCCGCTTTTGGCGTCCGATTGCTGATCGGATGTGGCGGAAAAACGGGCGCGACCGCCGAAAATCAGCCGATTGTCGGGTGAAAGACGCCAGTAATTGCCGATGTTCATGGTGTTCACGCAAGTGCGGTTGCCCGGCATCACGCTCGCCACTTCCATGTCTGATAAAGGCCGCGTGGCAATCAGAAAGCTGCCGACCGGAATGATACGGCGGCGGAAGAAGCTGAAATTGGGCGTGGTATAGGCCCCGGTGGCAACCAGCACATCCTTGGCGGTCACGCGGCCCCGCGCAGTGGCCAGGTGGTGGCGGTCGCCTTGTTTTTCAACAGAGGTGACAGAGGCCTGCTCAGTAATCAGAGCGCCGTGGCGGTGGGCGGCATTCGCAAGGCCCACCACATAGCGGCCCATATGCATCATGGCGCTTTTTTTGGAGAGCATGGCACCAAAAAAAGGTGAGCCAACCTCACTTTTTAACTCCGATGGCGACAACAGCGCCGTATCGGGATCAACCTCAGCATGCAGCGCTTCGAAATTGCGGGCAAGCCCCTCGAAATGCTGTGGCTTGGAGGCGAGTTTCAGCTTTCCGGCACGGCGGAAATTGCAATCAATGCCTTCCTCGGCAATCAGCGCCTCGATGGTATCGATGGAACTGTCGAGCGCTTTGTAAAGCGCAATCGCCCTCTCCTTGCCCAGCTCCGCCTTGGCCCCCAGATAGCTGTGAGCCAAACCATTGTTGAGGTGCCCGCCATTGCGGCCAGAGGCGCCCCAACCAATGCGCCGCCCCTCCAGCACGATCACCTTTGCCCCCGCTTTCGCCAGTTGGCGGGCGGCAGCGAGGCCTGTAAAGCCGCCGCCAATCACGGCGACATCAAAATCGCCTTCAATTGCGCCGGTGATGCCCTCGGCAAATTGCGGGGCGGTGTCGTGCCAGTAGGAGAGATATTTCATGGCTTAAAGACCAAACACGCCGGGCAGATCGTGAACGCCTGCGATTTCCTGATAGCCATAATAGGGATTGGCTGGCTCGTGACCACGGTTGACCCAGACTTTGTTCTTGATGCCCAGATCATGGGCCGTCATCAGATCATAGCGGAAGGAAGACGACACATGGGTAATGTCTTCTGGTCCGCAGCCGAGCATGTCGAACATATATTCAAAGCCCTTCATGCGCGGCTTGTAGGATTGCGCCTGCTCTGCCGTATAGACCGCATGGAAAGGCGCGCCGAGCTTTTCCACATTGGACATGATCTGCGAATTCATGGCGTTGGATAGAATCACCAGCGGAATTTCCTTGGCCACTTTGGCAAGACCAGCAGGCACGTCCGGGTGCGGACCCCAGCTGGGCACGCGCTCATACACGGTCTTGGCGTCTTCATCGCGGAACGTTACGCCGTTTCTCTTGCAGGTGCGTTCAATGGCATTATGGACCACATCGGCATAGGGCTTCCAATCGCCCAACACCTCATCCAGACGATAGGCTGAGAAGTCCCTCACAAACGCATCCATGTGGGCAGCATCCAGCTGGGGGCCGTAAATATCGCGGGCCGCTTCCGCCATCTGGAAATTGATGAGCGTACCGTAGCAATCGAAGGTGATGAATTTCGGACGGAAGGGAGCCATGGGTTTCTTGATCCTTGCAAAGCATATCGTTCGGGTTTCCCCATCATAGGCAGAGCCAAGCCCACCCATTCACCGCAATTGCTACCTCTCAAAGCACAATGTTGCGTTTGCAGCGGAGGATTTGGCAGAGAGTTTTGCAAACCCCTAAGAGCCGTTGTCCAGACACACGGAAGAAATGCACTCTCACGGCATAAGATGCGGCAATGATCTGTCGGAACGGCCAAACATACCAAGGACACGCGATCGTCGGGATGATCTTCTTTGCGCGCGGGGCTATCACTGAGAAGCACTAGAGTTTGCCTTGGGAAAAGTGGCCACCGGTTTTCCCGAAAAGACAAACTCAAACAAAAAGCCAACAGATTTCAGGATAGTGCCATGCAGGCAAGCCAGATCGACATTATTTCTTTTGGTCCCGAACACATCGACGGCGCATTTATGCTGTCGCAGCAAGCCCAATGGCCACATCGCCGGGAAGATTGGGCCTTTGTGCTGTCCTTGAGCAAGGGCTTTGTGGCGCTTGAAGGCAACCGCGTGGTGGGAACCGCCATGGCGACGCTTTACGCAGAGACCTGCGCCACCGTCAACATGGTCATCGTCGACGCCTCCATGCGCGGTCGCGGGCTTGGCCGCAAATTGATGGACATGGCCTTAAATGCCGCAGATGGGCGCGAATGCCGTCTGGTGGCAACGCAGGATGGCCTGCCCCTCTACGAAAAGCTTGGCTTTGTCGCCGCTGGTGAAATTATCCAGCATCAAGGCATTGTCGAAGATGGCGCTATCGCCAATTCTGCAATCTCCTGGGCTGATCAGGACGTGGCGCAAGATTTGGCCACCCTTGATGCGGCTGCCTTTGGCGCGGATCGGAGTGGTCTGCTGAGCAAGCTCGCGGAAACCGGCAAGTTTGCCATTCTCAGAGATGCTGGCCGCATCACCGGCTATATCGCCCTGCGTCCTTTTGGTCGCGGTGAAGTCGCGGGGCCGGTCGTGGCGGCCAATCAGGACGATGCAAAAGCCCTTCTGTCCTTTGTGTTCGCTGCAAGAACAGGATCATTTCTGCGCGTCGACACAGCCGTTGCAACAGGCCTTGCGCCTTGGTTGACGCAGCAAGGCCTTGTTCACGTGGGCAGCGGCGTGCCGATGCGACGCAATGCGGCACAGATAGATCCGAATGAATCGGCTTCCGTTAAAACCTACGCACTCGCCAGCCAGGCCCTCGGCTGATTTTTTGGAGATCTGATAATGTTGAGCAATTCTCTTATTGAGTTGGACCGCGCCCATCTGGTGCATCCGGTTGCCTCCTATCGCAGCCATGAAAAAGCTGGCGTGCGCGTTCTGAAATCGGCCAGCGGCGCAACCGTCACTGATTCCACCGGACGTCAACTGCTCGACGGCTTTGCCGGTCTGTGGTGCGTGAATGCCGGTTACGGCCAGGAAAGCATTATCGAGGCAGCAACCAAGCAGTTGCGTGAACTGCCTTACGCCACCGGCTATTTCAGCCTCGGCTCGGAACCCGCCATCCGGCTGGCTGCCGAACTGGCTGACCGGGCACCCGGCGATCTCAACCACGTCTATTTCACTCTGGGCGGCTCAGACGCTATCGACAGCACCATCCGCTTCATCCGTTATTACTACCATTGCAAAGGCACACCGCAGAAGGACCAGTTCATCTCGGTGGAACAGGGCTATCATGGCTCATCCACGGTCGGCGCAGGCCTGACGGCTCTGCCGCTGTTCCACGCCGGGTTCGGCCTGCCATTTGACTGGCAGCATAAAATTCCGTCGCACTACGCCTATCGCAACCCGGTCGGCAATGATCCCGCCGCTATTATCGCTTCATCGGTTGCCGCCTTGCGGGCAAAGGTTGAGGAACTGGGTGCAGAGCGTGTGGCCGCTTTTTATGTGGAGCCAATTCAAGGCTCCGGCGGCGTGATTGTTCCGCCAGATGGCTGGCTAAAAGCCATGCGCGATGTCTGCACCGAGCTGGACATTCTGTTCGTGGCCGATGAAGTCATCACCGGCTTTGGCCGCACCGGGCCGTTGTTTGCCTGTGCCGATGATGGCGTGGTGCCGGATCTGATGACCACCGCCAAGGGCCTCACCTCTGGCTATGTGCCGATGGGTGCGGTGTTCCTGTCCGATACAATCTACAACACCATTGCCGATGGTGCCGGATCAGCCGCCATTGGCCATGGCTATACCTATTCGGCCCATCCGGTCAGTGCCGCTGTTGGCCTTGCCGTGCTGAAGCTTTACGAAGACGGCTTGCTGGACAACGGCCGCAAAATGGGCGCACGTTTGATTGCGGGCTTGGAAAGCCTGAAAGACCACCCGCTGGTGGGCGATGTGCGCGGTCGTGGCATGCTGGCCGCCATTGAAATGGTGGTGGACAAGGATAAGAAAACCCCTCTGCCAGCCGCTGCTGCCCCCGCCACCCGGGTGTTTGAACGCGCCTGGGACAATGGCCTTGTCATCCGCGCCTTTGCCAATGGCATTCTGGGCTATGCGCCGCCGCTGTGCTGCACGGAAAGCGAAATCGACGCCATTGTCGAGCGCACCAAAAAGACGCTGGATCAGACGCTGGAAGATCCGGACGTTCGCACTGCCATGGCCTGAGACCACAGCCAGTCAGGCGAAATACCGCCGAACGATCAGATTCAGAATTTTCTGCCGTCTTAAGATCGGCATTCGGGAAGAAACAGCCCGTAGCTCCTGTAATACTTCGGGTGCGCCTCAGTAGAAAATGCCAGGGCGCATTCAAGATAAAAATAAAAGTTAAGCG
Source organism: Allorhizobium ampelinum S4 (assembly GCF_000016285.1). Lineage (NCBI taxonomy): Bacteria > Pseudomonadati > Pseudomonadota > Alphaproteobacteria > Hyphomicrobiales > Rhizobiaceae > Gillisella > Gillisella ampelina. The sequence goes on along the minus strand of NC_011988.1, from coordinate 690,693 downwards.
AGGAAACCAAGGGATCGTGAGTGACAGGAACGGCATTTGCCGAGCCTGATGCATGAAGATGGACAAGCCAGAGGATGCAATGATGGCAAAGGCCTTTGCGGATTTCAAATATCTCACCTTCGACGTGGTCGGCACGCTCATTGATTTTGAGAGCGGCATTACCGATTGCCTCGCTGAGATTGCCGCAGAGACAGGTGTGACGATGGATGGAGAACAAGCTCTTTCGCTCTATCGTGCGGCCCGCTATGACGATGAAGCCTTGCTTTTTCCCGACGATCTCGCGCGGGTCTACCTAAAGATCGCCCCCGCCCTCGGCCTGCCGGCAGACGCTGCCTTTGGCGAGCGTCTGCGTAGCTCCGTCACCGATTGGAAGCCCTTTGCCGATAGCGTTGCTGCGCTGGCGAAGTTGAAAACCCGCTACCGGCTGATTGCCATGACCAATGCGCAACGCTGGGCCTTTGCGTATTTCGATGAAGCCTTGGGCGAGCCCTTTCATGCCGCCTTCACCACCGACGACACAGCGACGGAAAAGCCTGATCCGGCGTTTTTCGAAACTGTTTTCGCTTTCGTTGAAAAGGAAGGCAATAGCCGCGCCGATATCCTGCATGTGGCACAAAGCCAGTATCACGACATCGGCATTTCACGGCAGCTCGGCTTAACCAATTGCTGGATCGAGCGACGCCATGCCCAAAAAGGCTATGGCGGCACGATCGAGCCGGAAACATTTGTGAAACCCGATTTTCACTTCACCTCCATGGCGGGACTTACCGAGGCTGTAGAGTTGGATCGCGCCGCCTGAAGGCAACACTCGATAAAATCAGCATACGATGACGTGCCACCAAAAGGCACGCAACACAGTCAACAACAATAAGGGGAATGTCATGACAGACAAGCAGACGACAAACTGGACCGGCGCTGACGATGCCATGGTGGAAAACGCCATTCGCCGTGGTGCCACCCGCCGCGAACTGATGCAGATGATGCTGGCTGGTGGCGTTGCCCTCACCGCCGCCGGCTCCATCATGGGCCGCGCCTCAAGCGCGCTGGCCGCAACGCCGGTCAAGGGCGGATCTTTGAAAGCCGCCGGCTACTCTGCCTCCAATGCCGATACGCTGGACCCGGCCAAGGCCTCGCTTTCCACCGACTATGTGCGCTGCTGCGCGCTCTATAACCGTTTGACCATTCTCGACAAGTCCGGCGCCCCACAGATGGAGCTGGCAGAATCGGTTGAAAGTAAGGACGCTCAGGTCTGGACCATCAAGCTGAAAAGCGGCGTGACCTTCCACGACGGTAAGACGCTGACCGCAGACGACGTGGTCTATTCGCTGAAGCGCCATCTCGACCCGGCCACCGGCTCCAAGGTTGCCAAGATCGCCGCCCAGATGACCGGCATCAAGGCCGTCGACAAGCAGACCGTGGAAATCTCCCTGGCGCATGCCAATGCTGACATGCCGTCCATTCTCGCCATCCATCAGTTCATGATCGTTGCCGATGGCACCAAGGATTTCTCCAAGGGCAATGGCACCGGTGCCTTCGTTCTCGAAAAATTCGAGCCCGGCGTCCGCTCGATCATGAAGCGCAATGGCAATTACTGGAAAGCTGGCGGCCCGAATGTCGACAGTTTCGAATTTTTCGCCATCAGCGAGGACAATGCCCGTGTCAACGCGCTCCTGTCGGGTGACATCCAACTGGCCGCCTCCATCAATCCGCGCTCCATGCGTCTGGTCGATACCCAGGACGGCTTCGTGCTGTCGAAGACGACATCGGGCAATTACACCAATCTCAACATGCGCATGGACATGGCGCCGGGCAATAAGAAAGACTTCATCGACGGCATGAAGCTGATCGTTAACAGGGAGCAGATCGTCAAATCCGCATTGCGTGGGCTGGGCGAAGTCGGCAACGACCAGCCGCTGTCGTCTGCCAGCTTCTATCATAATGCCGACCTGAAGCCGAAGGCCTTCGATCCCGACAAGGCAAAATTCCACTTCCAGAAGGCGGGCGTGCTTGGCCAGTCCATCCCGGTTATCGCATCAGAAGCCGCAAGCTCTTCGATAGACATGGCGATGATTATCCAGGCATCGGCGGCAGAAATCGGCATGAAGCTCGATGTCCAGCGCGTACCCTCCGATGGTTATTGGGACAAATACTGGTTGAAGGCACCGGTCCATTTCGGCAATATCAACCCACGTCCAACACCAGATATCCTGTTCTCGCTGCTCTATTCTTCCGATGCTCCGTGGAACGAAAGCCAGTATAAGTCGCCGAAATTCGACAAGATGCTGCTCGAAGCTCGTGGCCTTCTCGATCAGGCCAAGCGCAAGGAAATCTATGGCGAAATGCAGGTGATGATCGCAGAGGAAGCAGGGACGGTTATTCCCGCCTATCTTTCCAATGTCGATGCCATCACCGCCAAGCTGAAAGGGCTTGAACCCAGCCCGCTGGGTGGCATGATGGGTTATGCCTTCGCCGAATATGTCTGGCTGGAAGCCTGATACCAATTCGGCAGACCTTCTACGAGCGGGCCTTGGCAAATGGCTTTGGATCGATGCGTGCTTTATCCAGCGCATCGCGGCAAAACCGTTTGCCAGCCTGGCGGCACACTATCACGGTCATCCGCATTCCGATTACCCGAAGCGATTGCCGAAGATTGATCGCCCTAACCCAGCTGGAGCATGTGCGTGAACGCCCGAGCCTTTTCCCTTGTTGTCAACAGGCTGATGATCGCCCTGATCACCTTGATCATCGTGTCGCTGGCCGTTTTCATGGCGACTGCGCTCTTGCCAGGCGATACGGCGACCATGCTGCTCGGTCAGGCCGCGACACCGGAAGCCGTCGAGGGCCTGCGTCGGGCCATGCATCTCAACGATCCCGCAATCTTGCGTTTCCTGCGTTGGGCAACGGGCTTGTTGCAAGGCGATCTCGGCACGTCCTATGCCAATAACATGCCGATTGCTGAGCTGATTTCCGGCCGTCTGGTCAATTCCATGAAGCTTGCCGGCATTACCGCCCTCCTGGCTGTTCCCATCGCACTGACGCTGGGTATTACCTCGGCCATGCTGCGCGGCTCTCTCTATGACCGCTGCGTCACCGTGGTGACCATTGGGGTGATTTCCGTGCCGGAATTCATGATTGCCACCTCTGCCGTTCTGCTGTTTGCGGTCTATCTGAAATGGCTGCCAGCGCTGTCCTTTGCCAATGAGGTTCACACATTTGCTGGCCTGGTGCGCGTCTATGCCATGCCCGTCATCACCCTGACCTTCGGCGTTTCAGCCCAGATGATCCGCATGACCCGGGCAGCTGTGATCGAAACCCTCGATACGCCCTATGTGGAAATGGCGTTGCTGAAAGGCGCCTCACGCCGCCGCATCGTGCTGCGCCATGCGCTGCCCAATGCGCTGGGGCCAATCGTCAATGCCATGGCGCTATCACTGTCCTATCTGATCGGCGGGGTCATTATCGTCGAGACGATCTTCAACTATCCCGGCATTGCCAAGCTGATGGTCGATGCCGTCGCCACCCGTGACCTGCCGCTGATCCAGAGCTGCGCGATGATCTTCTGCGTCGGCTATCTCGTGTTGATCACCATTGCCGATATCGTTTCCATTCTCTCCAATCCGAGGCTGCGATGACTATGACGCAACTGAACGGCACGCCATCAACAGCACCAGTCGTCCGCAGACATCGGTCATTCGGCTATCGCATCAACGCCGTTGGCATTGCCGGTCTCACCGTTATTGCTGCCTGGGCATTGGTGGCGATCTTCGCGCCCCTGCTCATTCCCCATCCAGTCGGTGAGATCGTCGATTTCGACTATTTCGGGCCGATGAGCAACACGCTCTGGCTGGGCTCCGACTATCTCGGTCGGGACATGCTGTCGCGTATCATCATGGGTGCGCGCTACACGGTCGGCATTTCGCTGGCCGCCGTCACTATCGCCTGTTTTTCCGGCGTTGTGCTTGGCATGATCGCCGCCGTCGCCGGTGGCTGGATCGATACCGTGCTCAGCCGCTTTCTCGATGCGATGAACTCCATTCCCAGCAAGCTTTTCGGTCTGGTGGTGGTCGCTGCCGTCGGATCGTCGATCCCGGTTCTGGTCATCACCCTGTCGGTGATCTACACGCCCGGCGCCTATCGATTTGCCCGGGCGCTTGCCGTCAACATCAATGCCATGGATTTCATCAGCGTCGCACGCATCCGGGGCGAGACTATTTTCTACATCATCCGCTCTGAAATCCTGCCGAATATTACCGGACCGGTGCTGGCGGATTTTGGGCTGCGCTTTGTCTTCATCGTTTTGCTACTCTCGGGGCTTTCGTTTCTGGGCCTCGGTGTCCAGCCGCCCAATGCCGATTGGGGCGCATTGGTGCGTGAAAATATCGGCGGCCTGCCCTTTGCGGCACCAGCGGTGATTTTCCCGTCGCTGGCGATTGCCAGCCTGACGATCAGCGTCAACATGCTGATCGATAATCTTCCCCGCAAGATCCGCGACAGGAGTGCATGATGGCAAACCTCGTGGAAATCCGCGACCTGAAGGTCCAGGCCACCACCGATTCCGGCCGCAAGGTCGAGATTATCAAGGGCATCAGCCTGGACATACCGCAGGGTGAAATCGTTGCCTTGATCGGCGAGAGCGGCTCTGGAAAAACCACCATCGCCTTGACCTTGATGGGCCATACCCGCCCCGGATGCCGTATAACCGGCGGCACGATCAGTGTCGCGGGCAAGGATATGGCCGCACTTTCCGAGCGTGATCGCGCCGGTATTCGCGGAACCGATGTCGCTTATGTGCCGCAATCGGCGGCGGCGGCTTTCAATCCGGCCATCCGCATCATGGATCAGGTGATCGAGGTCACCCGCATTCACGACCTGATGTCGAAGGATGAAGCCCGCACCCGCGCCGTGGCGCTGTTTCGGGCGCTGTCCCTCCCCAATCCCGAAACGATTGGCACACGCTATCCGCATCAGGTCTCCGGCGGCCAGTTACAACGCCTGTCAGCGGCCATGGCGCTGATAGGAGACCCGAAACTGGTGATTTTCGACGAGCCGACCACGGCGCTTGACGTGACGACGCAGATCGAAGTGCTGCGCGCCTTCAAGTCAGTGATGCGCAAGGACGGCATTTCCGGGGTCTATGTTTCCCATGATCTGGCCGTCGTCGCCCAGATTGCCGACCGGATCGTCGTGCTCAAGGGTGGCGAAGTGCAGGAAACCGGCACCACCGCCGAGCTGCTGGCGCATGCGCAACATCCTTATACCCGTGAACTTCTGTCTGCCTTTGAACCGAAGCCCCGCACAACACCGCTTGCCGAAGACAAGAGCCTCAAGCCCCTGCTGGAAATCGAAAACCTGATTGCTGGCTATGGTGATCTGCAAGCGGATGGCCTGCCACTCGTTCAGGCGGTGCAGTCCGTCAGCCTGACGGTGCGTAATGGCCGCAACCTCGGCATTATCGGCGAATCCGGTTGCGGTAAATCCACGTTAGCGCGCAGCATTGCCGGGCTCCTGCCATTGGCGGCAGGCCATATCATTTTCAATGGCCGCGAACTGGGCCGTCATGCCCGCGACCGCACCCGCGACCAGCTACGTGAAATGCAGATCGTCTTCCAATCCGCCGATACGGCGCTGAACCCAGCCAAATCCATCGAGGACATCCTCGGCCGTCCGCTGACCTTTTACCATGGAATGAAGGGCAAGGCGCGCGATGCCCGCATCAACCAATTGCTCGACATGGTGCATCTGCCGCAATCGCTGCGCCAGCGCCGCCCCTCGGAACTGTCTGGCGGCCAGAAACAGCGGATCAATTTCGCCCGGGCGCTGGCAGCGGAACCAAAGCTGATTCTGTGCGATGAAATCACCTCTGCGCTCGACACCGTGGTCGCCGCCGCCGTCATCGCGCTTTTGAAGGAATTGCAGCGCGAACTTGGCCTGTCCTACATTTTCATCAGCCACGATCTTTCGGTGGTGGAAGCGATCTGCGACGAGATCGTAGTGATGTATGCGGGCAAGAAGGTCGAGCAGATCTCGCCGCAACAGCTTACCGCCCCGCAGCATCCCTATTCGAAACTGCTGTTTTCCTCGGTGCCGAAACTCGACCCGACCTGGCTCGATACGCTGCAACAGGACCCGGAACTGGTGAGGACCTACCGCATCAATCCGTGAGGCCTGGATTTCGAGACCTCAATCCCTGCCAACCGTATGCTGGGTCAATGTGCTGCTGGCATCGCCGACAATTTCGACATGGCGATAGGCCGCTTCGGCAGCGGCAGTCTTTTCACCGCGCAGGATGGCATTGACGATGGCTTCATGTTCCTGGAAAGACAGAGACAAGCGGCCCGTCAAGCGAAACTGGGCGCGGCGAAACGGTGCCAGCCGCGACCGGGTTTGCGTCACCAGTTCCAGAATATGCTGGTTATGGGCGCCCTGATAGATCCGGTTGTGAAACTCGATATTATAGGCGGAATAATCCTCCGTCTGCCCCGCTTGGACGATGCGGATTGAATCGCGATGCATCCGCTCCAGCAACCGGCGCTCCTCCAGCGTCATGCGCTCTGCTGCAAGTCTGGCGCACATCCCTTCAAGCTCCGCCATCGCCTCGAACATCGAGGTCAGAAACCCGCCGGTGACGTTGGTGACAACAGCGCTCTTGTTCGGCTTGCGCTCCACCAGACCCATGGCGCACAATTGTCGAAGCGCCTCGCGCACCGGCGTGCGTGACACCTCAAAGCGGGCGGCAAGCGATCCTTCATCCAGTTTATCATCCGGCTGCAAATCACCGACGATAATCAGGTCGGCAATGGCGCGCACCAGCTGTTCGACCGTGTTGCCGGCACGAACAAGTTCGCGCACCCTCGGCTGATTCATTGAGATTTCCCAGTCTTATTATCGTCTGTATGCAGTTTTAAAAATCACTTGTTTTGGCAGGTTAACCCACTGCCCTACTGATATCAAAGCACGATTTTCACAAAAATACACAACTTTCGTGCGAGATCAGGAGCTTTTCCCTGAAGGATTTAGCAAATTTAATAGTCGCGCTCAAAAAATATTCATCTGAATTTTAAAAGTGCATACAGATGCACTGGCAGCAACCAGAGACCGCCAAGAAACTCCTTTCAAGCATAGCCTTCAGATCTGGCATGGTGATTGCATACACTTTCTCAAATCATCCGCACCGGACGAGAGCCGGATCAAACAGGGGAACCTATCGATGACCAGATCGCCTTCCTTTACCCGCCGTCATTTCCTGCAAACCTCCGCCCTGGGTGTCGCTGCCACCATCGCTGCTCCCGGCATGCTGCGTTCCGCCCAGGCTGCCGATCTCACCGTCGGCTTCATCTATGTCGGGCCGAAGGATGATTATGGCTATAACCAGGCCCATGCCGAGGGCGCTGCCGTGGTCAAGGCCTTGTCCGGCGTAACTGTCGTCGAGGAAGAAAACGTACCTGAAACCGTCGATGTCCAGAAGACCATGGAATCGATGATCAATCTGGATGGTGCCAGCCTGCTGTTTCCGACCTCTTTCGGCTATTTCGACCCCCATATGCTGGCGGTCGCGCAGAAATATCCTGACGTTCAATTTCGCCATTGCGGCGGCCTCTGGCAAAAGGGCAAGAACCCAGACAATACCGGCTCCTATTTCGGCTACATCTTCCAGGGCCAATATCTGAACGGCATTGCCGCCGCCTATGCCACCAAGTCGAAGAAGATCGGCTTCGTCGCCGCCAAGCCCATTCCGCAGGTGGTACAGAATATCAATGCCTTCCTGCTCGGTGCCCGCTCCGTCGATCCGTCCATCACCTGCCAGGTGATTTTCACGGGCGAATGGTCGCTGGCCGTCAAGGAGGCCGAAGCCACCAATGCGCTGGTCGATCAGGGCGTCGATGTCATCACCTGCCATGTCGATAGCCCGAAGGTCGTGGTGCAGACCGCCGCTGGTCGCGGCGCTTTCGTCTGCGGCTACCATGCCAACCAGAGCCCGCTGGCCCCTGAGAAATACCTGACGGGCGCAGAATGGGCCTGGGGCAATGTCTATACCGATTTCGTCAAGAAGGCGCAGGCTGGTGAAAAGCTCGGCAATTTCGTGCGCGGCGGGTTGAAGGACGGTTTCGTCAAGATGAGCCCGCTTGGCCCCGGCGTCTCCCCTGAGGCCCGCACCAAGTTTGAAGCCACGCTTGCCACCATGAAGGCAGGCGGTTTCTCCGTGTTCAAGGGCGGCCAGAAGGACAACAAGGGCAATACCGTCATCCCCTTGGGCAAGGACTATGCCGAAGACGCCATCGAGCTGGAAAGCATGAACTACCTGGTCGAAGGCGTCATGGGGTCGATGGGCTGAACCAATGGAGGCGCGGGCCATGACCACGACACCTGAGAGCCGGACACCCCAGCCGCATGGCTTGCAACCCAAGTCTGCGGGGCGTCACGCGCTGCGTCCGGTGGTGGAATGGCTGGCCCGCCGCGCCGAGCCGGTGGCCATCACTTTGCTGGCCGTGCTGATGGGGCTTGGCCTGTTCAGCCTGTTCATTATCGCCATCGGCAAATCGCCGCTGCAACTGTTCCAGCTGATGTTTGCGGGCGGCTTCGGCTCGTGGTTTTCACTGCAAAATGCCCTTAGCCGGGCAGCCCCGCTGCTGCTGACCGCACTCTGCGTGGCACTTCCGGCGCGCCTCGGACTGACAATCATTGGCGCGGAGGGCGCGCTGGTGCTGGGCGGCCTGGCGGCGGCGGCCATCGCCGTTCCGCTGGCTCCGGGCTTTAGTCCCCCTGCTCTTTGGCTGATCATGGGGCTTTGCGCCATGCTGGCGGGCGGTGTGTGGATCGGCTTTGCCGGAGCGCTGAAACATTATCGCGGCGTCAATGAAACCATATCCTCGCTGCTGCTGGCCTATATCGCCATCGCGCTGATGAACCACCTGATCGAAGGGCCGCTGCGCGATCCGGCCAGCCTCAACAAGCCCTCGACCCTGCCCCTGCCCGCCGCCGACATGATCGGCAAAATCCCCGGCATGGACGTGCATTGGGGCCTGGCCGTCGGCGTCATCGCCTGCATTCTCTCCTATATCGTGATCGAATGGACCAGCATCGGTTTTGCGGCCCGGATCGCGGGCGGCAATATGCGCGCCGCCCAGATCCAGGGGCTTCCGGTTGGGCGGTTGATCGTCGGCTTCACCGCGCTGGCCGGTGGTTTTGCAGGCCTTGCCGGGATGATCGAAGTTGCCGCCGTGCAAGGCAGCGCCAATGGTGCGCTGGTGGCTGGCTATGGCTATACCGGCATTCTCGTCGCCTTCCTCGCCCGGCAAAATCCGCTGGCGATCATTCCCGTCGCGATCTTCCTCGGCGGCATCACCGCGTCCGGCGGCTTGATCCAGCGCCGCATGGGTCTGCCGGATGCCACCGTGCTGGTGCTTCAAGGCACGCTGTTCGTGGTCATCCTGTTTTGCGAAACGCTGTATGGCCGGTTCCGCGTCTTTAATCCTGAGCTTTGGAAACAGCCGGACGCCGCGAAAGGAGCCCAATGATGGACGATAGCGCACTTGGCCTCTGGGGCGTGCCGCTGGCGATATTGGCGGGAGCCATCCGGGTCTCCACCCCCTTCATCTTCGTCAGCCTCGGCGAAACCCTGACGGAACGATCAGGCCGCATCAATCTCGGTCTTGAAGGCACATTGGTGTTCGGTGCCATGGCCGCCTATGCCGTGGCGGTCATGACCGGTTCGCCCTGGGCTGGCGTCGCGGCTGCCATGGTGGCCGGATCGCTGTTTGGCCTGCTGCATGGCTTTATCTGCAAATTTCCGAAGGTCAACGATATCGCCATCGGCATTGCGATGATGCAGTTCGGGCTGGGCCTCGCCTTCTTCTTCGGCAAGCCGTTCATCCAGCCGGTCGCGCCGAAACTGCCGGTCATTTCCCTCGGCTTCTGGTCACACCTCCCACAGATCCAGGCGGCTTTGACCATCAACATCCTGTTCGTCATCGGCCTTGTGCTAGCACTTGTGCTCTGGTGGGCGCTGAAGAATACCCGGATCGGCCTGATCCTGCGGGTGGTCGGCGACAGTTCGGATGCGGCGCGTGCCATGGGCATCAACCCGGACACCGTGCGCCTGCTGGCAACCATGGCAGGCGGGGCGTTGGCGGCGGTGGGTGGTGCCTATCTGTCGCTGTTTTATCCCGGCTCCTGGAACGAGCGGATTTCGTCTGGCCAAGGCCTGATGGCCGTGGCGCTGGTGATTTTCGCCCGCTGGAACCCCCTCGGTTGCGTGCTGGCGTCCCTGCTGTTTGGCGGGGCTGGTGCGCTCGGCCCGGCGCTGCAATCCGTCGGCGTTAGCGAGGGCTATTATCTGTTTTACGCCGCACCCTATGTGCTGACCCTGATCATTCTCATCATCACATCGTCACCGACACGGGCGCTGTCCGGCGCTCCGGCGGCGCTTTCCTTGACGAAATAAAGCACAGGAGGTTCCCATGAACGGATTGGGCGGATTGAACAAATCGGAACACGGCGTCGGCATTGGACTCGTGCAGCTACAACTTCCCGTCACCGTGACACCGCAGGATCTGGCCCGCCAGACCCAGGTGATCGTCGATCTCGTGGCCAAAGCCCGGCGCAACCAACCGGGCATGGATCTGGTGGTATTTCCCGAATATGCCCTGCACGGCCTTTCGATGGATATCAACCCTGATATTATGTGCCGGATGGATGGGCCGGAAGTGGCCGCCTTCAAGGCTGCCTGCAAACAGAACCGCATTTGGGGCTGTTTCTCGATCATGGAATATAATCCCGGCGGCATGCCCTATAATTCCGGCATTATCATCGACGATACCGGCGCGCTGAAGCTCTATTACCGCAAGATGCATCCGTGGGTGCCAGTCGAGCCATGGGAGCCGGGCGATCTCGGCATTCCCGTCATCGACGGGCCGAAGGGTGCCAAGCTGGCGCTGATCATCTGCCACGACGGCATGTTCCCCGAAATGGCGAGGGAATGCGCCTATAAGGGCGCCGAAATCATGATCCGCACGGCAGGCTATACCGCACCGATCCGCGAATCCTGGCGCTTCACCAACCAGTCCAACGCTTTCTGCAATCTGATGGTCACAGCCAATGTCTGCATGTGCGGTTCGGACGGCACATTCGACAGCATGGGCGAAGGGATGATCTGCAATTTCGACGGCTCGATCATCGCCCACGGCACATCAGGCCGTGTCAACGAGATCATTACCGCCGAGGTCCGGCCCGATCTGGTGCGTGAGGCGCGGCTGGGCTGGGGTGTGGAAAACAACATCTACCAGCTGGGCCATCGCGGCTATGTGGCAGTCGCTGGCGGCGCGCAGGATGCGCCCTACACTTACATGCACGACCTGGCAGCAGGCCGCTATCGCCTGCCCTGGGAAGTCGAGGTGAAGATCACCGACGGCACAGCCTGCGGCTTTGAAAAACCCACCCGCCTCTACGGCAAGCCTGCCAAATCCGCCGCCGAATAGGAGCCATCATGGATATGTCCACAGAGACAAAATTTCACACGCTTGCCGCCGATCCCTATCCCTGGCCCTATAATGGCGATTGGCGGCCGGATAATACCGCGCTCATCATCATCGACATGCAGACCGATTTCTGCGGCCCCGGCGGCTATGTCGATCACATGGGTTATGACCTGTCGCTGGTGCGCGCACCGATCGAGCCGATCAAGGCAGTGCTGGCAGCGATGCGGGCCAAGGGCTACCACATCATCCACACCCGCGAAGGCCATCGCCCTGACCTCGCCGACCTGCCCGCCAACAAGCGCTGGCGCTCGCAACGCATCAAGTCCGGCATCGGCGATCCCGGCCCCTGCGGCCGTATTCTGGTGCGTGGCGAGCCGGGCTGGAACATTATCGAGGAACTGGCTCCGCTGGACGGTGAAACCATTATCGACAAGCCCGGCAAGGGCTCTTTCTGCGCCACCGATCTCGAACTGATCCTCAATCAGAAGCACATCCAGAATATCATCCTCACCGGCATCACCACCGATGTCTGTGTGCACACCACGATGCGCGAGGCCAATGACCGGGGCTTTGAATGCCTGCTGCTGGAAGATTGCTGCGGCGCAACTGATTACGGCAATCACCTCGCCGCCATCAAGATGGTGAAAATGCAGGGCGGCGTGTTCGGCGCGGTCTCCAATTCGAAAGACCTGATTGAGGCCCTACCGTGACCACATGTTTCCGCGCCTCGGTTTACCGCGTTGCCGCCTCTGCCCCGGATGACATATCCGGCGTTGAAGCGCTGATTGGCAGCGGCCTCAATCCGCACAGCATCGTCGCGGTGCTGGGCAAGACCGAAGGCAATGGCTGCGTCAATGATTTCACCCGTGGTTTTGCCACAGCCACATTCGAGCAGCTGTTTGCCCGCCTCTGTGTAACAGGCGTTTCCATCGTCATGTCCGGCGGCACGGAAGGGGCGCTGTCGCCCCATTGGACGATTTTTGCCCGTGAACGGGTGGAGGCAGCGCCCAACCGCTCGCTCGCCATCGGCGTTGCCCGCACCGCCTCGCTTCTGCCAGAACATCTGGGCCGCAAGGAACAGGTGGATCTGGTCGCCCAGGGCGTACGTGCCGCCATGGCTGATGCCGGGATCGACGATCCGGCGGACGTGCATTTCGTTCAGATCAAATGCCCGCTGCTAACCTCGGCGCGCGTAGCGGAAGCCCAGGCGCGTGGCAAACGCACGGTTATTGCCGAGACGCTGAAATCCATGGGTTATTCACGTGGTGCCTCGGCGCTTGGCGTCGCCGTGGCGTTGGGCGAACTTGACATGGACGACATCAAGGACACCGACATCTGCCGCACGCTGGACCTCTATTCCGCCCGCGCCTCCACCTCGGCTGGTGTTGAACTGACCGATCACGAAATCATCGTTCTCGGCATGAGCGATCATTGGAGCGGGCCATTTGCCATGACGCATACGGTGATGTTCGACGCCATGGATGCGCCGAGCGTGCGGGCCGCCTGGTCCGACATGCCGCTTGGAAAACTGAGCGCCGTGCTGGCCAAGGCCGAACCCGATCCGCGCGGCACCGTGCGGGGCAAGCGCCACACCATGCTTGAGGATAGCGACATTTCCGGCACCCGCCATGCCCGCGCCTTTGTCGGCGGCGTGCTGGCTGGCGTGTTCGGCGAAACGGACCTGTATGTGTCTGGTGGAGCCGAACATCAGGGACCGCCCGGCGGCGGGCCGGTGGCAATTATTGTCGAGCGGGAGGATGTGATATGAAGCCCAGCGGAAGTGCCATCTGCATCGAGACCGCCGCCATGACCATGCGGTTCGGCAGCTTCACCGCCCTCGATGCCGTCTCCATCAAGGTGCAGGCCGGTTCGTTTCACGCCCTGCTGGGAGAAAACGGCGCGGGCAAATCGACGCTGGTCAAGTGCATCATGGGCTTTTACCGCCAGACCTCAGGCCAATTGCTGGTCGAGGACCGGGAAGTGGAGATCGCCTCGCCCCGCGATGCGGCAGCGCTAGGGCTTGGCATGGTCTACCAGCATTTCACGCTCGTGCCGTCACTGACCGGCGCGGAAAATCTGGTCATCAGCCGCAATGCCGTGCCTGCGATGATCAACTGGCGGCGAGAGCGCCAAGCGCTCAACGATTTCATGGCGACCATGCCCTTCCAGATCCCGCTGGAGCGCCCGGTGCGGGAACTGTCGGCGGGCGAAAAGCAGAAGCTGGAAATCATCAAACAGCTCTATCTCGGACGCCGGTTCCTGATCCTCGACGAGCCGACATCGGTGCTGACCCCCGCCGAGGCGGATGACATGCTGGGCCTGGTGCGGAGCATGACCGAGCGCGGCGCGCTGACCGTGCTGATGATTTCCCACAAATTCCACGAGGTGCGCAAATTCGCCGATGCCGTGTCGGTGCTGCGGCGTGGCAAGCTGGTCGGCTCAGGCCGCACAGCAGACCTGACGACGCAGGAGATGGCGGCGATGATGATCGGCGATGTCAAACTGGCCGAGCTGGACAGCCGCTTGCCGGTCGTGGAAGCAAGCCCTTCCATCCTGTCGATCCGGGGTATGAAAACCCGTGATCGCAGTGGTTTGAAGAGCATCGAGGTCGATGATCTCAAGGTCAGAGCTGGCGAAATCGTCGGGATTGCCGGCATTTCCGGCAATGGCCAGAAGGAATTGGCCGAAGTGCTGGCCGGGCAACGGCCTGCCGAGGCGGGCGACATCACCGTCAAGGACCGGCCCTATACGGCTACCCGTCAGGAAACGCGGGCCGCCAATGTTCGCTTCATCCCCGAAGAACCGCTGCTGAATGCCTGTGCGCCGAGAATGTCGGTGGCTGAGAACTTGAGTTTTCGGGATTTCGATGTGGATGCCAAGGGAAAAACCCGGTTCTGGTTGAATGCCAAGGCGATGCGCGAGACAGCCGGGCGGCTGATTGCCGATTTCAAGGTCAAGACAGCCTCTCCCGCCTCGCCGATTGCCTCACTGTCGGGCGGCAATGTGCAGCGCGCCGTGCTGGCGCGGGAGCTAACCGGCGATGTCGATCTACTGGTTGTCTCCAATCCATGCTTTGGTCTGGATTTTTCCGCCGTCGCCGAAATCCGCGCCCGGATAATGAAGGCGCGCAACAATGGCAGCGCCGTGCTGCTGTTCTCCGAGGATCTGGACGAGTTGATGGAGATGTCCGACCGCATTGTCGTGATGTCGGATGGCAGGCTGGTTTACGAGACCCCGGCGCGCGGCGCCGACATTGCCGTGATCGGCGCCCATATGGCAGGACATGCATGATGGTGGATATCAAGGCCCAACCCTTCGCCTTCCCTTTGAAGCTGGACCAGGCGGCGCTTATTGTTATCGACATGCAGCGCGATTTCACCGAGCCGGGCGGCTTTGGCGAAACACTTGGCAATGATGTCAGCCTCGTCAGCGCCATCGTGCCGGATGTGAAACGCTTGCTGGAGGCGGCCCGCGCCCACGGTCTTACCGTGATCCACACGATGGAATGCCACAGGCCCGATCTCTCCGACCTGCCGGATGCCAAGCGCAATCGCGGCAATCCTACCCTGCGGATCGGTGATCCCGGACCGATGGGCCGCATCCTGATTTCAGGGGAATACGGCACCGGCATTCTGCCGGAGCTAGCGCCTGTTGACGGCGAGTTGGTGATCGAAAAGCCCGGCAAGGGTGCGTTCTATGCTACCACTCTCGGTGAAGAGCTTACAGCGCGCGGCATTACCCAGTTGATCTTTGCCGGTGTCACCACCGAGGTCTGCGTGCAGACCACGATGCGCGAAGCCAATGACCGGGGCTATGACTGCCTGCTGATTGAAGAAGCCACCGCCAGCTATTTTCCGGCCTTCAAGCAATCAACCCTGGAGATGATCCGCGCCCAGGGCGGCATTGTCGGCTGGACCGCCCATCTCGACCCCTTTCTGGAGGCGCTTGCCCATGGCTGAAACGACCCGTGACAACATGCTTTCAGGTGGCTGGAAAAGCCTGCCCTATGAGGCGTTCCGCGACGGTGTGACCATTCACTGGATCCGCCGTTTTGAGGGCGACCAGCCCGGCGTCGCCCTTCTCGCCTATCAGGCCGGAGCCTCGGTTCCCCGCCACCGCCACGAAGGGCTGGAAACCATTCTGGTGCTGGAAGGCAGCCAGTCCGACGAGACCGGCACCTATGGCACCGGCTCCTATATCGTCAATGCGGCAGGCACCGAACATTCCGTGTGGAGCATTGATGGCTGCACCGTCCTGATCCAATGGGATCGCCCCGTAACACTATTGGAAAATTGATCCATGGCATTTTCTCAAGCTTTTGATATTGCATCGCTTCACGCCGCCTATGCCTCTGGCTGGACACCACAGGAGATGATCGAAGAGGTATTTTCCCGCATCGCCGCCATCAACGATCCCGGCATCTTCCTTGAGCTTGCCGACAAAGCGAGCCTGCTGGATCAGGCCCAGGCGCTCGGCGCTTTTTCGCCGGAGACAAAGCCGCTCTGGGGCATTCCTTTTGCCGTCAAGGACAATATCGATGTCGCGGGCCTGCCAACCACCGCTGCCTGCCCGGATTATGCCTATACGCCCGAAATCGATGCGACTGTAGTGCGGCTGTTGAAAGACGCGGGTGCCTTGGTGATCGGCAAGACCAATCTCGACCAGTTCGCCACTGGCCTGGTCGGCGTGCGCACGCCCCATGCCATTCCCCGCAACGCAATTGACCCCAAACTGGTCCCCGGCGGCTCCAGTTCAGGTTCGGCGGTGGCAACGGCGCAGGGCATTGTCAGCTTCGCGCTCGGCACCGATACGGCAGGCTCTGGCCGCATTCCAGCCGGGCTGAACAATATTGTCGGGTTGAAGCCCTCGGTCGGGGCGCTGTCGGCCACCGGCGTCATCCCCGCCTGCCGCACCCTCGATTGCGTGTCGATCTTCGCGCTGACGGTGGAAGATGCCCATAAGGTCTTCACCGTCGCCGCAAAGCATGATGCCGCGGACGCATATTCCCGCACCATGCCCACCGGCCATGCGTTGGCGTCCGCGCCAGTCCTGCGTATTGGCGTTCCCGCCAAGTCCGACCGCGAATTCTTCGGCGACAGCCTTATGGAAGCAAGTTTCGAAAAAGCGCTGGCGGAGCTTTCGGCCATGGGCCACACGCTCGTGGACCTGCCGTTTTCCGGCTTTTACGAGGTCGCAAACCTGCTCTATGAAGGCGCCTGGGTGGCCGAGCGCTATGCGGCGGTCAAGGAATTTTTCGATGCGAAGCCCGAAAGCTTCCATCCGGTGACGCACAAGATCTACAGCGCGGCGAAAACCCTGACTGCCGCCGATGCCTTTTCCGGCATGTACCGCCTGCAAGCATTGAAGCAGCAGTTGGCGCCGGTGATCGCCTCGGTCGATGTGATCTGCGTGCCGACAGCACCCACCCATTACACGTTGGCCGATCTGGAAGCCGAACCGATCAAGGCCAATTCACGCCTCGGCACCTATACCAATTTCGTCAATCTTCTGGACATGTGCGGCATTGCCGTGCCGACCGGAACGCGCAACGATGGCCTGCCCTCCAGCGTCACACTCCTGGCACCCTTCGGTGCCGACGGCCTGACCGCAGCACTCGGTTCAGCCTTGCACAACCGACTTGGAACCACCATTGGTGCCACCGGCTGGCCGCTGCCGCCGTCACCAGAAAAGCCAGTGGAAAAGGCGGAGGGTCTGATCCCTGTCATCGTTGTCGGCGCGCATCTGTCCGGCATGCCGCTCAATCACCAACTGACCAGCCTCAACGCCAGGTTCCTGCGGGCTGGGACGACATCGGCCAGCTACAAGCTGTTTGCCCTGCCCAACCAGACACCGCCCAAGCCTGGCCTGGTCCGGGTCGAGCAAGGTGCCGCCATTGCGGTGGAAATCTGGCAGTTGACGCCCGCTGGCTTCGGCCAGTTCGTCAACATGATCCCCTCGCCGATGTGTATCGGCACGGTTTTCCTGGATGACGGATCAAGCGCCAAGGGTTTTCTCGTCGAGCCTTCGGCGGTCGAAGGCGCTGAGGACATTACGCATTTGGGTGGCTGGCGGGCCTATATTGCCAGCCTTTGAGCCTCAATAAGCCCCCTCAAGACCGTGGCGGCTGCGGCCAAGTGTTGATCCGCCCGGTCCAGCTTTCAAACAGTTTCGACAGTTTCAGCACGGTCAGATCACCAAACCGTGGGCCGACGATCTGCAAGCCAATCGGCATGCCGCTGTTTGAAAAGCCGCAATTGATCGATGCTGCTGGCTGTTCCGACATGTTCCACGGCACCGTGAAGGCAATATGCTCGAAAGGCTTCTGCGGATCATTGGTTGGCGAGGCCCATTCCGCCGGATAGGAAACGACAGGATTGACCGGCGATAGAACCGCATCAACGCGGGTAAACAACGCGCCGCAGGTCTTGCGCATCTCGATGGTCTGGCCAAAGCCCTTGACCGCATCGACGCCACTGACATTGGCACCGCCCTCGGCCCATTCATAGATATAGGGCAGGATCATCTGGCGCTTTTCCGTGCTGAGGGCGGCAATATCACCCCAGAATTTTGCTCGCCAGAACACGTCCAGCCCATCCAGCATGGCGCGGTTCATCACCGGGCCAACCTCGAAAACCTCGGCCCCTGCCGCCTCAAAGCGCTTAGCGGCAGCAATAATTGCCTCGCGCACCTCTGGTTCAGCTGCAAGACCGCAGCCAGCGTCCAACATGACACCGATTTTCATGCCGCTGATATCGATATCCTCATCCAGCCAGTTGATCGTCTCTGGGGGAAGACTGGTCCCGTCACGCCAGTCCGGGCGGGCCAAGGTTATCATCGAGTAGGCGGCATCATCGACGCAGCGGGTCATTGGCCCGGCGCAACGCCCGACATAATAGGGATCAACAGGGATGCGGCCATGGCTGGGCTTGAAGCCGAACAGCCCGGTCCACCCGGCGGGCAGGCGCACAGAGCCGCCAATATCCGTGCCGATATGCAGCGGTCCGAACCCGGCAGCCCCTGCCGCTGCCGCACCGGCACTGGAGCCGCCGGGGTTTTGGCTGAGATCCCAGGGATTGCGGCTGAGCGGATGAAAGCTCGACAGGCCCGAAGACAACATTCCATAATCCGGGCAGGTGGTCTTGGCGAAAATCACCGCGCCGTCTTCGCG
Organism: Allorhizobium ampelinum S4; assembly: GCF_000016285.1. Lineage (NCBI taxonomy): Bacteria > Pseudomonadati > Pseudomonadota > Alphaproteobacteria > Hyphomicrobiales > Rhizobiaceae > Gillisella > Gillisella ampelina. The sequence goes on along the minus strand of NC_011988.1, from coordinate 672,051 downwards.
CATCCGTGCCGCAATCGGCGCGTCCGCCGCAGCAGGCACGAGATCAACGGCGGCAGTGCCGAGCGGCACCGGCTGGCCTCTGGTAGCGATCAGCTCCTTCAGCGAGACAGGAATGCCATCGAGCGGGCCGAGGGCCGCGCCGCGCTGCCAGCGATCCGTCGAGGCGCGGGCCTGGGCACGGGCGCTTTCGGAATCGTAGAGGTAAAGCGCCTGAACCGAGGGCTCGAAAGCATCGATCCGGGCCTCAACCGCGTTCCAATAGTCTTCCGGCGACAGGGTCTTGGCGCTGAAAGCGGCAATAAGCTCCCGGATGGTCAAATCAACAAGATCGGTCATTCCTGGCTTTCTCTATCTTTGGTCTTTTATCGGATGAAGGTATCGGTCCCGGCCATCACCTCGGCACGGTGGCAAGCCGCCTCGCGTCCGGGCATGATCTCGCGCAGCGCTGGCTGTTCCATGGTGCAGCGTGTCTGCGCCAGTGGACAGCGGCCACGGAACGCGCAGCCAATATCGGGATCGCCGCTGATATCAGGCAGAGGGTAAGGCTTTTGCGGCCTGCCGAAACGGTGAACGCTTGGCTCGGCATCGGCCAGAATTTTCGTATAGGGATGCAGGGGCTGCTCGAAGACCGCATGGGCCGGTCCCTGCTCCACCAGCCTGCCGCGATACATCACCCCGACCCGATCAGCGATACAATCCACCACCGCCAGATTATGGGTGATGAACAGAAAGCTGACCCCGCGTATGCGGCGCAGATCCATCAACAGGTTGAGGACCTGCCCTTGCACCGAGAGATCGAGCGCCGAGACCGCCTCATCGGCCACGACAAGTTTCGGTTCGGTGATCAGGGCGCGGGCAATGGCGATCCGCTGGCGCTGGCCGCCGGAAAACTCATGCGGATAACGCTGCGCATGCCCCGCCTGCAAACCGACGCTTTCCAGCATCGCGGCAACTTTCTCGCCGATTGCGGCCTTACCCGGCCTGGGCGTCAGCACATGCAACGGTTCAGCGATAATCCGCCCGATGGTCTGGCGCGGATCAAGCGAGCCGAAAGGGTCCTGAAACACCATCTGGAAAGCCTGCCGCTTGCGCTTCAGTGCTTCCGGCGACAGTGAAAACAGATCGTCGCCGTCAAACAGGACATGGCCCGACGTTGGACGGTCGAGCGCCATCACCAGCCGGGCAAGGGTGGATTTTCCGCAGCCGCTTTCGCCGACAATGCCATAGATTTCGCCGCGCCCAACCGTCAGCGACACCTCGTCCAGCGCCCGGCTGGTATGCGGCTTTCCGAACAGCGGACGGCTGGTATAGTCGCGGGCAAGCATGCGGATATCGAGAAGACTGGTGTCGGTCATCAGCGGATCTCCCCTTGCTCAGCGCGCAGACAGCGCACACCGCGATCCTCGCCCTGCCTCGACCAGCCCGGCGCGGTGCGACGGCACTCCGTCACCACATCAGGACAACGGTCGGAAAAACAGCAACCTTCCGGCAGCTGCGCAAACCCGGGAACCGTGCCGGGAATGGTGGCAAGCCTGCCTTCCTCGCCATCCTTTCCAGGCACCCGCTTCGGCACGGCAGACAGCAGGCCGCGCGTATAGGGATTGAGCGGAGAGGTCAGAACATCGCGGGTTGGACCTTCCTCCATCCGCCTACCGGCATAGAGAACCAGGGTTCGGTCGCACATGCGGGCAATGACGCCGAGATCATGGCTGACGAGGATCAGCGCCATCCGGTATTCGCGCACCAGATCATCGAGAATATCCAGCACTTCGGCCTGGACCGTCACATCAAGCGCCGTGGTCGGCTCGTCGGCAATCATCAGCGCCGGTTTCAATGCCAGTGCAATGGCGATGCCGACACGCTGGCGCTGGCCGCCCGACATTTCATGCGGATAGGTCCCGGCCCGGCGTTTTGCGTCGGGAATGCGGACCTGATCGAGCAGCGCCACCGCCTCACGACGCGCCTGCCGCCAGCTGAGACCGCGATGCCAGACCACGCCTTCGGCAATCTGGTCGCCGATGGTCATCGCCGGATTGAGTGCCGTCAGCGGCTCCTGGAAGATCATGCCGATCCGGTTGCCACGGATCTTGCACAGCCGGTCTTCGCTGGCGCTCAACAGGTCCTCTCCGTCCAGCAGGATCTGGCCAGTCGGGCGCGCAACGCGGGGCAGAAGGCCGATGACTGCGAGCGATGCCAGTGATTTTCCCGAGCCGCTTTCGCCGACAATGCCAAGCGTTTCGCCAGCCCGCAGATCGAAACTCAAGTCATCGATAATGGGCATGGACCGGCCATCGGGGAGATCAACCGCAATGGACAGGTCGCGAATGGAGAGCAACGGTTTCTCGCTCATGAACGCCCCTTTTCACGCGGGTCGAGAAGATCGCGCAGCCCATCGCCCAGCATGTTGAAGCCGAGCACGGTGAGCGCAATGGCCAGGCCCGGCAGGATGGCAAGCCAGGGCGCGGCAGCCAGATAGGTCTGGGAATCGGCCAGCATCCGCCCCCAGGTCGGCGCCGGTGGCGGCATGCCGAGACCAAGAAAGCTCAAGCCCGCCTCGGTCAGAATGGCAAGACCAAGCTGGATGGCGACCTGTACGATGATCTGGCTGGCAATATTGGGCAGGACATGTTCGATGGTAATGAGAACCTGCCCCTTGCCTGCGGCACGCGCCGCCAGCACATAATCCCGCGACCAGACCTGGAGGGCCGCACTGGCGGTAACGCGGGCAAAAACCGGCACCATGAATACGGCGATGGCGATAATGGCGGTAAACCGCCCTGTGCCGAGCAGCGCGCCGAGCATCATGGCCGACAGGATCGGCGGAATGGCGAAGATCACATCATTGATCCGCATGGTCAGCGCCTCGACCATGCCGCGCCGCGCTGCAACCGTAACGCCGAACAGCGTGCCGACGCCTGCGCCAAGCACCACAGCCGCCATGGCTGTCGACAGGGAATTCCAGGCCCCGACCATCAGCATGGAGGTCAGGTCGCGGCCCAGCTGGTCGGTTCCCAGCAGGCCATGCACCAGCGGCGGCTTCAGCTTATAGACGATCTGCATCCGGGTCGGCGGCAGCGGTGTCCAGACCAGCGACAGAAGGGCAATCGCCACCAGCAGGATTATAATCAGCCCGCCGATCAGCAAAGTCGGGCGAAGAAAAAGACGGGTGAGCCGCCTGGTAGACGGCTTTGAGATTGTCACGGTCGTGGTCATTTGCCCCTGCCCCGCAATCTTGGGTCCAGTACGAGATAAGAGAGATCGACAAGGAAATTCATGATGATCACCAGGCCCGCGAAGAACAGGACAACATCCTGCATTACGATGATGTCGCGCTGGTTCAGCGCCTGATAGGCAAGCCGCCCCAGACCCGGCAGGTTGAAGACATTTTCGATCAGGATAGCCCCGGCGATCAGGAAGGTGAATTGCAGGCCAAGAATGGTCATGACAGGCACCAGCGCATTCGGCACCGCATGACGCCACAAAGCTGCGCGCCGGGTCAGGCCCTTGGCGCGGGCGGTGCGGACGAAATCCTCGTTCATCACCTCAAGCACCGCCGAGCGGGTAACGCGGGTCAATACGCCTGCCTGCGGCAACGCCAGCGCGACGGCGGGTAGGGTCAGCGACAGCAGTGCCGGGCCAAACCCTGCCTGCCACCCGGCAAAGCCGCCAGCCGGCATCCAGCCGAGCCCTATGGAAAAGCCGAGCACCAGCAGCAGACCAACCCAGAAACCCGGAACAGCGATGAACAGTTGCGACAGAAAGCCAGCCGCATAATCAAAGCCGCTATTGCGCCTGGAGGCCGAGGCCACACCCATTGGGATGGCGATTGCCATGGACAAAAGGATCGCCATCACCGCCAAAGGCAGCGTTACGGTCAGGCGCTCGCCGATCAGGCCAGCCACCGGCACGCCATAGGTATAGGACTGGCCCAGATCCCCCGTCACGGCACCTGCCAACCAGTGCAGATAGCGGATCGCCAGCGGTTGATCGAGGCCAAGTTCATGGCGCAGCGCCGCCAGCGTATCGGGGCTTGCCGAGGTGCCTAACATGACGGCGGCGGGGTCGCCAGGTAACACATCCATCAGGATAAAGATCAGGATGGACACGGCAGCCAGTGTCAGGACAAGGCCGCCCAGCCGCCTGAGAATAAGGGCAAGCATCTCTGGTTTTCCTTCCGCACGGATTTTTCGGGCCCGCTCCGTGCTAGGACGAAACAGTCAATCTCACGTGCTCTTGCATCGGGAGGCGATGGCCGTTTCAGGTCATCGCCGATCAGGATCAATCCTCCCAATACACCTGTGACAAAACATTGGCTGGGATCGGTTCGTTTTCCCACAAGCCCTTGATTTTCTTGTTCCACACGCCAAGCTTCGGCATGACGAACAGATAGAGGGCGGGTACGTCCTCCGCCAGGATCTGTTGCGCCTGACCGTAGAGCGTGGCCTGGGCCGCCGGATCGGATGTGGCCTGGATCTTCTTGATCGTCTCGTTGAAGACCGGGTTCTTATAGTTGAAATAATAGGGGTCGCGGGCATAGATATCGATATCCATTGGCTCGGCGTGAGCAACGATGGTCATGTCATAATCCGTACCCTTGAACACGTCCGACACCCATTTTCCCGGAAACTCGGTGGGCTCTATCGTCATCGTCACGCCAATTTCAGCCAGCATGGCCTGCATGATTTCGGCGCTGCGCGGCGCATAGGTCATTTGCGGGGTCTTGATGGTGAAGCTGAACCCGTTTGGATAGCCAGCCTCCTCCAGAAGCTCCTTGGCCTTTTCCGGGTTATAGGGCAGGACCTTGGTGGTATCGATATAGCCCGGATCGTTCGGCGTATAATGGCTGCCGATCACAGTGCCATAGCCGGACCAGGCGCCTTCCACCAGCGTCGAGCGATCAATCGCCATCATCAGCGCCTGGCGCACACGCTTGTCGTTGAACGGCTTGCGGGTGTTGTTCATGCCCGCCACGACCTTCAACTCGGTATTGCCGACCACAGTCGCAAGCTTGGCGTCGTCCTTGAAACTGTCCATCAGTTCCGGCGCGCTGAACTCTGGAAAGGCATCGACGCCGCCGGATTTCAGCGCCGCCGCCTGGGCCTGAGCATCGGGAATGAAGCGGAACACCACCTTGTCGAGGCCAAGCTTCACCTGCTTGTTCCAGTAATCAGGGTTGGCGGCAAGCTCCACCCGGTCGCCCTTGGTCCAGCTGACGAATTTGAACGGGCCTGTGCCGATGGGATTGGTCTTGTCATCAGCAGCAGTTTTCGGCGCCACCATCACCGAGGCGGGCCAGCCCAGCCAGTAGAGCAGCGAGCCCGCTGGTTCCTTCAGTTTCAAGACTAGCGTTGCCTTGTCCGGTGTCTCGATGCTGTCGATGGCACTAAAAAACCGTTTCTGGCCATTGGTCGAGTCTGGGCCTCGCGCCCGGTCGAGCGTGAATTTCGCCACGGAGGAATCAAACGCCTCACCATCGTGGAAGGTCACACCCTCCTGGAGCTTGAATGTATAGGTGAGGCCGTCGGGGGAGATCTCCCAGCTTTTCGCCAGCTGCGGCACGATCTTGCCGTCACGGTCGATGGCAACCAGCCCTTCGAAAATATTCTGCCAGGTCACCTGGCCGATGGCCACAGGGGCTGCCACCGTCGGATCAAGCCCAGTCGGCTCGATATTCATGCCGAGTGTCAACGTCCTTTGGGCCGCCGTCGCCAGGCCGGGACCGACAAGCGACACCGTCGTCGCCGCCAGCGTCATCAACGCGATGCGACGCAAAGTGCCCGGCTTGAAAAAGCGTGCATGAACCATCGTCAAATTCCCCTTCGTGAACGCTCGTTTTTCCGTGTTTACCACGGGTGGCGTCATTGCCGAAAATACTGTCATTTCGCAAGCAACCACACAATGCGGTTTTTTGTGTTCTGCGTGGAGCGCAAAACGCTACACGCACATCTTCATTTCCCCATCTGCTCGCGCATGAACCGCTCAACTGCATCCACCAGCTTTGAAGCGGCAAACGACAATTGCCGGTCACCGGCGACGCAAAGATCGATGGGTGTGCGGATGCCCGCCCCACCGGCAACCGGAATAACCACCAGTTCGCCGGACCGGCGCTCACGCGCCACCGTCTGGGCTGGCAGCAACGTCAGGGCCGCGCCGCGCAGCACGAGTTCGCGCTGCATTTCCAGCGACCCCGTCACAAAAACCGGATCAAGCTCCAGACCGGCCTTGGAAAACCAGGCATCGAAGGCCCGGCGCGCACCAAAGGACCCATCCGGCACCGCCAGCGGAAAGCGGGCAAGCTCGGTGACGGTCATTTCCGCCAAGTGCGCTGCCGGATGATGGCTGGCGGCGATGACATCATAGACGATCTGCGCCCGTGCCCGCACCCGTATGCCCGGATCAGGCTCGGAAAACAGGGTAACAGCCATGTCCGCCTTGGCACTCGATAAGGCCTCCATCGCCTGACCAGCGCTGGAAATGGTCACCGAAAACCGGATATTGGGATAGACCAGGCTGAAATCGGCCAGAGCCGGTGCCAGCAAATTGGCAACCGTCGCACCGTTTGCGTGGATAGTGACATGGCCGCGCTTCAAGCCCTGGAGATCGTCGATCAACTGGTGAACATGGTTCAGCTCCCGCAATGTCTTGCCCGCTCTTGCCGCCAGCAGCTCGCCCGCCGCCGTCAACTGGATGCCCCGGCTCGACCGTTCGATCAGCACCGTGCCGAAATAATGCTCCAATTGATCGATCTGTCGGGCAAAGGCGGTCGGCTGCACATTCAGACGCTCGGCAGCGGCCCGCATCGAGCGGGTTCGCACCAGTTCATCGAAATAGATCAGTGCTTTTATCTGCATGCCCGTTCATCCCCGCCGCAGCAGAATTGCCAGATTTCTCCATGCCTTCCAAGTCCCGTCTGGGGTGATGTTTTTCCCATATTGGCCCTGTCGCTCCGTTAAGCGCGTTCGTTGCAGAAGACACAAGCGCGCAACCATTAAAGCCTATTAAATGGGCGAAAATTCCTGTTGACTATATTTTAACCTGGGCATAGCGTGCAAGTGAGCTTCCGATAATCCACACGGATTTAGGGGCAAACTGGCGACTGGACACCGTTTATTGTCCTTGTCGCCGAGCACATGGCTTTGATGCCGCAGGCAAACACGCCCCGCCACTCGTCTTCCCGGACGAGCCGGGGCTTTTTTTATGCGCGATTTTGACTGTCAGAGAAAATCGCATGACCAGAGAGACTGCATGACAAGGATGACCGTTCCGATTTCGATCCTGTTCTCGACCACCGGGCCTTATGCGGCACTTGGCCGGGAAGCCGTCGACGGGGCGATGGCGGCCATTGCGCAGATCAATACGGATGCGGCATTTGCTGTTCAAATCGAGGCGAAACTGGCTGATCCCGGTGGTAATGCCGAGCGCTATGGACTGATGGCGGAAGCGGCTACCCGCGACGATGGCTGTAAACATATCATCGGCGCCATCACCTCCTGGAGCAGAAAAGAAATCCTGCCGGTGGTCGAACGGTCAGGCGCGCTGCTCTGGTATGCCTTTCCGTATGAAGGCTACGAGGCCAGCGACAGCGCGCTTTATCTCGGTGCCTGTCCCAACCAGCACCTTCTGCCGCTGTTTGCACATGTGTTGCCACGGTTCGGACGGCGGCCTTTCATTGTCGGGTCCAATTATATCTGGGGCTGGGAAGTCAGCCGGATCGCCCGGGAACTTACCGAGGCCAGCGGTGGCCAGGTGGTCGCCGACCGGTATATGCCGCTCGGCTCCACCCAGGTCGATCACCTGATTGCCGAGATCCGTCAAAAGCGGCCCGATTTCATCCTGAGCAATCTCGTCGGCCAATCGGCAGCCGCCTTTCTGGCCGCCTATGACGCCCTGCGGCGCGAAGATCCTGATTTTGGCCCGGAGAACTGTCCCGTCACAGCCTGCAATCTCTGCGAAACAGATCTCGCCGTTCTGGAGCCATCCGCCCGGATCGGCCATATCACCACCTCTGTCTACTTTCAGGGATTGGAAACCGAGGAAAACCAGGCGTTCAAGGCAGGAATCGCACGGCGTCACGGTCAGGACCGCCGCCTGACCACGCCTTTCGTTTCTGCCTATACCGCTGTCATGGTTCTGGCGCAGGCGATGGCCGATGTGGGCAGCGACATGCCGGAGGCCGTGCGCCATGCCGCCACGAACCGGCTGTTTCGCACCCCGCTTGGGCCATTGAAAATCGACCCCCGCACCCAGCACGCCGCGCTTCGTCCGCATATCGCGCTTTCGGACCACGATGGTTCCTTCACGCTGTTTCAAAGTGCGGCGGTGCCCATTGAGGCTGATCCCTATCTGGTGCGCAGCCAGCCAAAGCGAATGGAAGACACTCCACCCGCGCCTAAACCCCAGACGTCACCATCCCTGAAGGTGATCAAATGAAGCGGCCCGAACGTCCTCTGCTTGCCAATTGGCATGCAATCATCCTGCATCGCCCGCATCCTTCCGTCGATGCGCTGCAACGCCAGCTCGAACTCCTGCATATTCGGGTGACGGTCGCCTGGCCGCAACTGGACGAAAGCCATGCCGGGGCCGATATCGTGTTTTTCGATGCCGATATGGGTCATGACGGTCAATTTCCCTGGCCAGCCGGCTTTGCGCCGATGCCGATGATCGCACTGATCGGCTCGGAAACCCCGGGGCGGATCGAATGGGCGCTGTCGCAAGGCTCCAATGCCCATCTCCTAAAACCGGTCGGCTCTACCGGTGCCTATAGCGCCCTGTTGATCGCCGCCCATGCCTATCAGGCAGCCCGCAGCCAGGCCGATGACATCCGCAATCTTGAAAACCGGGTCCGCCAAAGGCCGGTCGTGGTGCATGCCGTGCTGGAATTGCTGCGGCAGGGCGCCTGCACCGAGGCCGAGGCCTGGCGCAGATTGCGCATGGTGGCGATGGACTGGGGCATGACCATCGAGGATGCCGCCGAGGCCATCTGCCGCAATGACCGGCATATCGGCGAGTTTCCGATCCCGAAATCCAACTGAAACAGTATTGCAGTCCATAAGGAGTTTTTGCGTGTCAAGTATTGAAGGTTTCGCCCCTTACGGCGAGTATCAGACCTGGTATCGGATCACCGGCGACCTCACCTCCGGCAAGCCGCCGTTGATCGTGGCGCATGGCGGTCCCGGCTGCACCCATGACTATGTCGATAGTTTCAGGGACATCGCCGCAACGGGCCGCGCCGTCATTCATTACGATCAGGTCGGCAATGGCAAATCCACCCATCTGCCCGACAAGGGCGGCGACTTCTGGACGGTGGCGTTTTTCAAGGCCGAACTGCACAATCTGATCGACCATCTGGGCATTCGGGGGGCCTATTGCCTGCTCGGCCAATCCTGGGGCGGCATGCTCGGCGCTGAATTTGCCGTGGATCAGCCCGAAGGACTGAAAGCCCTGGTGATCGCCAATTCGCCCGCCTCGCTGCGCACCTGGGTTTCGGAAGCAAACCGGCTGCGTGAAGCGTTGCCTGCTGACGTGCAGGCGACATTGCTGGCCCACGAACAGGCGGAAACCACCGACAGCGAAGAGTATATGAAGGCAACCGATGTCTTCAACCAGCGCCATGTCTGCCGTGTCGTGCCGATGCCAGCAGAAGTACAGCGCACCTTCGATGCGATTGCCGCCGATCCGACCGTTTATCACACGATGAACGGCCCCAATGAATTCCATGTCATCGGCACCATGAAGGACTGGACAATTGAGGGTCGGCTCTCGACCATCAATGTCCCGACCCTGCTGATTTCCGGCCGGTTCGATGAGGCGACCGAAGCCTGCGTGCAGCCCTTTGCCGATGAGATCCCAGATGTGCGTTGGCGGATTTTCGAACAGTCCAGCCACATGCCGCATGTGGAAGAGCGCGATGCCTGCATGGCGGAAGTCAGCGCCTTCCTCGACCAGAAAGCGCCCTGATAACGGCCCCGACAAGAGCCGCCACAATCAACCGACCCAATAAGAACCAGAGGGAATGAACTCCATGACCAGATCGACCAAAGCCTTGTCCTGCAAGACAGGCACATTTCTCGCAACCTGCCTTCTCGCCCAGACAGCGCTTTCCGGTATCTCCTATGCAGAGGATCGGGCCGCGCTGATGGCCCAGCATCGCGGTGGCACGATGACGTTGGCCGCCGTTTCCGCAGCCGGTACCATTGACCCCGCCATCAACTATACCGGTCAATATTGGCAGGTCTTGCAGATGACCAATGACGGCTTGGTCAAGTTCAAGCAGGCCGCCGGCACCGAGGGCTTCAAGATCGTGCCTGATGTGGCCGAAGCCATTCCCGAGCCGCAGGACGATGGCAAGACCTATGTGTTCAAGATCCGCAAGGGCATCATGTTCTCGACCGGGCAGGAGTTGAAGCCATCGGATGTGGCCGCCTCCTTCCAGCGCATCTTCAAGGTCAATGGTCCGACCACCGGCAGCTTTTACAATGGCATTGTTGGGGCCGACAAATGCATTGCCGATGCGGCAAACTGCACGCTTGAAGGTGGCGTGATTGCCGATGACGCGGCTGGTACCGTGACCATACACCTGACCCAGGCGGATTCGGAATTCTTCGACAAGATGGCCGTGCCGCATGCCAGCATCCTGCCCGCGGATACGCCCGCCAAGGACGCTGGCACGACGGCCCTGCCTGCCACCGGCCCCTATATGATTGCCAGCTACAACCCGAATGAAAAAATGGTGCTGAAGCGCAATCCGCATTTCAAGGAATGGAGCGTCGATGCCCAGCCGGATGGCTATGCCGACGAGATCGTCTACCAGTTCGGCATGACCGAGGAAGCCACGATCAACGCCATCCAGAACGGTCAGGTCGACTGGATGTTCGACACGCCACCCGCCGACCGCCTGCCGGAACTGGGCTCGAAATATGCCAAGCAGATGCATATCGATCCGCTGGCCGCCTTCTGGTATCTGCCGATGAACACCAATCTGGCACCATTCAACAATATCAAGGTGCGCCAGGCGGTAAACTATGCGCTCGACCGCGACGCGCTGGTTGGCCTGTTCGGCGGCGATGCGCTGGCCTCCCCGACCTGCCAGATCCTGCCACCTGACTTCCCCGGCTATGCTCCCAATTGCCTTTACACCAAGAACCCCGGCGAAAGCTGGAGCGAGCCGGATATGGACAAGGCCAAGGCACTGATCAAGGAAAGCGGCACGGCTGGCCAGAAAGTAACGATCATTGCCGAGGATAATGCCGTTGGTCGCGGCATCGGCACCTATGTGCAGAGCCTGTTGAACGAGCTTGGCTATGACGCTTCGCTGAAGGCAATCTCGCCGAATATCGAGTTCACCTATATTCAGAACACCAACAACAACGTCCAGATCAGCGTCACGCAGTGGTACATGGATTATCCGGCAGCCTCGGACTTCATCAACGTGCTGCTGTCCTGCGACAGCATCCATCCGGGCAGCGATTCCTCCATCAATATTGCCGGTTACTGCAACAAGGAGCTGGACAAGCAGATGCAGGACACGATGTCACTGTCCATCAAGAACCCCAAAGCCGCTGACGCCAATTGGGCCAAGATCGACAAAGCCTTCATGGAACAGGCACCGCTTGCACCACTGTTCACGCCAAAGAGCGTCAACTTCACCTCGGCGCGGCTCGGCAATTACCTGTTCAACAAGCAGAACCGCTGGGTGATCTCGCAATCCTGGGTGAAATAAGCCGGTACATCAGGGGCGAGGCGTAAAAAGCCTTTCCCCTCCATTTCCTCCATGACCGAGCTTTGAAGAGAGCGCAGATGAACGATGTGTCGGAAGGCATGGCCAGCCGTGCCCAATCCAATCGAGAGCCTGAATCGCAGCCCCGCAAAAAAGCGGGTGGTGCCAGCCCGTGGCACCGTGCCTGGCGGCTACTCCGAAGAGATAAATCGGCCATTGCAGCCGCCATGGTGCTGCTGATCATCATCGCCTCCAGTCTCGCCGCCCCGCTCTATGCCTCGATGGTATCAGGCACCGACCCGTTCCGCTCCAACCTTAGCGGCAGAGTGACAATCGACGGTCAGCGGGTGAAGGTCATGCAGGCGTCTACCGAAGGCCTTGGCCTTGGCGTTACCCCCATCGGGCCAACCCTCAAAGGACCGTATTTTCTGGGTGCCGATAGCCAGGGCCGCGATATTGCTGCCCGCCTGCTCTATGGCGGACGCAATTCGCTGCTGATATCCGCGTCCTCGACCCTGATCTGTCTGGTGCTGGCCGCAATCGTCGGGATTTCGGCTGGCTTCTTCGGCGGCGTCACCGATATGGTTCTGTCGCGCATTCTCGACATTCTCTGGGCCTTCCCGGTCTATCTTCTGGCGATTTCGCTGTCCATCGTGCTGATTTCGCAAGGCATTACCATCGGCCCCATCGAGATCAATTCCAGCAGCCTGCTGCTGCCCATCGGCATTATCGGCATTATCTACGTGCCTTACGTGGCGCGTCCGGTGCGCGGGCGGGTGCTTTCGCTCAAAAACAGCGAATTCGTGTTGGCCGCCATCGGCCTTGGCATTCCCAAATGGCGCATCCTGATCAAGGACATCTTGCCGAATGTCTCGACCACGTTGATCGTCTTCATTCCACTGATGATGGCGCTGAACATTATCACCGAATCCTCGCTGTCCTTCCTCTCCATCGGTGTGCAGGCCCCGGATGCCAGCTGGGGAACAATCATCCAGGATGGACAGGGCCTGCTTTACACCCGCCCGCTGGTAGCCCTGGCGCCGGGCATTGCCATCGTGCTCTGCGTGCTGGCGCTCAACGTGCTGGGTGACAGTGTGCGTGATGCGCTCGATCCGCGCACCAAAGTGATTTGAGGAGCCGCCCGATGATCTATGCCCTCATTCAACGTTTCGCCCAGATGATCTTCGTGCTGTTCGGCATTTCGGCGCTGGTCTTCCTGATCTTTTTCGCCACGCCGGGCGCTGATCCTGCCGCCCGCATTGCCGGACGCAATGCCTCGCCGGAAACCATCCAGGCAATCCGCAAGGAATTCGGCTTCGACCGGCCACTGCCGGTGCAATACGGCATCATGATGAAACGGCTGTTCATCACCCAGGATCTCGCCTCCTTCGTCAATCGGGGCATGAAGGTGGTGCCGCAAGTGACGGCGGCTGCCCCCGTCACCCTGTCGCTGGTCTTCGGTGCCGCCGTGCTCTGGGTGATCGGCGGGATCGCGGTCGGGGTCGTGGCCGCCATGGCCCGCGATACGGCGTTAGACCGCGGACTGATGGTGCTGGCACTGATCGGCGTTTCCATGCCAGTCTACTGGCTGGGCGAGGTGATGAACCTGATCTCCCAGAACCGCTTCCACGACACGATCTTCTTCTCCTGGGTGCCATCGCTTGGCTACAAGCCGTTATTCACCGACCCCGCCGGCTGGTTCAAGACGCTGATCATCCCGTGGTGTACATTGGCCGCACTTTATATCGGCATCTATGGCCGGGTGCTGCGGGCAACGCTGGTCGAATCCTATCAGGAGGATTTCATCCGCACCGCCCGCGCCAAGGGTCTCAGCCCATCGCGGGTCATGCTGCACCATGCGCTGCGCACCTCGCTCATTCCGTTCGTCACCATGTTCGGGCTGGATTTCGGCGCATTGGTCGGCGGCTCGGCGCTGCTGACGGAAGTGGTGTTCGGGTTGAACGGCGTCGGACGCCTGACCTATCAGGCCCTGCTCAATCTCGACCTGCCGATGATCCTCGGCACTGTCATCTACGCCTCCTTCTTCGTCGTCATCGCCAATGCACTGGTTGACGTCGTCTATGTGCTGATCGATCCGCGCGTGCGGGGAAGCTGAAAATGAACCAGACCGAAAAACCCCTGCTGCTTGATGTCAACGGCCTCAGTGTCTCCTTCGCCACTGATCGCGGCTATGTGCGGGCGGTGCGCGATGTGTCCTTTAGCGTGCGCGAAGGCGAAATCCTGTCTGTCGTTGGCGAATCCGGCTCTGGCAAATCAGTGACGCTGTTGTCGCTGCTCGGCCTGCATGACCGCAAGACCACGCGGGTGGACGGCACCGTCACGTTTCGCGGCCAGCGCATTCTGGAAATGTCGGCGAGCCAGATGCGGCGCATTCGCGGCAAGCAGATCGGCCTGATTTCCCAGGACCCGATGACGGCGCTGAACCCGGTAAAAACCGTGGGCTGGCAGATCTCCGAACAGATCCGCGCCCATGAGCCGATCTCGGCACGGGCCGCACGGCTGCGGGCCATCGAGCTGTTGGGCGAAGTCGGCCTGTCCAATCCGGGTGAAGCGGTGGACCGCTATCCGCATCAGCTGTCCGGCGGCATGCGCCAGCGTGTCGTCATCGCCATGGCGCTCTCCTGTAGCCCGGCGCTGCTGGTGGCAGACGAACCGACAACGGCGCTGGATGTCACCGTGCAGGCACAGGTACTTGACCTGTTGATCCGCTTGCGCAAGGATTTCGGCTCGGCGATCATTCTCATCACCCATGACATGGGCGTGGTCGCCGAAGTCGCTGACCGGGTGGCGGTGATGTATGCAGGCCGCATCGTTGAACGAGGCACGACCGACCAGATCTTCTCGACACCCATGCATCCCTATAGCTGGGGCCTGATGGCCTCGATCCCGCCTTTGACCGGGCCACGCCTGAAGCGGCTGAAATCCATTCCCGGCATGCCGCCCACGCCAGACAGCCTGACGGAGGGCTGCGGCTTTGCACCGCGCTGTATGTTTGCGCGGGAGGGCTGCGCAGCACATCCGCCGCTGCGGCGCATGGGAGAACAATCGGCGCTCTGCGTGCTGGACGGGCCGGAACGTGAGGCCCTTCGCCAAGACATCCTGCCACTGGAGACCCTGGCATGAGCGAGACATCTCACACCACGCCGCTGCTCTCGACTCAGGATCTCACCAAGAGTTTCACTGTCGGCAAGACCATGCGTCCCGGCTCCGGCAAACTGCTACGCGCCGTCGAAGGCATCAGCCTCGACGTCTATCCCACGGAAACGCTGGGCCTGGTCGGCGAATCCGGCTCCGGCAAGTCGACGCTCGGACGCTGCCTGACCCGCCTTTACGATGTCAGCGGCGGATCGCTGACGTTTGACGGGCAGGACATTACCAAGGTGGACGGCAAGGCGCTGAAATCGGTGCGGCGCAAGATGCAGATGATCTTCCAGGACCCCTCCGCCTCGCTCAATCCGCGCCGCAAGGTGCGCGATGTACTGAGCGAAGTGCTGAAGGTTCACAAGATCCGCGAGGGTGCCGCTATCGAGGACCGGTTGGCCGAACTGATGGATCTCGTCGGGCTCCGGCGCGAATATCTCGATCGCTATCCGCATGAATTTTCCGGCGGCCAGCGCCAGCGGATCGGCATTGCCCGGGCCCTGGCGGTCGAGCCGAAGATGATTGTTGCCGACGAGCCGGTCTCGGCGCTCGATGTGTCGGTGCAGGCGCAGATCGTCAATCTGTTCAGCGATTTGCGCGAAAAGCTCGACCTCACCTATGTATTCATCGCCCATGATCTGGCCGTGGTGCGGCAGGTCTCAACACGGGTGGCGGTGATGTATCTCGGCTCCATCGTTGAGATCGGCGACACGGATGCGCTCTATGCCAATCCCAGCCATCCCTACACACAGGCGCTACTCTCGGCCATTCCGCAGCCGCATAAGCGCGACAAGCGCGAACGCATCCTGCTGACGGGCGAGATTCCAAGCCCGCTCAACCCACCAAGCGGCTGCAAGTTTTCCACCCGCTGTCCTTATGCGAAGGATATCTGCCGCGACCTGCGGCCACCGCTGACGCCTGTCTCGGCAGAGCGCAAGGTCGCCTGTCATTTTCCGCTGGATTGAAGAAAAGGGAGCCTGCCATGTGCATCGCCTGCACCCACACCATCCACCGCGCCCAGCATCACTTCGGCTGGGACAAGGATTTCGAACCGGCGCTGGTCGCAAAGCCCGGCGAGACGATCCTGTTTGAATGCATGGATGCCTCCGGCGGCCAGCTTGGTGCCGATGCGACGCCTGCGAGCCTTGCGGCCCTGGATTTTACCGGAATTAATCCGGTTTCCGGCCCGGTTTATATCGAGGGTGCCATGCCCGGCGATGTGGTCAAAGTCTCCATCCGCAAGTTTCATCCCTCCGGTCTCGGCTGGACCGCAAATATTCCAGGCTTCGGCCTGCTCGCCGATCAGTTCAAGGACCCGGCCCTGCATATCTGGCACTATGACGCCGTGTCCATGGCCCCGGCCCTTTATGGCCCAGGCGGTAAAGTACCGCTAAAACCCTTCGCCGGAACCATCGGCCTTGCGCCAGCCGACCCCGGTCCGCACTCGGTCGTGCCACCGCGCCGGGTTGGCGGCAATCTCGATATTCGCGATCTCTCGGCGGGCGTGACGCTTTACCTGCCGGTCGAGGTCGAAGGCGGATTGTTTTCGGTCGGCGATACCCATGCCGCCCAGGGCGATGGCGAGGTGTGCGGCACCGCCATCGAAAGCCGGATGGATGTGGAACTGACGCTTGATCTGGTGAAGGGCATGGCCCTGCAAAGCCCGCGCTTTACCGTGACCGAACCCGTCACCCGGCACCTCGACGGCGCGGGTTATGAGGTAACGACAGGCATCGGCCCGGACCTGATGACCAGCGCCCGCGAGGCCGTGATGCGGATGGTCGATCTTCTGGCCGACGAACACGACATGGCCCCGGTTGATGCCTACATGCTTTGCTCGGTCTGCGGCGATCTAAGGATCAGCGAAGTGGTCGATATGCCGAACTGGGTGGTGAGCTTTTATTTCCCCCGGATCGTTTTTGCCTGATGGCATGACGAAGGCCGCATAAGCAGCCTTCATCAATGTCTTCGCGTATCAACTATTGGTCAGCAGCTTGCCGCCCTGTTCCATGCTTTCACGGCTTCCCGCATATTCGAAGGGGAAGACCGAGAAGGCCCGGTTGGACTGATAGAGATCGCCGATCACCTCAATCAGGCCCGACACCTCTTCCGGCTCCGGCAGGAACTCAGTCGGATACATCCAGTGCATGATCCGCTTCAGGCAATAGCCAAGCCAACCCGATCCGTCCGGCAGGGAAGCAGGCATGCCACCAGCATTGGCCACAGCAAACTGGATGCAGCAGGCGGCGGCATTCAGGCTGCAATAGCGGTCCGTCAATGCATAGAAATTGGCGCTGTTGGAAAAACCGCGACCAAGTCTCGCCTGGGCGTCGCGTCGGGCCTGATCCAGTTTGACGACCTCATCCATCACGCTCACTGCCAGCGCATATTCGCTCTCCGACACCAGCGGCTTCAATTCGCGCAGCGCATCGGGAAGGCCAGCCAGACTGATATCGTCGCCATTGCCGGACAGGCCGAGCTTGCTCCAGCGCGGCGGCCCAACAGGACGGCGGATATCGTAGATATCATCCAGCAACGCCCGGCGCGCTGCATCAAACGGCTGTTCACGAGCAGCCAGCGCCTTGCCAAGCGCCAATTCCATCTGGCTGCCAACGACGCGCATGTTCACATAGCTATTGCCATCGACAAAGCCGGTCATGCCGATATCGCGCAGCAGCTTCTGGAAGACCCCATGGCCAAAGCCATCACGCAGGTAGAAGCGAGCACCAATCACGGTTGCCAGGCTTTGCAGCGATTGCTCCAGCCGCTTCGGCACCAGATATTTGGAAATGGAGGAATAAAGGAAAAGCTGACGGGGCAGGCAATGCACCAACCGGGTCGCAGAAGCGACCATGATTTCCGAGATCATCAGATCAGCATAGGCATCGGCAATCTGGCGACGGCTGACCGGCAGTTCGATCACCTTCTGGTTGCCATAGAGGCTTCGGTTGGCAGCAAAGCCATAGGCCAGCCGCAAGCCGGTATCGACAGCGCCGAGGCACATGGCGGCCACGCCAAGCCGCAGGGATTGCTGGCTTTTCAACGACACTTCCAACCCGGCACCTTCGCGGCCAAGCACCTGACCAACCGGCACCTTGGCATCCTCGTAGCGCACCCCGCCCAGCGGCAGGCCGCGCACGCCGTAAAGACGTTCATTGGGCAGAACCCGGTAATTCTTGCGCTCAAGATGGCTGCGGTCAACGATCAGCATGGTGTGAGAGACCGGCGAAATCGCCTCGTCGGTGCGGGCATGGACGATCATCGCACCGGCCCGGTCGGCAAAACCAATCGGCCATTTCTCGCCATTGACGCGGTAGAACTCACCATCCTTGATCGCCGTGGTCTCGTTGGTCAGAAGATCGCTACCATGGCGGCCTTCGCTCAACCCCCAGGAAATCGAGCCACCAGAGGCAACGAAGCGTCCATATTCGCGGATCTGCTCTTCCGTGCCGCAGGTGACAATCGCCAGATAGCCGATGAAGGGCAGGATGGCGATGGTTGCCAGCGTCATATCGCGGCGGGCAATGGCGCGGTACATTTGCAGGGATTCCGGATAGGAAAACATCATGCCGCCGGCACCTTCCGGTACCAGCCATTGGCTGATGCTTTCACCGACCAGCGCATCATAGGGACGGGCGGGGAACCGCTCTGCTTCGTCATCGGCCATGATCTGCGCGAAGGAGGCCGGTGCTGCCGTATCCCACGGATCGCCCATGGCCAGATCCAGCTGCCGCAATGTCGCCAGGACCTCGGCAGACCCTTTTTTCTTCACCTCGGGAAATAGCATCTGAAACTCCTGATCAAAATGTCTTGCGTGGCCCTGTCGAGGCCACCTGAAAAAACGTGAAAAATCATCGACCGCTGCTAAACCGCAGCGTGCCGTCTTTCATCACCATAAACGTCTTCACCAGCCCCCATCGCCTCTGCGAGACGATGCCAAGCCGCCTGATAGAACCGATCTTCTCCGCCGAAGGCATAGCGATCACCGGCCAGCAGGCGTTGCAGCATGAAGGGCAGAAGCGCATCCCCACCCTCAGCCAGTGCCGATAGCGCGCAGCAGGACACGGCATAAAGCCGTGCAAATTGCGCTCCCGCATTGACGGCTTCCGGCCGTTCGCCCTGGCGCAGGGCCAGCAGTTCAGCCATGCCCTCTTCCAGGCTGGCAAAGCGTGCCTCTGCCTCATGCAGCGCGTCCACCACCGCACTGTCTTGTTCGGATGCCGCCTTGGCAAACCGCTCGGCAAGGCCGGGCAACAAATCCGTCAACGGCTCGCCAGCCCTGTTCAGCATCGGCACCTTGGCAAGAACCATGGCCGGGCAAGGCGACGATGGTGACAGTTCCGCCTGCAATTGCGCAAACAGCGCATCCGCAAGGCCTGGCTCCAGCTTGGTGCGACGCTTGGTCAGACTGGGCAATTGATTGGCCAACATGCCGAGGTTAACCTGCGGATTGATATCCATATATTGCGCCACTTCACCGTCGCGGCGCAATTTCTGAAGGATCGCCGAGACCGGCTCCTGCGCCAGCACCGAGCGGGCACCCAGGGCTGCCATCAGGCTGGTGAAAATCCGGCTGCTGAATTCCTGGGCGATCTGTTTGGCGACCGCCGCCGCCACCGGAAAATGCTGCGGACGGAAAGACGCGAAGCGGGCCGCAGCCTTGGCAACGCTGTCCATGATCCGGTAATCGGCATAGGCACCAGCCAGCAGGAAATGCTGATGTGGATGGCCGCCATTCGCCTGTTTGGAGATCTCCCCATAGGTCAGCCGCAAGGCGCTCTCGCAGGGGCCAAGCATGGCACCAATCGACAGAAGCTTGATGACGGATTCGGCGCGAAACACCAGCTCGATGCCTTCGCCTTCGCCACCCACCCGGTTTGCGACATTGACACAGGCCACATCGATATCGACATCGGCGACATCGATGCCGCGCATGCCGGACAGTTCTGCACGTGGATGTGGCAGGGTCGATTCCCATTGCGGCTGCCGGTCGATCAGAAACAGCGAGAAGGCCGCCGGTCCGCCTGCACCCGTCTTGGCCATGACCATCAAGGCCCGCGCCTTTTCGGCCTGACCGACCAGCCATTTGCGGCCATTGATCACATACCAGTCACCCTGACGTTCCGCCTTTGTCTGGTTGTTGATCAGATCGCTGCGAATGCCAGGTTCGTTGACGGCAAGGGCTACGCTGTGGCCCGCAAGCAGCCAGTCCGACAGGATCTTGCGCTGCGCCTCGGTGCCAGCCAGATCGAGCACCGTGATTGCCCCGATGGAATACATCAGCCGGGGCATCAGCGATGGATTGCGGCCCGCCAGAAGGCGCGCCATTTCAAGCACCGCTTCCAGATCCACCAATTCCCCGCCCGTCTTCCAATGGGCGGGAATGATCTGCCGGATAAAGCCGGACTCGACCAGCGCCGTGGCCTGAAGATCCAGACTATCGCCGGTGAGATCGGCCTTCACGGCAGTGGCGAAGGAAAAGGGGTGGTCGTCGTCAAGCGGATCGCCCAACAGCGTCCGCAACCGGTCGAGATAGAAGGCGGATGTTGTCATAGCGGCGCAATCTCATAGGACATCGGATGGGGGAAGCGGACACCGGCCATGGCCAGCCAATGCAGCCGCGTCTCAAAGGCCGCGCCCTGCAACAGATGAGTGGCGACATCCACCACGCGGCGTCCCTCCGGCTGTTCCAGATAGGTGCCAGCCGTCCATTCGTTGAAGTCACCAATCGCCGGGCCGCTCCAGATCTGGTAGTCGATCTGGCGGCCTTCTTCCCCGGCATTGGCCCAATGGGATGCCTTGCCGAGATAGGCGCGAAACACCAGTGCCATCTTGCGCTTCGGATCGGCTTCCGCCTCCGTGACCTGCTTGGGGTCGCGCCCAATGAAGTAATCCGCCGTCATCCGCCAGACATCGGCAAGGCTCTGCTTGAACAGCTTCTGCTCCAGCTCCTGCACCACCGGCTCCGGCAGCGCATCCAGACTGTCATAGCGGCGATAGAGATCGTAGAGCATCTTGGCGCGGCTGGCGAACAACGTGCCACGCTTCAAGACCTGCAACTCCACCCCCAGCTCGAACATATCAGCAGCCGGTGCCATGGTCGTATCGGCAAAGCCGCATTTGGCCAGAAGGGCGCGCACCGAAGGCGACGAGCCGGATTCCTGACAGGCCTGATTGACCGACCCGGTCACCACATAGGCGGCACCCGTTGCAAAGGCGGCGGCAATTGCCTTGGGCGAGCCAAGCCCACCACCGACACCGATGCGGATCGGCTTGGCGTAACCGTTTTTCTCGGCCACTTTCTGCGCCTGCCGCAGCAGGATCGGCAGCAGCACGACCAGCGGTCTGCGGTCGGTATGCCCACCGGAATCAGCTTCAGCGGTAATGTCGTCGGCAATCGGTACCTGGGCAGCCAACGCGGCCTGCTCCTCACTGATCGCGCCTTGGGCCAGCAGCTTTTTCAAGATGTTTTCTGGCGCTGGCTCCATAAAGACCGAGGCCACTTCCGAGCGGGAGACCTTGGCGATCAGCCGATGGCCGATCTCGATGCTGCCATCGTCGCGGCGGCGAAGGCCAAGCGCCCGGTAGCGCACCAGTGCTGGCGTCAACCCCATGAAAGCCGAGGCTTCGACAATGGTGACACCATAGCGCAGCAGAATATCGATCAGGCCGTTTTCCATGGCCGGTTCACTGGGGCTATGGATGAGATTGACCGAAAATGGCGCGCCCTGAAGCGCCGAGGTAATCTTGGCCAGTGCCTGATCGACCTGTTCCAGCCGAACGCCACCTGCACCGTAGCTCGCCAGAAAACCCTGCTGGGCCAGCGCAATGACCAGGTCCGGCGAGGCGATGCCATTGGCCATGGCACCAGCCATATAGGGGAAGCGCAGATCGTAGCGGGCCAGGAAATCCGGGTCCCCCAGCGCACTCGGCGCCAGGGCAGGATAGCGGCAGACCACTTTGAAACCGGCTTCCAGCGGCTCCAGTTCCGAGGTCACCCCAAGCCGGGTGCCATCGCTGACCACTGAGCCCGGCTGATCCAATTTCTGCAATTGCCGACGGATTGACGGGGTGTCCCAGACAATAGCGGGTGTTGCGGAGGCGTCTTCAAATCGCGCATTGATTGTCATGATATCCTCCTTGGATTAAGCCGGTTTGATGGAAATGCTCATCGACAGCGCCTCATAGATACGCAGCCGATCATTGAACAAATCGGTATCGGCAATCACCACCAGACCCTCGCCTTCGCGGCGGATTTCCTTGATATGCACTTCCAGGCCCATGCGCTTGTCAGTGCGTAGCAGCTGGCCGCGATAGCGCCAGTTGACCGGCACGCCGACCGCGATGCCGAAGCGTGGATTGGCAATCCCGGCGTCCAGACCGGTGCGGATGGCAAAGAGCTGCATGGCTTGCAGGATGGCCTCCAATCCCAGTGAGCCGGGCATGACCGGATCGCGGTGGAAATGGTTGGTGAAATACCATTCGCCCGCATCAATCGTCCGCTCGCCCTTGACATAGCCGAGGCCGAATTTACCACCCTCGCGCACCAGGCTGGCCTGATGCAGCAACCGGAACCGATGGCCGGGCGGCAGCCGCCAATGGGGTTTGTCCGCTGTACCAGCAAACAGATGGGCGGAGGCAGGGTTCAGAAGGTCGAACTCCTCGGCTTTCGCGCTGTTTTCCTCCAACCAGAACTTGCTAAGCTTGCCCTGGTCAAGGCCAAGCTGGTTTTCGAGCGCCCGCTTGGTGAAGTAGCCGAAGGAAGACTGGCCCTGATAGAAAGGCTGGCCATCAACCTTCAGGTTGAAATCGAAGTTTTGCAGGATCGAATCCGTCACCATGGCATTGCTGAGCAGTTTCTGGCTGTGGCGGATCGTCGTGCCGCGCACATCCGGGTCGGAAAGATAGACCGCCGTGCCATCCAGATTGCGGATCGAATATTCCTTATCGGGATATTTCAGGGTTGGCCCCAGCGCATAGCCGTTGAGAATGGCCGCCTGAAGCGCCGATTCCAGCACCACGAAATTCGGGATATGCGGATGGCTGTTTTCCTGGAAATACCAGCTATCGGCAGCGGCATCATATTCGGCATCCATCACGGCACCGGGGACCAGTTGGCCACGCGTGCCTGTGGTTTCCAGGCAGCGATCGACAAACTGGAAGCAACCATTGGGAATATGCGGGGCGCGCAATTCCTCGCCGTAAATGTTGAATTCCGGGCCGAGACCGATGCGCAATTCGCCCTTGGCGGCGTGGTGCATGCTCATTTCATTGAGCACGACCTTCTCACCGCTCTTGGTCTTGCGTCCGCTGAACCAGGTCGGATCGCCAAAGCGCGGCTCAACCGAGACGCCGGGCTTTTCCACAACTTGCAAGCCGAGATTGGACACCCGCACCAGCGGCTTGCCATGCTCGTCATAGATCAGCACATCGGCAATCACATAGGGGCGCGGCAGCAGGGCGCTTTCCTGAATGAACAGCTTGTAGTGGACCTTTTTCACGTCAGGGGTGATCTGGCCACGCACGGTGATCTGCATTTCGCGGTGTGTGACCGGCTCAAACACCCCATCGGCAAAGCATTGATGCATGCCATTGGCAATCAGATAGACCTTGAGCAGCTGGGTCGCACCTTCGGCAATCAGCGAGCCCGGCAGGACCGGATCATCAACAAAATGCGAGGTATAATACCAGCCATCGGCGTCAAAGCTCTTTTCGGCCTCCATCACATAATGTTCGCCCTGCCAGGAGCCGATATCGGTCACGCGGTCGATCATCAGCAGCATTTCGGGCGGCAGGCGAATGGAACTGCCGCTTTCCGGATGCTGCGAACCGGGGCCAAAGATCTCGCCGATCCGCCCCTCGGACAGCGCCACCAGATCGGATTTTTCCAGCGTGTCGCGGACCCGTGGCAGAAGGGGTTTGACCAGGGTGAGCGGTGCTGCGGGCGGCTGCTTGATGACCACGCCACCACCAGCACTCAACTCGTCCTCGGTGAAGAAACCGGCGCAACCGCTGTGCAATTGCAGCGCCAGTTCACCATCGACATAACCGTCATAGCGGAAGAAGAACAGCAGGCCATCGCCCTGCCAGACGAACCGGTCGATGGTGATGTCAAAGCGCAGCGTGCTGCCCGCCTGCGGCAGGCGACCGTAAAAGCTCAACCGCCCATCCAACAGCCGGTATTTGCGGACACCCTTGTTCTTGAAATCAATGCCCAGCAGCGCGACCAGCAGCAAATCCGACTGGCCGGATTCCACCGCAATGCCGGGCGGCATCTGGCCGTCGATCAGATACCAGGCATCGGCTGGAACATCATATTCTGTTGTCAGCGAGCAAGGCTTGTATTCGCCGAACTTGGCATCGACCTTGGTGACGCGCGACACGAAGAAATAGGGCGGCGCTGGCAGACGAACCCGAACAGGATAATCGTCAATTGGCGCAAATTGCGCGCCCAAGGCATCGGCAACCTTGCCGCTGGCAAAGGTCAACAGATCCTGTTCGTCCAGAAACCAGCCCTTCTCCTGCTTTTCACGGGCGCTAGTGGGCAGCACGGTGGCCGTGGCAACAGGTGTTGGTGCGCGCACTGGCGCAGGCGCAATGGCGACTGGCTGAGGTGCCTCGATCTCCAATACGGCAGGCGCCGCATCAATGGTTGCTGGTTGGGGTAGACTGCGCTGAGCTGGCCGTACACCATGTGCCCCATTTCCAGCATGCTCACGCCAGATCTGCACGAGGTCGGATTGGGTTTGCAGGAACGTTTGATGGCCGAGGCGCTGGCGCTGCAAAAAGGCTTCGACAGCCTGGGCGATCCGCTGAGATTTATCCTGGCTGATGGTAATATTCTTGGCCATGAATGGTTGATCCGCTTCGACAGGTTTCGGGGAAAGAGATGGAAGACCGGGACTTGGTCTTGCTGGCTGATCGTCCGGCTGGATTTCGTCTTGGGTGTCGTCGTCTTGGGTGTTGTGATCCAACAATTCGTGAACCAGGCTGGTGCCTTCGAGGATGAAGGCTGCCGTCGGGCCCCAAGCAATAGACCTTGCCACAGTGCTGGGCGTGAATGGCAGCGCCACAACGGGTTTGGTTTCCAGCGGCCTGACCGTTTCACTAGCAGTTGCGCGCAGAGCGGCACCGCCCGGTTGCAGGCTGATGACCGTTTTGGAGCGCTCGGCCTTCACCCCAGGCACCAGGCTGGTAAGATCGACCCTGACACCGTGAGAAACCAGCCGGGCCAGAGCCGCAAGCAGGCTGCGCCCATCGTCGGCACCACGCTGGTTGAGATTGATCGACAGATAATCCCGCCCCGCAAGGCACGAATTCACCCAGCGACTGCATGTGGCCGAAGGTCCGCATTCGATGAAGATCCGGTAGCCATCGTCATAGGCCATATCGACCAGCCGCACGAAATCCACCTCGGAGCACATCACATCGGTAATGGTCCGCGACAGGCCTTCACGGCTGAAATCCGTCATCCGCCCATAGGTCGAGGTGGTATAAAGATGCAGATTGTCCGGTGGTGCGGTGGTTGGATGATCGTGAAGGGCGGAAATCTGATGCGCCACCCGTTGCAGCAAAGGCACATGCAGGACATGCGAGACCGGGCTGCGATAGGCGGAATAGCCGTCCAATTGCTTGACCACAGCCGTCACGGCTGCGGGCAGACCGGCAATCACCACTTCCTTGGGACCATTGACATGGGTGATGAACACATCGGCACGGGGGGCAATCGCGTCGCGCACCGTCTCCACCGGAGCAAGCAGCACATAACTCGACCAGACCTGATTGTCGCGGACCTCAGGTCCGATACCGAATGTGTCACGCACCGCCTGACGGGGACCGCCAATCGAAGTTTCGAACAGTGGCAGGTCGTTGCGCAAGCCATGCTGGTCTATCGGCCAGATGCCATTGGCAAACAGCATGCTGACTTCGCCCATGGAATAGCCAAGCGCACCATGGGCCTGCACACCGAACTGGTCCCGCAGCAAGGCGGTATACATCAGGGCAAAACCGACGCCGGTTTTCATCATCGCCGCGATGTCCTGCTGCATCCCGGCTTCGGTCTGCATCAACCGCACAGTCGCGTCCTGCCCGGGCTTGTGGCGCGGATAGAGCTGGTCATGGCAGAGCGTTGCTGCCGGATCATCAACGAATTGCTCGAAAGCGCGCAGGCTGTCCGGGTAACGACGCAGCAATGTGCGTCCCAGATGCGGATAGCTGTTGAAACCACCGGGATACATGAAGGCGATCTTGCCCTCTGCGCCCTGGGGCCGGTCGGTAAAATAGCTACCCGCTGGTGTCTGGAACTCCACCCCTTGGCCTTCACCAAGGAATTTCTGCGCCTGACGGGCTTCGGTCAGCAATTGCGCCGGGTCTCGACCGGATAGGACCAACACCCGTGCACTGGGCCTTTCACGAAGATTGGCCAAGGCTTCGGTTTGCAATGCCTGCCATGGCGTTCCCTGTTCAAGCGCAGCGATGACCGTAGCCAGAACACCCACGAGGGCTCCCCGGTTCTCGGCTGCGACCGGCAGGAAGGGTGGGTAATCCGCTTCCGGCTGGCGCAGGGTTTCCACCACCGCTTCGCTGAGACGGAAGGCGGCGTAGCTGCCGAATGGTCCGGCGGCACCCACACCCGCGACAAGCGGACGGCTCCGCTCCTGGCGCGTCCACGGCACGCTTTCGGCCAGAAGTCCAAGTCCGGCCTGTTCGACGGCGACCGTCAAAGGCTGGCTCGTCTCCGCATTCAGCCAGGCCGGGGGCGTGGCCGGAAGATAGCGGCCCGACAGGCATAGCGCCGCCCGGATCAACGCCGCCATCGGCTGGGCAACCTTGCAATGGCCGCTCAAATGTTCAACACCGCAGACAACGGCGCCGGGAGCATGGGTGGCAACCGCCGCCAGTTCCACACCATCGCCGCCGATCTGCCCAGCCATGTCCATCAGATCGAGACGATGACCATCGGCGATGGTCGCCAGCGCCACCGCGACGGCACTGTCCTCAACGTTGCCCACATGACGGATGGAGATGTGATCAAGAACCGCATAGGGCGCAGCACTTGCGCCCAAACCGGCGGGAGCAAGCAATATCGCGCCTGCGCCATCACCTAAGGATTTGGCGGCTTGTGGATTCGCACCAGGGGTGCCGGCTTGTTCCAGCGCATAGGCTTCCAGCCCGGCATTAAGATCAACCGCGACGATCAGCGCTGCTTCCGCCTTGTCATCGGCAATCATCAGCCCGGCCTGTTCCATGGCATAGGCAACGCCCAGCATACCGGCAGAAAGCGTGAAGACCGGTCCGGTGAAATTCCATTGCGAGGCAATGCGGCTGGCGCAGATATTGCCGATATAACTGGTGATTTCCGTGGAGCGCAGCGGCCCCAGAACAGCGCGTTTGCAGGCATCGATCAGGCCTTGGCGTTCATCCTCACTGAGGTGAAGACCTTGGCCCGTCAGCGCCTGGTCAATCCAATCCGGCACCAGCGTGCGGCCACGGCGCAGATGGGCGCTCAGGTCCAGTTCCAACACCACCAACACCGCTACCGGGCGGGCGGAGCGCTTTTCGCCGATATGGCCATAGCCAGCATCGGACAGTGCCTCATTGGCCACCTTTAGCACCAGTCCCTGCTGGGCGTTGAAGGCTTCGGTTTCCGCTGGCGGAATGCGGTTGCGCAGAAAATCGATATCATAGGCATTGATGGCAGCCTGAGGCGGCGCATCGGCAGTTACCGTAGCGCCACGCCAGCGGCGGCTGGATGGTTCCGCCCAGACGGGTTCCCCGCCGAAAGACGCCGCTTCAAAGGCCTGGAGGCTGGCGGCATTGCCGTAATGGGCGGCCATGCCCCGGATTTCCAGCGGCGGCGGTTGGAGGGTTTTTGTAGCGCCATTATCTCCTTGCGTCCGTTCCCCTGAAAACGTCCGGTCATCGGAGACGATCATATGCGCATTGGTACCGCCAAAGCCGAAGGCAGAAATGGCCGCATGACGCTTGCCAGCCGGTGTCGGCCAGCTCTGGTTTTCTACCACCAGCCGCTGCTCCATGCCCGGCGCGTCCATGCTTTTTTGCAATTTTCCAATGCCGGGCGTCGCCGGAATGGTGCCTTCCTGCATGGCCAGAATAACCTTGGCCAGACTGCTCATGCCCGCCACAGTCAGAAGATGGCCGACATTGGCCTTGACCGATCCGATCAGCGGAAAGTGCTGCTTATCCGCACCGAAAAAGCGTTGCAGCGATGTCAGCTCTGTGCGGTCGCCAAGCGGCGTGCCGGTGGCATGGCATTCAACGTAATCGATCTCTTCAGGCTGCACGCCGGTGCGGGCATAGGCGCGCTGATAGGCCAACCGCTGGCCATCGGCATTGGGGACAAGCATATGCTGACCAGTGCCGTCATTAGACAGACCGACACTTTCAATGACCGCAAGGATCACGTCATTGTCGCGCAGCGCATCTTCCAACCGCCGCAGTACGACAACGCTGGCGCCCTGACCCGTGACGATACCATCCGACGTGCTGTCGAAGGGCTGGCTGACGCCATTGTTGGGAAAAGCGCCGAGATCGCCGAAGGACACATGGATCAGCCAGGGGTCCGGCAGGCAGACGCCTCCCGCCAGCATGGCATCCGCATGTCCGCTTCGCAGATAACTGGACGCAAGTTCGATGGCGTAAAGGGAGGAAGAACACGCAGCATCAAGGCTGAAGCTTGGGCCGCCGAGGCTCAAGCCTCGTGTAACGGCATAGATGCCATCGGCGCTGAGCACACCATGCTCGGCAGGCGGTGCCGTCAAAGACGTGTCCACCAACGTCCCGGGCGAAAGCCCGAGACCGTCTTCCAGCCCTGCGGCTATTTCCCGCTCCCAAACCGGGACAACGGCATTGTTGGAGGCGAAGGTCGGGAAGGTATAATTACCAAGCACCATGCCAACCCGGCCAAGATCGACCCGCTCGCCAAGCCTGCTGGTCTGCAAGGCTTCTTCGGCAACCCGCCGGGCCAATTGCCAGGGCAGATCGAGGCCGTCGCCGCCTTCTTCCGAAAGACCCTTGGTCACCTCGTCCAGATCGACGAAGCCGCCGCGGAGCCAGCGAACCTGATCAACATCCTCCTGACTATCCCTGAGATAGAAAGGGTCGATCCGGAAGTCCTTGACCCCGCCCGTCGAGCGGGAGTCGTTTTTTGCAAGGAGGTTGCGCCAGTAACTATCCAGGTCGTTGGCGCCCGGAAAGCAGAGCGACAGGGCGGTGATCGCGATGCGGCTCATTTAACGGCCTCGACGGATTTTGATCCCTGGGCGCCAG
Organism: Allorhizobium ampelinum S4; assembly: GCF_000016285.1. NCBI lineage: Bacteria > Pseudomonadati > Pseudomonadota > Alphaproteobacteria > Hyphomicrobiales > Rhizobiaceae > Gillisella > Gillisella ampelina. The sequence continues at coordinate 642,884 of NC_011988.1, read as the reverse complement.
ACGGTGCCTCGTCACGCTTGACCGTGGTTGCCACCAATTGCATCTGCAAGCGGCCATCAAGGTCGTAGCCGGTCAGTTCCCAATCCAGTTCCTGGGCGCGGCTGGCCTTGAGGCGGGCGGCAATCAGCCAATCTGATCCAGGCTCAGGCCGGCTCGTCAGCGTCGCCGATCCAAGCCGCATCGGCAGGCTTGGGCTATCGGCTTCCAGCCGCGTTGCGGCCAGTGCTGCTTGCAGGACCGCATCAACGGAGACAGCATCGAGCAATGTGCTGTCAGCAAATCCGTTCAGCGCCGCACTATGGATTGCCGCTGGCTGGGCGATGCGGAACAGGTAGCTCGCGGTTTCCAGCTTCCTGTAGGTCTTGAGCATTTGCAGGCTCTCGCCATGGAACAGCGTGCCATCAGAATAAAAGCCATTGGCAGGCGTCGAGGGTTCCAGCGAAGGCAGAGCTTTGCCCGGCTGTGGCGGCATGAAAGCGGCCTTGCGCAGCAGGATATTGTCCGCCTTGTAGCGTGGGCGACCAGACCCATCGGCCAACATCACATCCAGCCGAATGGTTTCTTCCGTCTCGGCGCGGAGTGCGCTGAGCGACAGCTCGAAATCACCGCGCCAATCCTTGTTAATGACAAGGCCGTTCAACACGTTGAACTGATCGAAGCCTGAGAATGTCCAGCCTGGAAGCAGGCTTTCCAAGCCGTCCGCCACCAGACCAAGCACGAAGGCGGCGGGAACGACGGGACGTCCCTTGATCTGATGATCGGCCAACAGCAAGGACTTCGTCCAGTCGTGACCGCTGAGCGCCAGCCGCCTTGGTGCCTGTGGCAATTCGGCAAAGGGGACGAAGCGGGCATTGATCGGCTTCAACCCACCCACCAGGACTGCACCGGTTGCTGGCAGAGGCATGGCGGTTTCCCGGGCAAAGAACTGGCCACCGATATCGCGTGGGATGATCGGAACGCCGCGTTTCATGAAAATATCGCGGATTTCCGGTGTGACCATGCCGCCAAGCCACGGACCCCAATTGATCGCCCGGACATCGACGCCCTTCACCGACTGGCTGGCGGCGAAACGGTTGAGCATTTCATTGGCCATGGCGTAATCGGCCTGACCCGGATTGCCAAACAGACCGGCAACCGAGGAAAACAGCAGGACGCGGTGGAAGGGCTTGCCCGTCAGCGCCTTGATCAGCCCGGCCAGACCGAAGATTTTCGGTGTGAAGACACGGTCCATTTCGCTGATTTTCTTCTGGGCAATTGCCGCATCGGCAAGCGCGCCAGCCCCATGCACAAGGCTGATTTTCGCCGCCTTCTGAATTTCGGGGTGATCGCCAAGGCTGGAAATCGCCGGAGAGGAAATATCGAGCGACAGATAGCTGGCATGGCTGCCGAGCTTTTCCAGTGCGGCCAGCAACTGGCGGATTTCACGGCCCGCCAGAACCCCACGCACGGTCTGATCGATCAGCTTCGGTGTCACCGGCGCTTTCCCTTCGCGCAGTGCGGCAAGGGCTCCACCCTTCAATTGCGCGTCGGTTTCGAGACCCGCAGCCCAGGCCGGTTCGGCTTCAAGGGCGGAGCGACCGAGCAGGAGGAAGCGACGAGGAGCGGCAGAGGCCAGGGCCAACACGCAATCGGCTGTCACACCCCGCGCACCACCGGTGACGATGAACAATTCATCGGGATCGGCGACCGTCACGGCATCGCTGGAGGAAATCGCCTCAATGGAAGGCTTCCAGCGCCCCTGCCCATCAAGACCGATTTCGGTAATGCTATGGCGGGCATCGAACACTTCCTGCACCAGCAGATCGGCAGCAGCGGCATCTTCGATCTGCGGCGCGATATCGACGGCGCGGGCAAAGATATGCGGTGCTTCAGCGGCATAGGTCTTGACCAGGCCAGACAAGGCACCGGATGCCACCGTTGCAAGGCTGCCATCCCGGTAGCCGAGGGCTCCATCCATCCGCGACAGCGTCATGAACACCGTACGACCCTGGGAAGCCCGCGCCGTGAGCGGCGTGATCGACAGCTTGGCAAGCAGCAAGGCCCGTTTCAGCCAGAGAACCGATGCGTCGCTTTCAGCGCCGGGAAGCGCGTTGTCGATTGTCTTGGGATGAACATAGATCACCCCATCCCAAGGACCCTGAGCTTCGAATTGCTGTTTCAGCTCGGCCTCGTCCTTGCCAGCCGCCAATTGCGGACCAGCCTTCGAGGAAACCTTGCCTTCGAACCGCAGCCAGACCGCCTCAATACCCTTACTTTTCAATCCCTTCTGAAGGGCAAGGATCAGTGCATCATCGGTACCGGTCAGTAGAAACTTTGCCCCCTTTTGAAAGGCCTGTTGCGTCACCAGATCGAGCGGAGCTGGCAAAAGGGTGACGACACCGCGCCCGATCAGATCGTCACCATCCTTAAAAGAAGCGAGAGCTGCCTCTTTCTGCTGGGGTTCCCCAGCGTTTGAAGCCTCACCTTCAGCAAGGGTCAGAATTTGGGCCAGGGTACGCAATTCACCCATACGGTCAGGCGAAAGTTCCGCCATTTGCGGCAGGCGCTCCTTCAAGGCGCCAAGGATTTCCACACGCTTGATCGAGTCGATGCCGAGATCAGCTTCGAGGTCCATATCCAGATCGATGACATCGGTTGGATAACCGGTCTTTTCACTGACGACGGCGAGAAGTGCTTCGCGGACAGCGCCAGCAGGCAACCCGGCAGTTTCAGGAACAACTGTCTGTGTCGGAGCGAGCGCCGGGACAGCGACCGTTGCCGGGACCGGTGCCGCCACGGAGGCAGCAGGCGCATCAGCGACAGCACCTTCGGTGGCCAGTGCCAGAATTTGGGCCAGCGTGCGCAATTCACCCATGCGGTCAGGAGAAAGTTCGGCCATTTGCGGCAGACGCTCTTTCAGCGAGCCGAGAATTTCCACACGCTTGATCGAGTCGATGCCGAGATCGGCTTCGAGGTCCATGTCGAGATCAATCACATCGGCGGGATAGCCGGTCTTTTCGCTGACGACAGACAGCAGGGCTTCCCGCACGGCTCCGGCCGCAACAGCAGGAGAGATCGCCGCCGATACGGGAGTAGCGATAGAGACGGCGGCGGGCTGTGCGACCGGAGCAGGAGCGACGGAACCGGCGAGTTCGAGGATTTGGGCCAGCGTGCGCAGCTCACCCATGCGATCAGGAGAAAGCTCCGCCATTTGCGGCAGGCGCTCTTTCAGCGAACCAAGGATTTCGACGCGCTTGATCGAGTCGATACCGAGATCGGCTTCGAGATCCATCTCGAGATCGATGACATCAGCGGGATAACCAGTCTTTTCACTGACAACCGCCAACAAGGTTTCCCGGATGGCTCCGGCCGCGACAGCCGGGGCGAATGCCGCTGGTGTCGGGGCGACGATGGACGCAGCAGCGTGCTGCGCGGCCGGAGTGGCAGAGGCTTGAAGCGCCGGGGACGCAGAGCCTGCCAGTTCGAGAATTTGGGCCAGCGTGCGCAGCTCACCCATACGATCAGGGGAAAGCTCCGCCATTTGCGGCAGGCGCTCTTTCAGAGAGCCGAGGATTTCGACGCGCTTAATCGAGTCGATGCCGAGATCGGCTTCGAGATCCATGTCGAGGTCAATGACTTCTGCGGGATAGCCGGTCTTTTCGCTGACAACAGCCAACAAGGTGTCGCGGACAACCGCTGCTGGTGCAGCGGATGCGGCAGCAGGAGCCGCAGCCGGCGCGGCAACAGGCTTTGCAGGGACAGGAGCCGGCGGGGCCACGGCAACCGGTTTGGCGGCTGGGGGCTGAACAGGAGTGGCGACCGGCTCAAATGCCTTGGCTGTGACCGTCGGTTTGGCTGCGGCAACAGGTGCGGCATGGGCGACGGCGGTTTCAATCATCCGTTTGACGGGTTCATGCCTTGCAGGCTCATGCTCGACCGTCCTGACGCGGGCGGCTGGCAATTCGCCCTGACCAAGAAACAGGCTGGGCAGGCTGCGCATGAATTCACGGTGGGTGAGGTTGGTTTCCTCGTGGATCTCGCAGAGCATATCGACATGTGCGGCGCTCAACTCGCTGGCATTGTGCACCAGGGCTTGCAGGGCGCTTTGCTCGAACTTGAGATATTCGCGATGCAGTTCGCCGTTGGACCGCGCCAATTCAGCGACGATATCGCCGCCACCGAGAGCCACAGCTGGCTCGGACGAGGATTCATTCTTCAGGATGGACATGGATTTCTCCGCAAATGAAGATCTGGAGGCAGGCGCCGTCAGGGCAACGGCTTGTTTGGGTGCCAATGGCTCGGACGGCTTTTCCACGGATGCCGCTTTTATTGAAGGCGCCGGGGATGATGCCGGAACGCCGAACGCGACATTTGCAGCGACTGGCTTTGCTGGTTCCGACCGGACAGGCGCGGGGGCAGCAGCCAGCGGCTTTGCGGCGACAGGCTGTGGCGGCGTGGGAACCGGTTTGGGGGCAACGACGACTGGATTGGCCAGCGCCTTAGCAAAGGCCTCCTTGCGGGACGGTGACACGTAATTCATGCCATTCAGATTGATCTCGCCCTTCTTGGCCGGAGCCTCGATAAGGCCTTCGGTCCCGACCGGGCTTTCAAGTGCAATACCGGCAACCGCCAGATCAACAACCGCTTCGATAAGACCGGCATCCGCCTTGTCAGGCTGACCATGGTCAAGTGCAATTGCCAGGTGAGGCCGGTCGCCGAGAATATCGGCGGTCATTTTCGACAGCGTCGAGCGCGGGCCGAACTCGATGAAGACGCGGATGCCATCGGCATACATCTGCTCGATAATCTTGATGAATTCGACAGGCTCGCGCAATTGCCCCTTGAGCTGGGCCGCGACATCGGCAGCCGATGCAGCATAAGGCTTGCCATTGCGATTGGCATAAACCGGGATCTGCGGCACGGCAAAACTGGTCTGGTCGATCCGCTCGGCAAATGCCGTGACGGCACCTTCGACCTGCGGCGTGTGAAATGCCCCGGCAACATTCAACCGGACAAAGTCGATTGAGGCAGCCTTAAGGTCGGCCTCGAATTTCTCGATAGCCTCAACCGCTCCGCCAACTACAGTCTGCTTCGGCGTATTCAGATTGCAGAAATGAACGCTGCCCTTGGTGGCGGCAATCAGGCTTTCCAACTGCTCACGACCGGCCTTCACCGCCGTCATCGTGCCAGCGCCGTCGCCGGTTACAGCAGCCATGGCATCGCCACGCGCCTTGGCCAGGCTTGAGAAATCGGCATCGCTCAAGGCCCCGGAAGCCCAAAGCGCTGTCAATTCGCCGAAGCTGTGGCCAGCCACGGCTTCCAGCTTGAGGCCGAGATTTTGCAGCCAGCGATAATGGCCTGCCGACAGTGCGCCGATTGCTGTCTGGGCATATTGCGTGCGGCGCAATGCCTGTTCCTGGGCCTTGCGATCCGCATCATCAAAGGCCGGGATCGGATACATCACCTGGCTGAGGGGCTGGGCACCGTCCTTGACAAACAAGGTATCGGCAGCACCGACGAAATCGCCGAGCGCCGGAATGGCAACCGCTGCCATCCGGCCCATATTGGGATGCTGCGACCCCTGCCCGGCAAACAAGCCGGCCAGCTTAGCGTTTTCAAATGCACTGGGGCGGAAAGTGATGCCCTTTGGATGACGCCATTCGGCTGTGGCCGGACGGCTGTCGAGCAATTGGATCGCTTCACTCAACAAAGCGCGGCGGCTGACGTCGTCGGCGGCAACCAGGCCCAGACGCGGATGGTTTGCGGGGATTGAAACCTCGAAAGGCCAGGCCGTTTCGCCTGTGGCGGTGAGAAGCTCTTCACAACGCTTGCGCAAAGCAGCCACAGTCGGGGCTGCAACGACAATGGGTCGCGGCAGGACGCTGCGCAGCTTTGGTGCCTTTGCGGTCTGTGGCGCTTCCTCAAGGACCAGATGGAAATTCGTGCCACCAAAGCCGAAGGCGCTGACGCCAACCCGGCGCTTGGCGGTCTTGGGATCGCGGAACCATGGACGCGCCGTGGAATTCAGATAGAGCGCCGTCTCGTCCAGACCCAGCTTGGGATCGGGTCTGTTAACATTGATGGTTGGGGGCAGGACGCCGTGCTGCAAGGCAAGCGCGGCCTTGATGGCGGAAGCCGCACCCGCTGCTGCCTTGGTATGACCGATCTGCGATTTGACTGAGCCGAGTGCTATGGGCGAAGAAGACCCATCATTGTCCCAGCTCTTCAGGAAGGTCTTGAGACCATCTACTTCAGTCGCATCGCCAACCGCCGTGCCGGTGCCATGCGCCTCCCACAGATCAACATCATGCGGAGAAATGCCCGCCTGCTGATAGGCACGTTGCAGCGCCTTGACCTGTCCGGCGGCGCGCGGTGCGTAAATGCTCTTGAACTTGCCATCGCTGGCCGAACCGAGACCCTTGATCACGGCATAAACCTGGTCGCCATCACGCTCGGCATCTTCCAGCCGCTTCAGCAGCATCATACCGATGCCTTCGCCAATCAACGTGCCGTCGGAATTCTCGTCGAACGGCGAAATCACCCCCTTCTTGCTGAAGGCGGGTGTCTTGGAAAAGCACATATACATCAGGATGGTGTTTTCGGCATCGCAGCCGCCGGTCAGCATCATGTCGGCGCGACCGCTATGCAGCTCATCGATGGCCATGCGCATGGCCGCCAGCGAACTGGCGCAGGCCGCATCTACCGTGCAATTGATACCGCCAAGGTCGAAGCGGTTGGCGATGCGCCCAGCGACGACATTTCCCAGCATGCCGGGGAAGGAGTTTTCCTCCCAAGGCGCGTAGGCAAGCTTCAGCGTCTCGACGATATCGTCAACCTGGGCCTTGGGAAGGCCCCGGCTCTCCAGAACCTTCTGCCACAGCGGATATTGCAGGCGCGAGGTTAGCGGCGTCACAAGCGAATTGGCGCCGGTAATGCCGAGCACGACGCCGGTCTTTTCGCGGTTCAATTTGGCATGTTCGTAACCCGCATCCAGAAATGTCTGCTTGGCAACGCTGAGGCTGAGGATCTGCAGAATGTCAGTGACATCAAGCTGAGACGGCGGCAGACCGAACTCGACAGGATTGAAGGCCGTTTCAGGAATGAAGCCGCCCCGGCGCGCATAGGTTTTGTCAGGCGTTGAAGGATTTGGATCGTAATAATCGGAGATTTTCCAATGGGTCTCCGGCACATCCTTCAGGCAATCCTTGCCTTTAACAATATTGTTCCAGTATTCATCAGCATTTTTTGCTTCCGGAAACAAAGCTCCTACGCCAACAATTGCGATAGGAGAAAAGACATCGTATACGCGCTGCGAGAACCCGTCCATTATTCGGCCCCTTCCAAAAGGTTTTCGTCAATATATTTCAAATCAAACGGTGCGATATATTTTCAATATGTGTTGAAATGTGATCCAGGGCCTGCTGCTCCAGCAACATTTCGTAATGGCCCAGCGGCAGATTCGAGACTGTGAGATTGGGCGCCAACTGCCCCCACCCCATGTCTTCATGCAGATGAAATATTTCGTATAATGGGTAATCCGACCGAACCAGATGTACGGGAAACCCGTAGGATTGCGGCTTGTGCGCAAGGATAACCGCGATGTTACGGTTCATTCCTTTCGAAAACTCCCGGTAAACCTTGGAGAACCCGACGAAGCTGGTGGTTTCCGGCAGGCCGCCATTGGCAATCAACTGGAGACGCATCAGCTCGATTAGATCGTCTTCCGCCAGGCGATGGGCATCGCTGCCTGCCACTTCCCAGGCAACCCGCTTCAGCGCCCGCATATAGTCCGTGAACCAACGAACCCTGACCACTTGTGAACGGCTGAGCGTTATCAACCGCTCTGTCTGCGTCCCATCCATCACGCCATTGAACAAGCGTGGTGCAATGCTGTCGAGCAGGACGGCGCCGCAAGCGCCGTCTGTACGCCGGCTTGCCATTTCGCACGCCAGCACACCTCCAAAGGACCAGCCCAGCAGACAGAGCCGCTCGGCGTTCCAGACCTCTCCCAAATCCGCGATTGCTTCATCGGCAATCTCCCCGAGAATGCCTTCGGGAAGATCGGTCTTGCCCAACGCCGAGGTGTAGCGCTTATTGAGAGAAAGCTCGACCAGATGCCAGGAATAGCCTGTCATTCGCTCCGCAAGCTGTATGTAACTGCGGATGGGCATTCCGCCGGGATGGACGCAAACCACAGTCATCCCGGCATTCTCTCGGTGGGCAAGTTCACTTGCAGATTTCGGCATCTCCATTCGCCATACCTCGCTGGCCATACCTCGCTGGATTTTGGCTTCTGGAATTCAGAGTTCGCCTTTTTCGAAGAGATCCTTGGCCTCGACAAGATAATTGGCCAACTTTTCGATGGTCGGGTGGTACCACATGGCCGTCGGCGGCAATTCGAAGCCGAGCCACTGTTCCATTTCCCCTGCAAGCACGAGGGTTTCAGTGGAATCCAGGCCGAAATCGGTGAAGATCTTGTTCACATCGATTTCCGATGCCGGAACCGAAAGCTTGTAAGCGAATTTTTCGACCAGCCAGGTCTTGGCTTCTGCGTAGCTGAACTTTGTTTGAACGTCAGACATTATTCGTCACCCTTTGTTGCGTTGAAATGCATTTTAAAAATCGGCCACGTCACCGCGTGACCATGAAAAACAAGGCGCAGATCGCGAAAACATTGGCGAGGGTTCCCCAGAGATACCAACGCTTCGCCAAGGCGCGGAACGGCTCGGCAATCGCATCGAAATCCGATGCCTGGTTGAGAAGCCTTCGCTGGCGGATCTGATTGGGAATGAGCCCCAACATCCAGGACAGGCCCGACAAAAGAAAACAGCCCACTCCATACAGCAACCACGGCGTGTCGAGGAAATTCATACCGTAGCTGCGAGCCATATATCCACCCGTCGCAGATAAGAGTACAGCCCCACCGAACGTAAATACATAATCGGTCAGGAAAACCAATTTTATTGCATACCTTAGTATATTAAGATTATTGCTTCGGTCTGCAATCAGTTTCCACACGGCTGTTACAACAATATTACCAAGGAACATTGTTGCGGCAAAAACATGAACGAACAGGAGCACTTCCGACATGGTCCATCCTGCGATACCATCTCCAGACGCAAATTAGCACCCGGAACCCCAAATGATTGCAACATCCGGCTACATGCCGGCTTTCGACTGTCGCAACGTGACTATTGTTTTGGCCCTTAGGCGAGCGACCTTAACGGCACAATTTTCCATTCCTGAAAACAGGCTCAGGGTGATCGATGCCGTTATGGCTTTATTGCGAAGGGAAGAAATATCTTATAATACCAATAGCTTATGATAGGGAAATGACTTGCCGCCTATTATTCGACGATATATGACTTCTAGCAAGGCGCACCCGATGCCGCATGCGCCTTACGCTGAAAATCTTGTCTCGATTAAAAAAGGCAAAGGCCTCGACTCGATAGATTACGCAGTCTTCCCGATTGGAGCTGCGGCATGCCGTTTCACAAGGCGCGCCGCCTGTGTACCGGAATAGACGCCGCTTTCGTGGAAACCGACGAAATCCGGCCCGAGATCCCTGACAGAGAAGTAAGAACCTGCAAAATACAGCGGACCATCGTCATTGATCGAAGGCAAGCGTGCCTGCATTTTGCTGCTTTCGATGGTAATGACCGGATGCTCGTAATCGAAAGTCTTAATCACCTTGGCAGGATCGATGGGCAGCGGACTATCCAAGGACACGAAATAGTCCTGCTCCGCCTTAAACCCTTGAATTGAATTCATATGATAGACGAGATAGGGCCGCCTTTTGCCATCCACCGTCATACAGCCGTAATTCCAGCTCTTCCACCTGTGCGGCGGCACAGGCATCACGGATGAATCGGTATGGAGAACTGTGCTGCAACGATTGTACTCAAACGTTCCCAGAATTTCGCGCTGCTTCACACTTGGATTGTCGAGCAATTTCAAAGCCTGGTCGGCATGGGTCGCGACAATGGCATAGTCGAATTTTTCCCAGCTTCCACCGGTCTGAACCTCGACACCATCTGCAAGAGCACGCACGGACGTTACCGCCGCATTCAACCTTGGTGGACGCTTGAGGCCGCCAATCAGGATATCAAGATAGCCCTTGGCACCTCCCTTGACCGCAAGCCACTTCACACCCTTCCCCCCAAGGCCATCCTTGCCATGATTAAGGAACATGCCAATCACCATGACCGCGGGAGAATTCAATGTAACCTCAACGGGGACAGACCAGTATGAGCAGGAAATCTGGATCATGTAACCGTTGATAAAGTCGTCAGTATAACCATAGGTCCGGAGATATTCCTCCAATGGAATCTGACACTTGCCCTCCATGATATGGCGAGGCGCTTCCCTCAGCAGGCGATCCGCCTGCTCCCAGACGGAAATGAATTCCGGCCCATAATTAGCCCTAACATAAGCCTCGTCCTTTTCAAATTCCTCTGTGCCGTAATAGGTACCGGCATCGACATCGAAGAAGTTGAAACCACCGGAATGCTCGGTCAGCGGCACGTTCAGCTCAGCAAAAAACTTGGTAAGCTTAGGATAATTGGGCGGATTGAACACCATAAAGCCCGTATCCACACCGACATCACCCAATGGATCAGAAACGACCACTGTGCTTGCATGCCCACCAGGCCGGTCGTCCTGCTCGAAAACATGAACGTCGAAGTCTTTATCAAGCGAATAGGCTGCACTCAGTCCGGAAATACCGGAACCAATTATAGCGACAGATGCCACACTTACCTCCAATAAGAATTAAATAATTTGCTTATTTTAAATATTCGAATGGAACGAGTTATTCTCAAAATTTCATAAACCAGTTTATATTTTACGTTACTAATTTTTTTGACTTGTTTTCTCAAAAAACTATCTTTGTTATTCAGTCGAAGGATAGCAATATTTAACCCACTGTCAACGATCAATGCAATCAGAGGTAATTGTTTTTTTCGCAGCAGCGTCCGAATTTGTTAGCAAGCGCAAAACACGCATGCATATCAAAGGTTTCAGCCCCAAAGCATCACTCGCTTTTCCGATGCAGCTGCAACAGCCCACCTGGACATTCTGCAAAAGATGCGATGAACAGCTCTGCGACGAACGCCCTCGCGCAGCCATCGACATTCATCAAAGCGGATGCGCTCGGCACCTTGGAAGAGCAACCCACACCATTTGACTTTTTCAGCCATGCACCTTTTGGAGATTGAGTCCGCCGTCGAAAATGATCCCCCAACCGGGAACCCCGACCATGGATCTCTTTTGATTCAGACAGCTTATGATGAGGCCCGTCGCGCCACGCAAATTCGCATGCTCGATACGACGCTGAGCCATCTCAAACACATATTATATCAAACTAAGTGTCATAGTATGAAGTGATTGATTGCTGGCTACTGCACCATATTCGCACCACCATTTTCATGGACAACGACTTCTAATAGCTTCGATAAAAGCGTTAATGTGCAATAGACCTTCACGCGAAAAAGCATCAAAATAACTCGACACCCTGTAAAATTCATATTATGTCATGATAAACAGCACTTGCATGAGGAGGAGCGTCATGTATTTAGGAACGCAGGTTGGCGCGCGAGACGACGACGATTATCGGGTGTTTGCCCAATTGGGTCTCAAGCATATCTGCGCCGATCCGCCGGGCGATCCACGCAGCTGGACACTTTCCGATATCGAGCGCCATCGCGACAAGGTCGAGAGCTTTGGTCTGATCCTGGACATGCTGCAATTGCCCTTGCCCTCCAGCCCAATCGAAAGAGCGTCCTATCCGGATATCCTGTTGGCCGGCCCAGACCGCGACCGCCAGATCGATTCGGTTTGCAAGATGATCGAGAACCTGGCCGCGGCCGGAATTCCGGCGGCAAAATACAATCTCAACCTGATCGGCATTCCCCGCACTCCGATGGAGAAAGGCCGGGGAGGCTCAATGAATGAAAGCTTCCGCTGGGACAAGGCCGATCAGGCCGCAGCACCGGGACTGGCTGGCGTTCTTTCGGAGGATGAGAATTGGGAGCGGATCGATTATTTCCTGGAACGGGTCGTGCCGGTTGCCGAAAGCAACAAGGTGCGTCTGGCCTGCCATCCGCACGATCCCTACACGCCGCCTGGCTATAAGGGCGTAACCCGGGTCCTCGGCACAGTGGAGGGATTGAAGAAATTCGTGCAGATGCGCGAAAGCCCTTATCACGGCCTGAATTTCTGCCAGGGATCAATTGGTGAAATGCTGGACAATCCGCGCGAGGAAATCGACGATATCATTCGTTGGTTCGGAACGCGCGGCAAGATCTTCAACGTCCATTTCCGCAATATCAGCGGCGGTAAACTGTCCTTCATGGAAACCTTTCCCGATGAAGGCGATATGGACATGGTGCGATCGGTCAAGATCTACCACGAAGTCGGCTACCAATATATGCTGATGCCGGATCATGTTCCCACCATCAGCGGCCGCGATCCAACCGGCGTCGCCTTCGCCTTCTGCTACGGCTATATCGCCGCGCTGCTCGAAAGTCTGAACTCGGCAAATACGTAAGCCAATACGAACGTTATCCGTTCAACACTCCGCCAGCCGCCATAATGGCGTCTGGTGTGTCGACATCGACAAGAGCAGCCGGACCGATATCGACATCGATCACCGGCAGCGTGCTGGCCGCGATGATTGCCTTGGCGCCCTTATCGCCCGTCAATGTCAGCAATGCCGGACGAAGCGCCTCTGGTAAAATAACCGGATTACCCGGCACGTCCCCTGACGCTGCACGGATGATGGCGCGGCCATCTGCGCTTTCGAATGCTAAGATCAGCGCATCGAGATGCAACGTTGTCAGTCCCGGCATATCGCCGAGCACCACCATGACACCATCCTTGTCGGCCACATCAGGAGAATTTAGTCCGGTGATCAACGAGGATGCCATCCCCTCGGCAAATCCGGCATTGAAGCTCATCGCGGCTGGCAAATCTAAAAGACAAGCCTCGACCTCCTCTCGACGATGTCCGGTGACAACCGTAACGGATGCCGCTCGGCTCGCAAGGCTGATCGCCACCACGCGACGGATCAGTGGGACACCATCAAAGAGAGCCAGAAGCTTATGGGCGCTGCCGCCCATCCGGCGCGCCTGCCCGGCGGCAAGAACGACAATGGCCGTACTGACAGTTTTCGGGTCCGGCATCGGCACACTCTTTATGCTTTGTCTCCACAACAACAGATGATTAGAAGCCTCTCCCGTTTGCAAGGCCAATTTTTGCAGGAGACAACCTAGCTCCTTGTTCGAAAAGACACAAAAGCATCATCCAGCTTTCATGTCGCTGTCACGGTCCAGCGGTAACGCTGCCCTAAAATGTCAGGGGTTTTATATCTCGACCCATTTCGGAGACCGATGATGAACAGACGCGACTTTCTGCTAGCTTCCTGCGCAACCGCAGGCTTGGCCGCCGTGCCGAATTTTGCCTTTGCTGCGGGCAAGGAAATCAATGTCTACAGCGGCTCCGATGCCAATATCATCGACTTCTGGAACAACATCGTTCGCCCAAGCTTCGAGAAGGCCAACAGTGACCTGACGATCAAGGTGATTGATGCCGGCGACAATAACGGTCTGCGTGCGATTGGTGATCGCGCCCTCGCCGCCTTGAAATCCAACAACGATCCGCAGGCAGACCTGTTTGAAGCCTTCAATCCGCGCCTGCCAACCGGCTCCATCGATGCCGGTCTCTGGGTGGCATTTTCCGAGAAGAATGTCCCCAATTTCGGCCGCGTCAACCCGATGGCGATCGATCTGTCGCAGTCGCTGCCCTATCGCGGTTCGCAGGTTCTTCTGGCCTATGACAGCACCAAGCTCGATCCGAAGGATGCGCCGAAAACCTGGGAACAGCTGATTGCCTGGATCAAGGCCAATCCCGGCCAGTTCATTTACAACCGCCCCGACAAGGGCGGTTCAGGCGGCAATTTCGTCCGCCGTGCCATCCACGAAGCGAATGGCCGCGATCCGAGCAAATTCACCGTCAGCAATTACACGGCGGAAGCCGCGGAAAAAGCCTTGCCGCCAAGCTGGAAGATCCTCAACGATCTGGCCCCGTCGCTTTATGAAAAGGGCGCCTATACCTCCGGCAATTCGCAGTCGATCCAGCTGCTTGCCCAAGGCGTCGTCACCATGGTACCGGTCTGGTCCGATCAGGCGCTGCAATCGATTGCCCAGGGCGTGCTGCCCGACACAACACGGCTTGTGCAGCTGACGGATCTGGCGCTTTGCGGCGATTTCGCCCGTATGACGATTTTTTCCAATGGCGCCAACAAGGATGCCGCCCTGAAGCTCGCCAATACTTTGCTGTCTGAAGAAATCCAGTCGGCAATCATCACCGAGCTTGGTGGCTTTCCGGGTGTGTCCTGGGATTATATTTCCAAGGACCTGCGCGAGAAATATGCCGATGTCATTCCCGCATCGATCCCGACATTCCCCAGCGGCGATTGGGAAATGGCGGTCAATGACGGCTGGTTCCGCAATGTCGCACCAGGCCTGGCGCGGGGTTGATGAGCGCGACCAGTTCGCTGTCGCTTGATAAAGGGCGGGAGGCAAAAGCTGGACGCGGGCTGACTGGCCTGCTTCTGGTCGCCCTTCCTATCCTGCTCTTGGGATGGCTAATCATTTATCCGATCATCTCGGCGGTGATCGGCACACTTGTCGTGGCCTCGCCCGAGGGCGGGTGGCACGTTTCAACGGCGTCCTACCGGTTCTTCTTCAGTGACACCTACAGCCTGCGCAATCTCGGCATCACGCTCTGGACCACCGCCGTCTGTGGCGTTGTGCTGCTGCTGATCGGCGTGCCGATTGCGCTCTACCTGCGCTTTTCCTCCAGCAGGCTGGCCGCTTATGTTCAGGCGCTGGCGATCTTTCCGATGTTCGTGCCGTCGATCATCCTCTCCTATGCGCTGATCCGCACCATCGGTCCAAATGGCACGGTCGATATCCTGCTCCACGCCGTAGGCCTGCCGAAGCTGCCAACGCCCTATCTGACACCCTGGGGTCCCGTGATCGGTCTGGTCTGGGACAATTTGCCTTTGACCGTGCTGATGCTGACGGCGGGTCTCAGCGCCATTTCCAACAATGCCGTCGAGGCGGCGCGCGACGCTGGTGCAAGGCCTGTGCAGGTATTTTTGCATATCATCCTGCCGCGCATGGCCAATTCCTTCCTGGTCGCCAGTTCCTTTGCCATTCTCGGAATATTTTCGGCCTTTACCCTGCCCTATCTGCTCGGCCCAGCCTCGCCAGAAATGATGGGGCCTTTCATGCAGCGAACGTTTGCCGATCTGAACGATCCGCTGAATGCCACCACGCAAGCGGTGATCAGCTTCGGCTTTTGCCTGTTTTTCGGCGCGTTCTATGTCTATTCGATTGCCAGAAATCAGGAACGAACACGATGAGGCCCCTGCGATGAGAGTGGGTAGGATCGACTGGACGGGCCTTGCTTTCGCAGGCCTGCTCACCCTGTTTATCGCCCTGCCACTGCTGGTGGTCGGCACCTGGGCCTTTACCGAGGTCTGGCGCTATCCATCAGTGATCCCGCAGCAATTCGGCCTGCGCTTCTGGTTCCTGACGCTTGGCCGCGCCGACGTCTGGGAAGCGCTCTTTCTCAGCCTGCGCCTCACCGCCACGGTGACACTGCTGTCGGCGGTGATCTGTCTTCCGGCCGCCTATGCCTTTGCCCGGATGAAATTTCCGGGCCGCAATCTGCTTTTCCTGTCTTTTCTTGCCTCGCATGCCTTCCCCAAATTCGGTCTGCTGGTGGCCATTGCGGCGATTTTCCTGAAGCTGCATCTGATCAGCACCTTCTGGGGCGTGGCACTGATTCAATTGGTCGGCACGCTGATGCTCATGATCTGGATACCGGTTGCCGCCTTCCAGAATGTAGACCGGCGAATGGAAGAAGCGGCGCGTGATGCGGGCGCCCGGCCCTTGCGGGTTTTCTGGTCGATTACGCTGCCGCAGGCGGCGCCGACCATCTTTGCCGCCCTGCTCCTGACCTTCGTCAGCACGTTTTACGAAACAGAAGGCGCCTGGTTGATTGGCGCGCCGCAGGTGCGCACCATGCCTGTCTTGATGGTGTCCTTCATCAACAATCAGATGGTGGTGCAATATGGCGCGGTGCTGTCGGTCATGCTGTGGGTTCCCTCCTTCCTCGCACTGATCTTTGCCCGCCGCGCCATCGGCACAGGCGCATTCGCCAAGGGCTTTGGCGCCTGAACAGACCCGTCATCGCCTGTAACCGGAACAGAAACGAACACCCATGGCCCAACTGACCCTTGATCGCGTTTCAAAGCAATTTCCCGGCTCCACCGCCGTCGATGCTTTTTCGTTGCATGTAGAGGATGGCGAGCTGGTCTGCCTGCTCGGCCCATCCGGTTCGGGTAAATCGACGCTGCTGCGGATGATTGGCGGTTTCGAAGCACCGACCAGCGGCGTGATCCGGATCGACGGCCAGGACGTCACCCGTCTGCCGCCGGAACGGCGACCGACCGGCATGGTGTTTCAAAGCCACGCGCTCTGGACGCATATGAATGTGTTCAAGAACATCGCCTTCGGCCTGAAGCTGCGCGGCATGGCGAGAAGCGAAATCGCTGACCGGGTCGAGGCAGCGCTGGCGATGGTCGGGTTGAAGGATTACGGCCAGCGCCAGACCTATCAACTCTCGGGCGGCCAGCAGCAGAGAGTGGCACTTGCCCGCTCGCTGGTGCTGGAGCCGAAAATCCTGCTGCTGGATGAACCCTTTGCCAGCCTCGACCAGCATTTGCGCGAACGCCTGCGTGAGGAAGTGCGCGATATCCAGCAGCGGCTTGGCATTACCACCCTGTTCGTTACCCACGGTCAGGACGAAGCTTTGGCGCTGGCCGACCGTATCGTCGTGATGCGGGCTGGACGTGCCGAGCAGATCGCCCCGCCGGACCGGGTCTACCGCGAGCCGGAAACCGAATTCGTCGCAGGCTTTATCGGCCAGATGAATTTCATTCCCGGCATGATGCGCCGGGGCGCATTCACCCATATTGACCTTTCCTTGGCGGTCGATGCCGATAGCAATCCAGAGGATGGCGATGCTGTGCTGGCGGTTCGGCCTGAAGCCCTGCATCTGTCGCCCACCGACCGGGCGGACGCGGCCTTTGTCTGCCGGGCCATCGATTTCGGCAGCCATCTCATGGTCGATCTTCAACTCGGTGATGGCACGAGGGTAAAGGCCATGACCGATCCAGGAACCGGCTGGCAAAAAGGCGACCGCGCCGAATTGCAGGTCAGGGCCTTCCGGGTTTTTCGCCACAATAAGGTGATCTGTGTGTCCCAGACCGCCGAGCGATTAAGGAGCTTTGCCAATGTCTGACGGCTTGTTTATCGAGCGTGACGGTTTCAGAACCATGCTGAAATGGCATCGCGGCCATAAGCAGGCGGGCGATATTTCTTTCACGCCGGACCGGATCACCGAGGGCATGGCGCTTGGCGCCAGCGTCGAAATCGATCTTGTCTGTCATGCCGGTGGCGGCCTGGCCGTGCTGCATGATGAGGTTTTGGACAAAGCCACGACCGGCCAAGGCCCGGCGCGCGGCGCCTCAGTGGACCAGCTGCGCAGCCTGTTTCTGCGCGACCATGATGGACAGCCAAGTACCCACAAAGTCATGCTGATCGATGATCTCGGGCGGGTTCTGGCCAGCACTTCCCATCGTGCAGGCGCCGTATTGCAACTGGACCTGAAGGAAAAGGCCAGCGACTTGACGCAGCAGGACATCGCCGCTTTCGTTGCCGCCATCGGGCCAGTGCGCGACCGTGTTATCCTGTCGGCGGGCGATGCAAAGGCCGTCACCCGTCTGGCAGATGCCCTACCCGGCCTGCCAATCGGTTACGATCCCTGCCATGGCGGCGCCATCGAACGGGCAATGGAAAGTGGTGACTTCGTTACCTTCATCGACGATGCTGTCGCCGCCATCCCCGACGCCGAGATGATCTATCTCGACCATGAGGCGGTGCTGTTTGCCGAGGATCGCGGTTTCAACATGGTCGCCGCCTTCCATGCGGCTGGAAAACGGATCGATGCCTATACGATCAACAGGGCAGACGAGGCATCGCTACCGCGTGTCCTGCGGCTGCTGGCGCTGAAATGCGACCAGATCACCACTGACGATCCGGTCGGACTTCAAGCGCTGATCGCACTCTATGACAATCAACGGTCCATCCCAGGCTGAAACCCGGCGAGCAGCCAGGGATGCAACGCTGGCGAGGCGGCAAGAATGCCGCCTCCGGCGTCAACCGGCATGCCGCCAAAGCCTGTGACCACGCCACCTGCCTCGGTCAGAATCAGGGCTGCGGCGCCATAGTCATGCACCTGCAAGCCATCCTCGAAAAACCCATCCAGCCGCCCACAGGCGACATAGGCAATCGATAGCGCCGCCGACCCGAGACGGCGCACGCCAGCGGTATTATCCATTAACCGGCGGAGTGCCCGGTGATAGAGCTCCTCATCGACGCTTTTCACTTGTCCGGGGACCGGCAAGCCCGCTCCCACCAGCACATTCTGGACATCGGCCACATCAGCACACCGTAGTTTTTCGCCGTTCAGAGTGGCGCCCTTACCGATTTCAGCACTGAAAAGCTCATCGAGCATACTGTCATAAACCACCCCGCAGGTGATTTTACCCTGCTCGGCGATGGCGATGGTCATACCAAAATGCGGCAGACCCCAGGCAAAATTGGTGGTTCCGTCAATGGGATCAATATAGATGACCGGTGCATCTGGGCCACCTGTACGGTTGCCGGTCTCTTCCTCGCCCTGGATGGCATGGTCCGGAAAGGCCTCGGAGACACCGGCAACGATCAGGCGCTCGACGGCGACATCGATTTCCGTCTGGTAATCGCGCGGACCTTTGGACACCATCTGGTCGACATGACGGCGACGCAGCGATTGACGCGCCAGCGCTCCGGCTTCGAGAGCAATGCTGGCAAGGGCTAACAGGCGTGGAGAACTGTCAGGCGCGAGACGGTCGCGGGCGCTAAGATCGGTCATGGCACATTCCGGGATGTTTGGGACAATATCCTCGATTCAGGACAGAACGAGGTCGAATGAATGCCGAAACTTCGCGGAAATGGGCAGAAAAGCAAGTAAAGGATATATGACAGCCCGGCTATCCGATATGCCGGATGCTGACACGATCGCTCTCGGTATCAGTTCAGCAATTGTTGCTCGCGGCTGCGGGCCGCGGACAGCTCGGATGTCGTGTGATTGAGACGATCCGCCAGAACCCGGGTGATTTCCGAGGAGATTTCGGGAAAATCGCTCATCAGTTTCAGGAAGTTTTCCTTGCTGATTTTCAAAACTTCAAGACGCGAGGCCGCCCGCACGGTTGCGGTGCGCGACACATCGCAGAGAATGGCGATTTCCCCGACAATTGAATTGCTTTGAACTTCCGCGACCTTGATCTCGCCAGCATCCGAATTGACCAGAACATCGGCTGTCCCTGAGAGCACGACATAGGCTGCGTCACCGACATCGCCCTGGCGAAACAGGTTCTGCCCCTCACGACAGGTCATCCGGTCGGAAGCAAAAGCCAGAAGCTTCAGCTTGGCTGGAGCAATCTGGGAAAACAGCGGCACACGCCGCAACATTTCGACTTCGTCCTTCAGTAGCATTTGCGTCTTACCCCCTATCGCGCCTGATCACGATATTACGAGAGAAACTGTTTGAACATCCCGTCTTTGGCGGAAAGCTCTTCGAAACTCCCGGTTTCGACAAGATTTCCTTTGTCGAACACGAGTATCCTGTCAAAAAGCCCGCTTATATCCGCATTTGGCAAAACCCAAATGATTGAGGGCCGCTGACCGTCGCAATGCAGGTCCTGCATGATGTGGCTGACGATCTTATCCTGCGCCCGCTGATCGAGCGCCGACAAGGGCCTGTTGAAGATGAAATAATCCGACCGCTTCACCAGCGCCCGCGCCAGATTGAGCTTCTGGCGCTGGACAGCGGTTAACCGCCGCCCTTGCGAGCCAACATCGAAATCCAGCCCGATCGACAGCACGCTTTCGGCAAGGCCGAGGTCTCTAAAAATGTCGCGGATGATCGCACGGATCCGGTCAGACGCATCGGCTTCACGCACAGCCAGCCGGCCAAACAGCACATTGTCCATCAACGATGCCGACAGGGTGAACCGTTCTACGTCGTGACGTTCGATTTTTTCCGCCAGATCCGCGGGAACTCCGGCATGAAACTCGCGACGCGCATCGACGATCTTGTCCATCAACTCCTGCGTCAAAAGGCCGAAACGATGGCGCGGCTCGATATAGGCAAAGCTGAGGCGGATAATGCTGCTGCGCTCGCTGGCCGAGGCTTGCGTTATGGCTGTGCCATGGAGCTTTTGCAGCAAAGCCTCGTAGTCGGGAAGATCCTCCGCGCTCATGAAGGTCAATTGCTGGAAAAACGGATGGTCGGGCGGAAGGTCTCGAAACAGTTCCACAGCATTCGCCGCGATTTCAAGCCCCATTGCATAGAACGCATCGCCAATGCGGGTATCACGCATCACCTTGCGAAAATAAGGATGGGCCGCCAACCGTTGACCGTCGATCATCAAGGGTTTCATCTTGCCGAAAAGTAGATTTTCACCCACCGTCGCCTGGCTGTTATAGGCATCGGCCTCGAAGGGTACGACAATGTCGTCCAGATTCTCGTCATGCAAACGACGGCGCAGCGCATGGCGGATCTCGACGATTCGCTCTGTCAATTCCTGATGGGCAAGCGTATCCACTTGTGAACGCAGGGCGAGATCGAAAATATCTTCGGAAATCGTCACCGCATCCAGAACCGGACGGATCACCTTCAACAGACCATCCGGCCCTTCGGCGCCAGCCGATCGATAATCCACCCAATCGCTGTTGAGATCGAGAAGCGGATTGCCGGATCTCTGCGCCTCCAGAAGGTCACGTTTGTTTCTGCGCGCCGCCAGTCCGTCATAGGTAACATCTGTCAAAGGCGCATGTTTCAACCCGTAGAGGAGATTGTCCCGCAGAGTTCCATGGAAGAAATAGGCATCCGAGGACACGAAGGAAAGCCGCCGCCCGGTGACCGATTCCGGCATGGTGAGAATATCCTGGCCACCAATGCTGATATGGCCGGATTCCGGCCATAGAATACGCCCGAGAGCTTCCGCCAGCGCCTCGCCGCCGCCACCGTTCTGACCGATAATCGCAACCGTCTCATTGGGGGCAATATCCAGCGAAACGCTATTGAGCAGGCGCGCGCCACTATCGTCGCAAAGCACCAGATTCGAGGCCACCAGTGCCTCGGAAAGCGGGCCGACCGGCGTGGCCGCGACCGTGTGAACCCGCGCATCAACCAATCGCTCAACATCGAATTGCTCGACCACCTGAGCATATTTGACCTGAACGTCCTGGCGGGCCTGATCCCAGTCTATCAATTCCTTCAGCGGACCCGGCAGGTCCTTATAGGCGCCGATAACAGCGATGAGCTGGCCGATGTCGAGCCGGCCCTCCAGCGCCATATACCCGCCAATGGCGTAGAACAGAAACGGCGTCAGTTGGGCGAGGAAGTTATTGATGAATTTCACCATGAACTTCCACTGATAGAGATCGTAGCGGATCGAAAAAATCAGGCCGAGACGGGCGGCAATGTCGGCGCGCTCAAAATTGGATGTGTCATGGGCATGGATCGTATGAATGCCATCGACGATTTCGCCAACCCGCCCGGATAACTGGCGCGCCGTCAGCTGACGCTGACGGCCCAGTTCCAGCAGCCGCCTACGCATGCGTGGAATGATGACGGCCTGAACGCAAACCATGCCAGCGGCGATCATTCCCAGCCAGACATTCTGAAGGATGATGAAGATTAGCGCCGTCAGAGCCTGCCCACCCAAAAGCGCCGGTTGGACGAAGGCATCGCCGGTAAAACCGCCCAGCGGCTCGACCTCGTCCTTGATCATCGTGGCAATCTCGGCAGATTTGACCCGCTTGAAATGCACAGGCGGAAACCGCAGGACTCGATCGATCAGCTCGAAGCGGATGCGGCGCAGCATGCGCTCACCAAGCCGCCCCTTATAGGTGTTGATGTAGAATTTGAACAAACCGTTCAGCACGACAAGACACAGGAAGACGACGCTGAGAGCCATCAGCATTTGCAGGCGGTTAAGCTCGAAACCGCTGAAGATTTCCAGATGTCCGATCCATGGCAGGTCGAAGGCAACATGCAAGAACGGCTTTGTCGCCCCAGCCTCTTCAAAGCCCTGGCCTTGAATAGGGCCATTGACGATCTGCTTGGGCAGATCGAAAGACAGGAAATAGGGGATCATCGACAGGCCGACAATGCACAGTATCCACACCTGTTGCAGAGAGGTGTTCGACCAGATGTAACGCCCCAGGCTTTTTTCCATCGTCACTCGTGAAATGCAGCGCCTGTCGTCCCACGCCCCATGCCGCGCGACAACGCCTTTGATCATATATGGCGCACTTCTCTTCGCTGTAAAGCGGTCATGCAAAGATCCCGTTCCACAAGCTTTTAGAGGCGCGTTCTGTTCCTCTATCGAGACTGTTTCCCGGCATCCAGCCCTGATTTATTGCAAAAACCGGTCCATCATTGCTTGGGACCTTTTCTGTCCATCCAACTGGACGGCATCGCGATGCAGGAGAATCAAACGCTCGGCCTCCGAAAGACCGGTGCGATGCAGATCGGCTTCAACGTCATCTCTCTGCATTTTAGCCATGAGCGGACCGGGTTGCAAAATCGTTACCCGCTGGCGAACCCCCCGCAGCTTTTCCTCACCAAGCGTTATCCAGTCACCGGCGCAATAGCCGGCGAATGCATGGCTGGCCACCACGTCGCTTGCATATTTCTTGGTGAGCAACTGAAGCCTGACCA